>NZ_JAEPRF010000020.1:0-56312 GCF_022501545.1 Macrococcus sp. PK
TCAAAGCATGTCTAGAAAAGGTAATTGTCTAGATAATTCTCCAATGGAGAATTTCTTTGGAATATTGAAACAAGAAATGTTTTATGGTGAATCATTTGATTCGTATGATGAGTTAGAAGAGGAAATTAATGATTATATGGAATATTATAATTTCGTCAGAAAGAAGAGAAAATTAAAAAGCAAGACTCCTGTAGAATACAGAAATCTTGCTTTAATGAAAGTAGCTTAATAAAAAGTTCAACTTTTTGGGTTCACTACAATATTGCATGTCTTTTATTTTTTTCTTGTATTGGTCTGACCACTAGGATAAAATAAATTAGTAACTAGTCATAAAATCTTGTATAAAAAAAGGGGTACATCATGAAATTTGAAGATATTAAAAAACTTGTAGATTTAATAGACGCATCAAAAACATTAACTGAATTAAATTTAGAGCAGGATGAATATAAAATTGTTATCAAAAAAGAAAAAGAAATAGTACAGACACCAATTACTACAACATATGAAGTACCATCAGCACCAGTTATGCCTACACAGCAAATACAGTCACAAACACAATCTCAACCTCAAACAAACGCTATAACACAGGCAGAACATATAGATACTAGCAAGACGATTAACGCACCAATGGTCGGAACATTCTATAAATCACCTTCACCTGAAAGTGCACCATACGTGAGTGTCGGTGATAAAGTCAATGCTGACAGTACAGTATGTATTCTGGAGGCAATGAAATTATTTAATGAAATTCAGGCTGAAATCTCAGGAGAGATTGTAGAAATTCTTGTTGAAGATGGACAAATGGTTGAGTACGGACAACCGTTATTTAAGGTGAAATAATATGAAGAAAGTATTAGTCGCAAATCGTGGCGAGATAGCAGTAAGAATCATTCGTGCGTTAAAAGAGTTAAATATACAGTCAGTAGCTGTCTATTCAGAGGCAGACCGTGATGCCTTACATACTCAAATTGCTGATGAAGCTTATTGTATCGGACCGAAACAATCGAAAGATTCGTATTTAAATATTCCGAATATTTTAATGATCGCAAGCTCTACAGGTTGCGATGGTATTCATCCTGGATATGGTTTTTTAGCTGAGAACGCAAATTTTGCAGAAATGTGCGAAGCATGTCAAATTAAATTTATTGGACCGAGCCACTATTCTATTTCTAAAATGGGTATCAAAGACGTAGCCAAGAAAGAAATGATAAAAGCTGATGTTCCGGTTGTTCCTGGCAGTGACGGATTATTAGAAAGTGTTGAAGATGCATTGACACTTGCGAATCAAATGGGTTATCCGGTTATCTTAAAAGCGACTGCTGGTGGCGGTGGAAAAGGGATTCGTGTAGCAAGAAATGATGAAGAACTCCGCAATGGTTATATGATGACTGAACAAGAAGCTGCTACAGCTTTCGGTAATCCAGGGTTATATTTAGAGAAATTTATTGAAGAATTTCGTCATGTTGAAATCCAAATATTAGCCGATCAATACGGTAATGTAATACATCTCGGAGAGCGAGATTGTACCATTCAGCGTCGTATGCAAAAACTTGTAGAAGAATCACCTTCACCGATTTTAGATGACACGACAAGAACGGCAATGGGTCAGGCAGCAGTGCGTGCAGCTGAAGCTGTAAACTATGAAGGTGCTGGTACAGTTGAATTTATCTATGATCTAGCAACGAAAGCATTTTATTTTATGGAAATGAATACACGTATTCAGGTTGAACATCCAGTTACTGAAATGGTGACAGGCATTGATCTGGTGAAATGGCAGATAAAAATTGCCGCAGGGGAAAGACTCACAATACAACAGGATGATGTTAAGATGTCAGGACATGCCATTGAACTTAGAATTAATGCAGAAAATCCTTATAAGAATTTTATGCCATCTCCAGGTCAAATTACACAATATGTTGTGCCAGGTGGGTACGGTGTAAGAATAGATTCAGCGTGTTATACGAACTATAAAATCCCACCTTTTTATGATTCGATGGTGGCCAAATTAATCGTACATCAACCAACACGCGCTGAAGCGATTGAGTGCGCGAAACGTGCACTAGATGAATTTGTTGTAACCGGTGTGGATACGACGATACCTTTCCATCTTGCATTAATGGAAAATGATATTTTTAAATCTAATAAATATAGTACGAAGTTTTTAGAACAAAATGAAATACTTTCATAAAAAAGCGCTTATGCGTTTTTTTATTTTGCATTTAATATTATACTTAAAACATGTTATAGTATTAATATGAGATGGGAGGCATATATCAATGATTGAAACAAATAAAAAAGGCAATTTAGGTACAGTTGAAATTGCACCGAGTGTAATTGAAGTCATCGCATCAATCGCTGTATCTGAAGTCAAAGGTGTATCACTTGTTCAAAAGAACAAATCTCTCGATAAATTAGGCGTTAAAAATCAAAAAGGTGTTAACGTGGAAGTTAAGGGTGAAGATATCATTATCGATGCATACTGTGCTTTCGACTATGGTACAAAAATTTCTAAGACGGCAACACAAGTACAGCAATCTATAAAAAATGCATTAGGTAATATGACTGCGATTAGTCCGAAACAAATCAATGTGCATATCATTAATGTAAAATTTAAAGAAAATTAATTTAGAGGATGCTTGCATCCTCTAAATTTTTGAAGGAGAAACATATGTCAAGAACAGAATCAAGACAACATGCAGTACAAATATTATTTCAATTAGAAACAAAAGAACATGATATTACAATTGAAGAAGCAACAGCATTTATTATTGAACCGCCTCTAAAGGATGAATTTTGTGAATCAATCGTTCGTGGTGTGAAAGCTCAGGAAACAGAAATCGATGGTAAAATATCACCGCATCTTAAACAATGGACGCTTGACCGTATCAATAAGATAGATCGTATCATATTAAGAATGAGTACTTATGAATTGCTATACACTGATGCACCTGAAAAAGTAGTTGTCAATGAAGCGGTAAATTTAGCGAAAACTTATAGTGATGATGACAGCTATAAATTTATCAACGGTATTTTAAGTGAAATAATAAAAAATAAAGCGTAGTGATGATATGGAAAAGTATTTAACGGTAAGTGCGTTAAGTAAATATATAAAAGTAAAGTTTGATAGAGACCCTTATTTACAGGAGGTCTATATTAAAGGTGAACTTTCAAATTATAAGCGTCATTCCAGTGGACATCATTATTTTGCATTAAAAGATAATGGTGCCATTATTCAATGTATGATGTTTAGTCGTGATGCCAGTAAATTATCTTTTACTCCTAAAGAGGGAGATAGTGTACTTATTACCGGTCGCGTTTCATCTTATGAAGCACGAGGCAACTATCAATTGTATGTTAATACGATGACGCTTGATGGTATTGGGTTATTATATGAGAAATTTGAACAACTTAAAAAAGAGTTTCAGGAAAAAGGATATTTTAATAGAGAACATAAACAGGCTTTACCAAAATATCCGAAACATATTGCAGTTCTTACAGCAAGTACAGGAGCGGCTGTACAGGATATACGTACTACTTTAAATAATCGATATCCTCTAGCAGAAGTAACGTATATATCAACACTTGTACAAGGTGCAGGTGCTAAAGAAGATATCGTAAAAAATATTGAACAGGCAGATGCTATCGATGCTGATGTAATTATTCTTGGACGTGGTGGAGGATCAATCGAAGATTTATGGGCTTTTAACGAATCCATTGTTGTTGAAGCCATCTATAATGCACGCACACCAATCATCTCAGCAGTAGGACATGAAACGGATACAACATTATCAGATTTTGTAGCAGATTTACGTGCACCAACGCCTACTGGAGCGGCCGTTCTTGCAACGCCAGACGTCCGTGAATTAGATGCGCAGATTAATAAAGCACGTGAATTCATGAATCATAAAATGAACAATATATTACGTCATCAAATGCAGCACTTAAATCAGCTTGAGAATTATTATATTTTTAAGAATCCATATATGCTTGTTGAACAAAAGGTTCAGCGAATCGATGAAATTCAGAATAATATGAAGTACCTGGTGAATACGATGCTGCAACAACAAAAGCATGGTACATCAACATTGACACAATTTATTACGCCTAAAACTTTACAGGATAAAGTCAGTCAACTTCAAAAAGATATTGAGAATAAACATCTTCAAATGAATAGAACAATTCAATATATGATGTCAATGAAACAAACAGCATTTCAATCTCGATTGGCACTGCTTAGCAGCTTAAGTCCAACAGAAACATTATTACGAGGATATAGTATTACACGTCATAATGATTTGATTGTGCGTTCTGTAGATGATGTTAACATTGGTGATATGTTAGAAGTTGAAATCAAGGATGGTAAGCTAATCAGTGAAATAATTGAAAAGAAATAACTAGGGGTGTCTTTCATGGCTAAAGATTTTGAAACGATGATGAATGAATTAGAAACGATAGTTAAACAACTTGATAATGAAAATGTGTCTCTTGAAAAATCGATAGAACTTTATGAAGCAGGTGTGAAATTATCTAAAGCATGTCAGGATAAACTGAAAGAAGCAGAGGAGAAAATTGCAAAGCTTCAAGAGGCAGATACTAATGAATAAGGCATATATTGATACGATTAATGATGCAATCGATAAACTCTATCAAGAAAAAGCTGTGTCTTCACAATTAAATGATTCGATAGTCTATTCGCTTAAAGCGGGTGGTAAACGTGTACGTCCGTTACTGTTAATGACTACGCTTGAGAGTCTAGGTGGTAATCCTAATGATGGATTAGCATTTGGCTTGGCGGTTGAAATGATACATACTTATTCATTGATTCATGATGATCTTCCAGCAATGGATGATGATGATTATCGTAGAGGTAAGCTCACAAATCATAAAGTGTACGGTGAGGCGACTGCGATATTAGCAGGAGATGCATTATTAACGGATAGTTTCCATCAAATAATATCAAGCAATTATTCAGACGTAACTAAAATAAAACTGCTAACGTTATTATCAGATGCTGCCGGGTCAAAAGGTATGGTCGCAGGACAGATGCTTGATATGGAGAGCGAAAATAAATCAATTGATATGATGACTTTAGAGACCATTCACCATCATAAAACAGGAGATTTAATTCACGCATCTATCTATGCTGCTGGTATTATTCTGGAACAAAAAGATGATCTTCTGTCGTCACTAGATAAAGTAGGAAGAAATATTGGATTAATGTTTCAGATAAAAGATGATATTTTAGATGTAGAAGGTGATTTCGAGTCAATCGGAAAAGCTGTTGGAAGTGATGTAGAAAATGCAAAAAGCACATACGTCTCTCTAATTGGTCTAGAAGTATCTAAACAAAGACTAAATGAAATCTATAATGAGACGGTAGAAATTGTTGGCAATATTACTTTAAACAAAGCGCCGCTTATAGAATTAATTGATTTTATTGTCAATAGAAACAAATAAAAGCCTTTGCAGGGCTTTTTTTATTTTTCATGCATTCGTAAACAATGATATAATAGGAAACATATTAAAGTAAGAGAGATGTAGGTGGGAATTCATGGATGTATCGAAAATAAAAGATCCATCGTTTATTAAAAATTTAACAGATGATGAGTTAGTTGAATTAAGTAGCGATATTCGTCAGTTTCTTATAGAGAAATGTGCAATTACCGGGGGACATATCGGGGCAAATTTAGGTGTTGTAGAATTAACAATCGCTATGCATAGAAGTTTTAACAGTCCACAGGATAAACTTATCTTTGATGTAGGACATCAGGCATATATTCATAAAATTTTAACTGGCCGTGGAGAGAAATTTGATACTTTACGCCAATACAAAGGTTTAAGTGGATTTCCAAAACTAAATGAAAGTCCACATGATGTATGGGAAGCAGGTCATTCTTCAACGTCATTATCAGCAGCAATTGGAATGGCGAAAGCGCGTGATATTCTAGGTGAAGATTATGATGTCGTGCCGATTATCGGTGACGGAGCTTTAACGGGTGGTATGGCACTAGAAGCATTAAATCATATCGGCCATGATAAAACAGATATGACGATTGTCTTAAACGACAACGAGATGAGTATAGCACCAAATGTTGGTGCAATGCACAATATGTTCGGTCGATTACGTACAAATCAAAATTATAATCGAGCAAAAGTTGATATTGATGGTTTCTTGAGTAAATTACCGGGTGGTCATAAGTTAAGAGATTCAGCTGATCGCATTAAAGATAGTCTGAAATATCTTGTTGTTACAGGTGTATTCTTTGAAGAACTTGGCATTAAATATGTTGGGCCGGTAGACGGGCATAATTTTAATGATCTTAAAGAAGCTTTTGAGACATCTAAACGTATTAATGGTCCGGTTATCGTTCATGTTATTACTAAAAAAGGTAAAGGTTATCGACCTGCTGAGAACGATAAAATAGGGACTTGGCATGGATTAGGACCATATAAACTAGAAACTGGTGAACAGGTAAAAGGTAGCTCAAAAGCACCCGCATGGAGTCAAATCTTCAGTGACACGGTACAAAGTTTTGCAGAAAATGATAAACATATTGTTGCAATTACGCCAGCGATGCCTGTAGGAAGTAAGTTGACGAGGTTTCAGGCAGAATTACCGGATCAATTCTTTGACGTTGGTATTGCAGAACAGCATGCAGTGACGATGGCGGCTGGACTAGCTGCGAATGGCATGAAACCTTATGTTGCAATTTATTCAACATTTTTACAACGTGCTTATGATCAAATGTTACATGACGTTGATCGTCAAAACTTACATGTTGTATTTGGTATTGACCGTTCAGGTCTTGTTGGTGCAGATGGTGAGACACATCAAGGTGTCTTTGATATACCATTCTTAAGTCATATGCCAAATATTACAATTATGATGCCAAAAGATGAGAATGAAGCAACTCATATGCTGCATAGTGCATTTTATGAATACTCAGGACCTATTGCGATACGTTATCCAAGAGGAAATGGTATTGGTGTAGAGGTTGATGATAATTTGCAACCCGTACCCTATGGTAAATGGGAAACACTTCATGATGGTGAGGATGTCGCAGTACTAAGTTTCGGACCGACATTACAACTTATTGAAGAAGTGCGTGATGAACTATTAAAAGAAGGTATCACTATTGAGGTGGTTAATGCTCGATTTATTAAACCACTGGATACAGACTATCTGGATAAGATTGCACAGGAAGATAAAGCGATAATTACAGTTGAAGAGTCAATGTTGAGTGGTGGTTTTGGATCATTAATCGTCAATTACTTCAATGATAAACATCAGTATATAGATATTAAACGAATCGGTATTGACGATGAATATATTGAACATGGTGATGTAGAATTATTGCTGAACGATATCGGAATTTCAAAGGCGAATATTATCAATGAAATAAAACAATCACTGAAGCGTAAATATGAAAAAAGTTAGAATTGATGATTGGCTCGTTGAACATGACTATTATGAAACAAAAGATGCCGCTATGCGTGCTGTCATGGCAGGGCTTATTTATAATGATAATATCCGCATTGACACTGCAGGTGAGAAAATTAATCCTATAACTGCAAAAATCCGCGTGAAAGATAACCGAAAAAAATATGTAAGTCGTGGTGGATATAAGCTTGAAAAAGCAATTGACTATTTTGATTTAAATTTAATTGATGTCATTCATCTTGATATCGGATCTTCAACTGGTGGATTTACAGACTGTGCATTACAAAATGGCGCGCGTCATTCATATGCTTTGGATGTCGGTACGAATCAATTAGACTATCGTTTACGCATTCATGATAAAGTTACAGTTATGGAACAGACAAATTTTAGATATGTGACGAAAGTACAGTTTGATCCTTTACCGAATTTTATTACGATAGACGTAAGTTTTATTTCTTTATCGATGATTCTCAATAAACTTGTTGAAATAGTAGAACCCGGAGCGACAATTATTGCACTCATTAAGCCTCAATTTGAAGCAAGATATGAATTTGTTGATAAAGGAATTGTTCACGATAAAGATGAACATATCTGGGTATTAGATGAAATGATTCAGCTATGTAAGAAACTGAATATTCAAGTCAATGGTATTACCTTTTCACCAATTACAGGTCAAAAAGGAAATATTGAATATTTATTACATGGTCAAGTTATTGCTGATAATGATAAAATTATTAACGATGTTACCTTTGATAAAAATCAGTCACAATCAACAGCAATGATTGTAGAACAAGCATTTAATATATTAAATGATTAAACCACCGGGGGAAATTCGGTGGTTTTTTCGTATACAATAAATTGTATGTATGCTAAAATAATTTGTATAATTATACAGGAACAAGGGGGCGTAGGTATGGCGAATAAAACCATCCGACAAATTAAAATCAGAGAGATCATCTCCAATCAACAAATAGAAACACAGGAAGATCTTGTTGAGAAATTAAATGAATATAATTTAAATGTAACACAAGCAACTATTTCTAGAGATATAAAAGAATTACAATTAATTAAAGTACCCACACCTAGTGGCCAATATATCTACTCATTACCTCGAGATAGAAAATACCATCCACTTGATAAATTAGGACGCTATTTAATGGATTCATTTGTTAAATTGGATAGTGCTGACAATTTACTTATCTTAAAAACTTTACCTGGAAATGCACAGTCAATCGGTGCTATTTTAGATCAGTTAGAATGGGAAGAAGTCATCGGTACGATTTGTGGGGATGATACTTGTCTATTAATCTGTAAAGATAAAAAAGCAGGAGAAGTGATTACTGAACGTATTTTTAACATGCTTTAATTGGGGGATTTTATATGCTTTTGTCGTTATCTATTAAACAGTTTGCAATAATCGAAGCATTAGAAATTGAATTAAAAGATGGTTTAACAGTACTTAGTGGAGAAACTGGTGCAGGTAAATCAATCATTATCGATGCAATCGGACAACTTATCGGAATGCGTGCAAGTCAGAATTTAGTGCGTCATGGTGAGAATAAGGCGATTGTTGAAGGTATAATTGATATAGACCATAATCCTCGTGTAAAGGATATGCTCATTGAAAAAGATATTCCATTAGATGATTTTATGTTGGTTAAACGTGAAATTTTAAAGACGGGTAAAAGCATATGTAAGATCAATAATCAGACCGTAACATTAACAGAATTAAAAAGTATCATGCAGGAGCTTTTGGATATTCATGGCCAACACGAAACACAGACACTATTAAAACCAAAATATCATCTGACATTATTAGATGATTATGCAAAAGGTAATTATGATACGTTACTATCGGAGTACAAGACAACCTTTAAACAATATGTTGAGAAAACGAATGAACTGAAAAACTTACAGCAAAAAGATGAAGAATTGTTACAACGGTTAGATTTAATAAAATATCAGCATAAAGAATTAAGTGAGAAGAAATTAATCGCCTCAGAAAAAGAAACGTTAACAGAAGAAATTAATCGACTGCAGAATTATGAGAAACTTAATGATGCTTTAACGAAATCAGTCAATCTATTAAGCGAAGAGAATCAAATATTAGATTTACTATTTGAATTTAATGCATCACTTAAAGAAGTGGATGAAATTATTCCGAACAAGTTTAGTAAGACATTAGAAGACTCTGAAGGACTATATTATATATTAGATGATGCGAAACATGCATTACATGATGCAATGACTCAAAATGAATATGATGAGAATGAACTTAATCAGTTAGAGACGCGTATGAATGAAATACAATTTCTGGAACGTAAGTATGGAAAACCTCTAAATGAACTGATACCTTTTATTGATGAGTTAGAAAAAGAAATTAATACGATTGAAAATATTGAAGAATCCACTACTCAATTGATGAACGAAATACAACAGACAAAGTCAAAACTTTTATCACTAGGTAATGATTTAAGCAAAGCAAGACGTAGAGTAGCTCAAACACTGCGCAATGAAATTTTGGATGAAATTCATAATTTAGAGATGAAAAGTGCAAACTTTGAAATGGCATTTACAAAGACAGAACCAACTGCAACTGGTATTGAATCTTTAGAATTTATGATTAGCCCAAATAAAGGTGAACCATTGAAACCACTTGAGAAAATAGCATCCGGTGGAGAACTAAGTCGTATGATGCTTGCTTTAAAAAGTATATTTGCAGAATCTAAAGGCAAGACAGCAATTTTATTCGACGAAGTAGACACAGGTGTTTCTGGGAAGGTCGCTCAAAAAATGGCTGAGAAAATGTATGATATTTCACAGCAGATACAGGTTATCTGTATCTCACATTTGCCTCAAGTTGCTGCAATTAGCGATCATCATCTTTATATCGAGAAGAAAGAACAAGATGACAGAACGACTACAAGCGTAACTGAACTCGATGGAGAATCACGCATAAAAGAAGTTGCAAGAATGATCTCAGGTGTTGAAGTGACGCCACTCACATTAGAACATGCAGCTGAATTAATCAATCAAAATAAGAAGTAAAAAAGGATGAAGAAGTATGGTACTTAAAGTTGCAATTATTGAAGATTCACGAGAACTCGCAGTAACAATAAAAACACATCTGGAAAAACATAATTTGCAGGTCGTCGGAATGTGTCATAACGGTAAGGATGCCCTTAATATGATCAATGATATTGAATTTGATTTACTGTTACTTGACCTGATATTGCCACATATCGATGGAATTACGCTGTTAAAAGAGCATATTCCAACGAATCATCCTTTTAAAATTATTTGTTTAAGTGCGTTTGGAAAAGATTCTGTACTGTCAGAAGCAATGGATTCCGGTGCTGATTATTTCATTTTAAAACCGATTAATTTTGATAATTTTGTCAATCGTATTTGTCAGATCTGTAATATTGATGAATCTGTCCTCAGACAAAATAAATTAGAACAGTTAGGATTTAAAGAAAAACATAAAGGTACGCGATATATACAGGATGCCATTGAAATATTATCTGCCAGAAGCGAGCAGGAACGAGCAAAGAAAGTACATTTAACAATTGATTTATATCCAAAGATTGCAGAGAGAAACAATGTAAAGAACGCGAATGTAGAACGTTCTATTCGACATGCAATTGAAAAAGCATGGGACAACGGTTTACAGGAAGTCTTTAACAAACGTGGCAAATTAAATCGACCGACGAGTGGCGAACTGATTGATTACCTTATGGAGGGTTATCATGACTAAAATAATTGGACATAGAGGGTATGCAGCACTTTATCCAGAAAATACGATGCTAAGCTTTAAAAAAGCCTATGAACATGGTGCAGATGGTATAGAGCTTGATATACATATGACTGTCGATAATGAAATTATTGTCATCCATGATCCAACCTTAAATCGTACTACCAATCAAAAAGGTCGTGTCAATCAATTAACATTAGATGAAATCAAAATTGCACGTAATAAGAATGGTTTATTTAAAGTAACTGATGAACAAGTACCGACGTTAAAAGAAGTGATGGACTGGATCATTACAACCGATATGACGTTAAATATTGAAATAAAAGGTGTTACGGAAGGTGTCCTTGAAGAAACACTCATTAAATTATTAAGTCAATATGACATGAAAGAGCGTATTATTATATCAAGCTTTAATCTTGAAAGTTTATTGTACATAGAAAAGATTGATCCGAGCTATGACACAGCATTACTTACGGATAAAGAATTAGGAGAGCCGTGGATATATATGGAGTCACATGGTATTAAATCAGTGCATCCTTACGGAAAAAGTTATATGAACGACGCGAAAAGACAAGAAGTAGTACGATATAATTTACCAGCCCGTGTTTATACCGTTAATCGCGCAAAAGAAATACAGTATTGGCTGGAAGAAAAAATCGATGCCATTATAACAGATGAAGTAGAAGTAGCGGTTAAACTAAAAAATGATTATTTGTTAAAACAACATTGATTAAAATATAAAAAATAAGAGAATCATCCATTATTAGGATTGATTCTCTTGTTTTTTATAAAATTTTTCTTGTGCACGTTTACTTTTCTTTTCGATATGCAGAATATAGCCGCCTACAAAACTAACACCAAGTACCATTAAGATAAATCCAATTAAAAATTGCAGCCAAATAAAATGGAGTTCTGGGACAAGAATACCAAAAACAGCATCTCTCATCCATTTGATACCTAAACCTGCAAAGTAAATTGGAATAACTAATACAAGAAGTGCGATTATCTTTTTCATAAATTCACCTACCAATAGCATTATAACAAAAAAACATCACAATATTAATAATAAATAAATTATTATATAAATATAATAATAGATAAAAATGATGAATAAATAAAAGAATCTAAAATACGCTTAAATAGCATGTTGTAAGCGCTTTAGTTTGTTGAAGTACATAAATATTCAATAGAATATAATAATAATATATCGGAAATCGAACTAAAATATACAGAAATAAATTTAAAATTGAATATTTTTGTTCTATAAACATAATATTTAATGTAAAATAGGAAGTGTTAATCTAATAATTATTTTATGAAAAGGGGAAATAAAATGATTTTTAAGACTTTAGAACAATATGACTATGAACAAGTTGTATTCTGCCAGGATAATGCAAGTGGATTAAAAGCGATTATCGCGATTCATGATTCAACACTTGGCCCTGCGCTTGGGGGATGCAGAATGTGGCCATATGAAACAGAAGAAGAAGCAATTGAAGATGCATTACGTTTAGCCCGTGGAATGACATATAAAAATGCAGCAGCAGGACTTAATTTAGGTGGCGCGAAAACAGTTGTTATCGGTGACCCAAAAAAAGATAAATCAGAAGCTTTATTTAGAGCATTAGGCCGTTATATTCAAAGTTTAAACGGACGTTATATTACAGCTGAAGACGTAGGTACAACAGTTACTGATATGGATATTATGCATGAAGAAACTGACTTTGTCGTAGGATTATCAGAAAGCTACGGATCTAGTGGAAATCCTAGTCCAATGACAGCATTAGGGGTATATCGTGCGATGAAACGTACGGCGAAAGAAGCATTCGGTGATGATAGTTTAGCAGGTAAGACAATTTCTGTACAAGGGGTAGGAAATGTATCTTATACTTTATGTAAATATTTACATGAAGAAGGTGCGAAATTAATCGTTACGGATATCTTCCAGGAATCAATTGATAGAGCAGTAAATGACTTTGGTGCAACAGCAGTGAAGCCTGATGAAATTTACGGTGTAGAAGCGGATATCTTTGCACCATGTGCATTAGGTGCGATTCTTAATGATGACACAATTCCACAATTGAAAGTTAAAGCAGTATGTGGATCATCTAATAACCAGTTGAAAGACATGGAAAAACATGCAGCGATGTTGCAGGAACGTGGCATCATCTATGCACCTGACTTTGTCGTGAATTCTGGTGGGGTAATTAATGTAGCTGATGAATTAAATGGCTATAACGAAGATCGTGCAACAAAGAAAGTTAATGAAATCTATGATCAGATGGATAAAGTATTTGAAATCGCGAAACGTGATAACATTTCTACAGCTTTAGCAGCTGAACGTTTAGCAGAAGAACGTATTGATCAAATGATGCGTGTACGTAGTACATTTAGTTTAAATGAACATTCTTTGATCTCTAGACGTAGAGGGTAATAAATGATGAGCACCTACAAATGATTTTGTAGGTGCTTATTCATTATGAAAATTATATTTAGTGTTATTTTAAATATTAATTTTTACTACCTATATTAATAAAAATTTCTTCCAATGTTGGTTCATAAACATTAATACCATAAACTTTTATATTATGATTTACTAATATTTCATTTATCTTTGCGATATTCTCATTATCTGTGGTTTCCAAAATAATAGTGTTTTTATTATAATTTATATTAGAAGCATATTTTTTTAATTTATTATTTATCAGTTCATTGATATCATTATTTTTAGATTGAATTTTGTAAGTTACTTCAATCACATTTTGATAATTCATTTTTACTTCTTCTAAATTTCCTTCGATAATAATTTTGCCGTTATCCATTATCGCGATTGTATCACATAATTTTTCGACTTCGTCTAAATTATGTGAAGTTAAAAAAATTGTTTTACCTTCCTCAGATAACTTTCGAATTAAATTATGTATGTTTAATATTGAGTTAGGATCTACGCCTGAAGTTGGTTCATCTAAGAAAATAATATCTGGATTATTAATCAGTGCTTGTGCTATTCCTAGTTTTTTCTTCATACCAAATGAATAATTTTTAACTTTAATTTTATTAGATTTTTCTAGTCCAACATTATTAAGAATATTCACCATTTCTTCTTTTGATAATTTATGTCCAAGTATGTGAGAAAAATAATTCAAATGTTCTATTGCAGTTAAATTGTCATAAAATGAAGAATAATCTGGTAAGACCCCAATTTTATCTTTAGGACTATACATATTAAATTCTCCACTAGTTGGGATAATAATACCAGTTACCATATTAATAAACGTAGATTTGCCTGCACCATTTTTACCTAAAAATCCATAAATAGAACCTCTGGGTACAGATAAATTTATATTATTAACGACAACTTTATCTTTGTACATTTTTGTTAGTTTATTTGTTTTTAGAGCGTACATTATAAATCTCTCCTTTTAAATATAATTAAAGAAGTAATTAATAAAATTATAGTAAGTATGATAGTACAAAATACCATTCCATCACCTTGACTTATGAAATAGTAAGGTGTTATATAACTAAATATTTTTAATATTAATTTATCAGACAGTATACTCCAAAAACCTAGACCAGAAATAATGATTGATAAAGCAAGTCCAATAAAGTTAGACATTATTGGGTTGTCGATTAATACCGATAACAATAAAGCAAGTGCAATAAAATATGATAAAAAAGTTAAACATTGCAACATATGAATAAAGTAGAATGATTTAGTATAAAAGGCAAGGGCAATGATTGTTATAAGTAGGATGGAAAACCAAAATGCTATAACCCCTAAAAATTTACCAAGAATGATTTTGTTTCTTGAGGTTTTAGTAACTAAAAATCTTATAGTACGTGTTTTCATTTCTTCATTTATAATATTGTGACTTAGTATAAATACAAAGATAGGTCCAAAAATAAATATGATTAACATTAAACCTGAACTATTTGGATTTTCACCTAATCCCATATCTTTTAATTGATCTTTGAAAATATTTAGTAATTTTGCAATGCCTATTGCTGCACTAAATATCATTGAAATTACTATAATACTCTTAATACTTTTAAATAAATTAGTAAATTCTTTCAATGCAATGGCAATCATAATATTCTCCTTTTATAAGTCTTTTGATTTCATATTTTCTAATTCTTTTTTATAACGTTCTTTTTTCTTCTTCTGACCAAAATTAAAATCAGATAATAAAACAAGATTACCTAATCCTAATTTCAACCAAAAGAATTCAATGTCTTGATCGAGATAATAAAATTTAATAAACATATAAAGGGTGAAAATTATAGGAGTGATTAATCCTATCCATCCTGGTTCCAAAGTTGATAAATATTTTTGTGCTCCAAATAATACTGCAATAAGAATTATTAATTCGACTATAGCTATCATAAAAATTCTCCTTTTGTATATTTTTTATTTATTTCATAATTTATACTACACTATAATTTAATAAAGTTAAAGAATTTTTTAATTTTATTGATAATAAAGTTATTTTATTATTGAATTATGATAAAAATAATATTAAAATCATTATAGGAGGTTGCTTATGGACAAAAATGAAATTCCAGAATGGTTATTAAAACTAGATAAAGAAGATATTGAATTTATGAAAAATTTTGTTTTAGAATCAGGATCTTTAAAAAGTATTGCAAAGATGTATGATGTATCTTATCCGACAGTCAGAATAAGACTTAATAGTTTAATACAGAAAGTGGAATTAGCATCTAAAGAAGAAAATTCAGGACTTGTGAGTTACATTAAATCGCTAGCAATCGACGAAAAGATTAGTTTGGAAGAAGCTAAGAAATTGATAAGTCTTTATAAAAGTGAAAAGGAGAAATAGTATGGCAGATTATATAATACGAATTTTAATATTTGCTTCAATTTGTGGTGCTCAATATATATTATCTTCAACAAAATTTAAATGGTTAGGACTAGTTGTTCCTCTTTTATGTACAGTATATGCAATAAACTTTTATATGAATGACAATCAATGGCCTTTATGGGCGCTGTTAGTATTGTATGTGATTGGTATGGTTATTTTAGGTGGTCAATATGATGCTGCAAGAAAAGCATATAATAAAAAACAAGTAATAGAATTAAATAAAATGAAAAGTAAAGATTTATAGAATGTTATGCACCTACCAGTATAAAAATGTAGATATTTTTCTATTTAAATTAAACATTAACGGCACTATTATTTGTGGTGGTGTATATATTTTAAGTGTGTTATAAGAAATTGAATTTGATAAGCTTAATACAGAGAAAGTTACTTTACATGATAATTTACTTGTAACTCCACCTAATAAATATGTGGATTTTGCGATAAAAATGTTAGAAGTCTTAGACTTATATAATGTTCAAGAAGACTACGAAGAAACTGTTAGATTTTATAAAGCGTTTAAAAGTGAATAAAATAAAATGTACATAGGTAGAAAGTAATTCTTTTAAAAAAATCAAATATGAAATTCAATATTGGAGATATAAGTATGATATTAAATAATCAGTTGAGGGTTATTTGGATAAATGGAGCTTTTGGTGTAGGAAAAACGACAGTAGCAAATTTACTTAAAGCAAAGATAATAAATAGTATTATTTTTGATCCTGAGATTGCAGGAACTATGCTGAATAAAATTTACCCTGAGGAAATAAAGAAAGATAATTTTCAGGATTATATAGAATGGCGAAATATTAATAATGAAATTCTAAGAATATTAATTGAGAGAACTGATAAAATTATTATTATCCCAATGACAATTACAAACTTAAATTATTATCAAGAAATTGTGTCAGGTTTAGATTCTAAAATAATTCGTCAATTTTTATTGTTGGCGGATGATAATACTTTAATTGATAGACTTAATTCAAGAAATGAATCCGACAGATGGCCATATGACCAAATAAATCAATGTATTAAAGCTTTTGGTAGCATTGATTTTGGAACTAGAATTGACACAAATGTTATGAATTTAGATTCTATTGTCGAAGTAATTATAGAGAGAATTAAATAATGTTAATAAATTATTGAGCAAAGGAGTGATAAGATGTATTCCTTTGCTTTTTTATTTATAACATTCAAAGTAAATAATTTAATAATTATAACCTTTTTCTATTTTGAATTTCCATAATATATTTTTGATTTAAATAATCTGAATATAACTTGAAGATTACATAATGTAAAATCAAATTTATCACTAATAGGGCAAATAAATATGGTGAGATTTGATTAAATAGATGAGGAGAATACAAATAAATAGAGCATAAAATAATTATAGTATTATCAGTTGAACAAACAATAACATTAAAATTAGATTTAGTAGTTGAATACTTCCATAAATAAGGGTATAGTACGCCAAAAGAAAGTCCGAATAATATAGAAATCAAAATCAATCTCCAAAAGTAATTATAATAAATTAAGTTATCAGTGTTGGACATTGAAGTAATAACCATTACCCAAATTAAGCTTAAAAATGATGTTTGAAAGAAGTTTTGAGTTAGTTCTTTTATCATAATAACATCTCCTTGATCTCTTTAGAATAGTATCTGCTGACGATGTATTTTTTATTAGAATTACTTTGTATTAATAGTCTTGATGCTTTATCTGAAGAGAATTGATTTAAATGTCTTAGATTAAACATCTGTGTATTATTGATTTTAACTATTTTATACTTAGTTAAATATTTCAATTCTTTTATCCTACCTTTGATATAAAAAAGTGAATTATCAACTAAAATTACTTTGGACAAATGTGTAAAAGTTTCAATAGACTCGATATGATTTACAGATACTTTTATAGATTTATTAGATTTAATATCAATCAATGTAATTTTAGTCTCAAAAAAATTGGTTAGGTTATTTACAAGATCTTTGTTACTTTCGTGACTTTCTAAATGGATAATATCCTTATTAAGATGATTATTAAAGTTTACATTAAATTTCATATCAGGTTCCTCCTTATATTTAATTTATCATTAATAGGATAATCAGTAGACAATGTTTTAATTAGTTGCAAAAATTTCTATTTTGTTACTTCAATAATAAAAAATTCAAGACTTTATTCTTTTTAAAAAATTAGATATAATGTTGAAAGTTTAAGTGTTAATTGAGGAGGAATTTTATGAAAGTAAGATTATCTGATTATAATCCTAAGTGGAAAGATAGTTTTAAAAATGAATGTCTAATAATTTCTGATATGATTCCTGATGAAGTTGTAAGATTTGAACATTTTGGTAGTACATCGGTTCCTGGTATGAAAGCTAAACCTGTAATAGATATGATGGTATTGGTTAAAGACATAAATCAAATTGATAGTTATAATTCGAAATTTATAAAAGAAGGATACGATGTGGCCGGAGAATGGGGAATCACAGGTAGAAGATTATTAAGAAAAGGTGGAGATGATAGAACGCATCATATACATATCTATCAAGAAGGTCATCCTGAGATATATCGACATTTAGCTGTTCGAGATTATTTACTTGAACATCCAGAGGAAGTAACGGCTTATAGTGATTTAAAGACAAAACTTGCACAATCATATGATGAAACACCTGAATATAGAAATGCTAAACGCGATTACGTTGTAGCATTGGAGAAGAGAGCTTTAAGTTATTTTAGAACAAAATAAAACGGAAATATAACTATATTTCCGTTTTTATGAAAATAACTCATCAACCGTGACATTCAAACACTTAGCTAATTTAAATGCGAGAGATAGGGTAGGATCATATTTATCATTTTCAATGGCATTGATCGTTTGTCTTGAAACGTTTGTTTTGTCACTAAGTTCAGCTTGTGACATACCAAGCTCTTTTCTTAACTCTTTGATTTTATTTTTCAAATAGCATCAACCTTTAGCACTATACTTACTTTTAGTATAAATCAAACTCATGAAAAATATAACTATAATTACTAGCAAATACGATACTTCAGGAAATTCAGGTAGAATAGCTTTTTCTGGATTTCCCAGTTTAAATATTTTTAATATTATACTTAATAATAACGCGTATACCACCCAAACTAACGTATTTGAAAAAACTTCTAATAATATTTTCGATGATCTTTCATCAATTTTGTTATTGTTACCCTCAATCATATCTTTAGGTAAAACTTTTTTAATCACAAATCCCCATAGACCAGCAAATAAAAATATACATATAAAACCAAGTACTTTCATAACAATTTCTCCTTTAGACACTATATTTTTTGTTGATTCGAATGTAATTGAAAATAATTAAAATAGTAGCTAATGCTAAATTAATTAATTCTGGATATTCATTTAAATAATCAAATTTAATATTATTAAAATCTATGGTTTTCATAATTAAACTGAAAATCCAGAAAGCAATAAGATAGGTTAAAGTTGTTGTAAATACTTCATTTCCTATTCTTTGAGTTCTTTCATCATATTCACTATGACTAGGTCCAAAATTTAAAAATTTAACGATAAACATAAAAGCAATGATTGTTAACAAAAAAGCAAAAATTAGTTGAATAATCATAAATCAAACCTCCAAATGTAAAATGTTTTTTACATTTATAATATAGCAAGTCATTCTTGAAATGTCAAAAGTATTTTACATTTATTTAAACCTTAATTGTGGACAAAATCATAAATTTGTCTATTTTTCTTATTCAGGAATATTGCTATACTTTTGAAAAAATATGAGGTGATTTTATGATAATAGATGCTTTCGATAATAATTCGGAACCAATTGTTACTTTGAAAAGTTTTTATGGGGAGCAGAAAAAGATTTTAGATATATGTATGATTATTTTATCGAAAAATATTTATGACAATATTTTTGAAATATATAAATGTGAAAAAATTGCAGAGATCCATGCTTGTAACGGTAGTTATCCAATATATAAATTTATTCATGAAGGTAAAGATATTGGATTTTATTTAAGTGGTATCGGATCAACTCTAGCGTCTCAATTTTGTATAGAAGCTAACTGGTTAACTGGTGCTACTCAGTTTATAATGTCAGGTTCAGCAGGTAGTTTAGATAAAGAAAAGACGGATAATAAATTTGTGATTCCAACGGAAAGTTATCGAGATGAAGGTATGTCTTATCATTACGCAAAAGCAAATGATTATATTGAAATTAATAATAGTAATAAAGTTGCTGAAATATTTGATATATTAGAATTACCCTTTGTGCAAGGTAAGGTATGGACAACTGATGCTATGATGAGAGAAACTAAAAATAATGTTGAAATGCGCAAAAATGATGGATGTATTGCAGTCGAAATGGAACTTGCAGGTGTTCAAGCGGTTAGTGACTTCCATGGGTTTGAACTTTATAACTTTTTGGTAACGGGTGATGTACTTGTAGAAAATGAATACAATGTTGACGGCTTAAATGACGCAAATCATAATATGGATAAATTCTTTATAGGTTTGGAGATAGCAAAAAGCATATAGATAGAATTAATTATAGTAGTGCTAACGTTTAGTTATAAAAAACAAAGTTGAATGCGATTTTGAATTGATAGATTATTAAGATGAAAGATCCAAAATATAAGTTTAATTTCGTAACTTATATTTTGGATGATATGCTTACAAAAAATAAATCCTATAGTTGTTCGATTAGGATAAATTAAGATGGATGGAAAATAAAAATTAAATAGGAAGGCTAAAGAAATGAATATTAATCAGATGAGGTTGGTAGAATATTATGACTCTTACAAGAAATTTAAGACTTGCTAATTTAGAACGATGGTATATGTATCCTGGTAATGTATTTGAAGGTACAGAATATATGAATACATTTTTAGAAGTTTTTATATTTGAAGAAAATGAAATTTATATTTTAACAATTACAGATATCCCAAAAGATAGTTTATTCAGTAATGAAGAATTAATTTCAGATATTGAGGGGTTGGCACATCATTTGGCAGTTGAAAAAGGATCGACACAACTTTTTGAGTTTCTTGATATTGATATGTCTAATTTTAAATTTAATCCAGATTCAGATGGTAACATAGAATATCAGACAAATGAATATAAAGATAAATATATTGAAAAATATTATAAAGAAATACTATATCAAAAATACCCTCAAATTAATGTGATTCATGAAAACACTACATTTAGTTATTGATAGAATTTCCTTTTACATGTCAACAGGATTTAAATCTTTTGATTTATCATTTAGTTCATATTAATATGTAAATGAAAAGAGGAGTGCAGCAACACTCCTCTTTTAGATCCGTTTAGACGGTGACTAGCCTTTATAGTGATATCAAACTACTACAACTCAGCTCGGTCAAAGCTTATGAGTGGTTATTTTTTATCGTTTTTACTGACTTCTATGACACATAGCATGATATCTGCAAAAAGTAGTGCAAATATCAATGCTTCATAAATAGTCATGCTTATCCTTTCTGGAGATAACACCAAAAGTAAAACGATAGGCATCACCCTTTATGGCTATCCACCATCATAAACTAAACTACATGATATATTATAATAGGTAAAATTATTTTCTGCGAACCTTAGTTCGTGTTGGATTCATTTAATTTTTCTATTTCTTCATCAATTTGCTTAACATCTATTCGTTCATATAATGGTGAAACAGATGCAAGTCTTTTTGGTAAATCCTCGATTACATGCCATTCTAATGTTTCTATTCCCAGCATATCTTTTAGTTTTTCTGCACTAAATGGGAGGAAGGGATTCAATAATTGACTTAAATTTTGAATAATAAATACACATGTAGCTAAAGTTTCATCACATTTTTCTTTTACTTCTTTAAATGTAATCCATGGCTGTTGTTCGTCAAAGTATTTATTACATGTTCTTATAAATTCAAATATTAATTCTAATGCTTCTTTAATTCTAGTTGCTTCTATTAATTTCCCTACTTTTTGATAAAGTGAATGTAATTCATTTTTAAAACTTTTATCAATTTCAGTTTGTGGGACTTCTAAATCATATGATTTTTCCAGAAACTTAAATGTTCTATTAACCAGATTACCAAATGCACCAAGAAGTTCACTGTTATGACTATAAATAAATTCTCTAAAAGAAAAATCTGCATCTCGTGCTTCTGGTGCATTGATTGTAAAGAAGTAGCGAATCGTATCAGGGTGATATCGTTCTATTAAATCCGGTATCCAGACAGCCCAATTTTGGCTGGTTGATATTTTTCGTTTTTCCAAAGTCATATATTCACTTGATACGATTGATTGTGGAAATCCTTCAATATTTGCGCCCATTAGAATTGATGGCCAAATTACAGTGTGAAACGGAATATTGTCTTTCCCATGAATATAATAAGATTTTGTTCCTTTCATCCAAAATTGTTGGTAATTCTGATTATTTATTTTTCCCCATGCTTCTGATGTCGTTAAATATCCAGCTACCGCTTCAATCCAGACATATATCTTTTTATCTTCAAATCCTTTGATTGGCACATCCACACCATTAGGTAAATCACGTGTCACAGAACGATCAGGAATACCTTCTTTTAAATATCTTTCAGTGAGTGCCAATGCATTTTGACGCCAGTGATATTTCGTGCTCGTTTCTTTAAAATACTTTTCAAGTTGTTCCTGAAGACTACTAAATTTGTAATATAAATGATTTGTTTCTCTTATTACCGGTTCGTTACCACACAATTTACAACGCTTATTGATTAAATCTAGTGGATCGAGTATTGCTGAACATTGATCACACTGATCACCACGTGCTTTTGCGCCACAATTAGGACATTCACCTTCAACCAATCGATCAGGTAAAAATTGCTTATCATGTTCACAATACGCTTGCTCTATCGTTTTTTGATAAAGCATATCATTACCATATAATTTTAAGAATAATGACTTTACACCTTCATGATGTTCGTTTGAGTCTGTTCTAGTATATAAATCATAAGTAAACCCTAATTGAGTAAAGCAATTTTGAAATTCCTGATGATAAGTATCAGCAATATCTCGAGTGGTCTTTCCTTCTTGTTTCGCACGTATTGCAATAGGTGTTCCGTTACAATCACTTCCAGACACATATAATACTTCTTCACCAGTCTGTCTGTAATATCTTGCAATAATGTCTCCAGGTAATAGTGCTGCGATATGACCAATGTGCAAAGAACCATTTGCATACGGCCATGCTCCTCCAATAAATACTGTCATTCTAAATCTCCCCCTTAAATTCCATAAAAAAAGTCCCAATCGCAAAAATGCGATTAGGACGATATATAATATTCGTGGTACCACCTAAGTTCGTATATTACTCACATAATATACCTCATAAAGTTAATAACTTTAATCCATTAACGCTGGGCACGTCGCAATCTACTCATACAAACTTTCTTTGCGAAGCTTAGAGTCATCCTTTAATTCGTTACTTCTTTTCAGCTACCGAAGCTCTCTATTTTATGAATTAAATCTTCTCATCAATGCTATTTTTTATTATTAGATATAATATATAAGATAATTGTGAAAATTACAATATTAATTTTTTATTATTCAAATTTTATAATGAGAATTATTTTTTTGACAATTAATAAAAAGAAATAGAGTTTGAAATTGGTGAAACCCCAATTTCGGTAGACAAATTCAATCTGAAATTGGTAGAACTCCAAATTCGAACTAACATTTCTTATCGAAATTGGAGATGCACACATCAACTTTAACTTTTACTATCAGTTTAATATTATGCTATACTCAAATCATTAAAGTGAGGTATAGATATAATGATAAAAGCATATGAATTTGCGCAAGTTATGAATAATGTGAATCAGTTACTTAAGATTTATAAAACAAATGATCCAACGACGAATAAAGCACAAAAAAATATTATATTAGACGAAATTAGAGCGATTTACATTGTGAATGGTATAGATGCAAGTGAGTATATTACTCAACTTGATGATATTCGGCTTTCCAAGACGAAAGCTACTATGATTCTTTCAGAAATGAAACAGTTTGTTGAACCTTTTGAAATGCCTTCCGCTAAACAAGTAGAGAAGTTATTCAAAAAGGTAAAGAAATTAAAGACACCACCAAGTGATCAATATGATCTTCAGGTGATGAGCTATCTCGGATGGAATGATCATTCTGCAAATCGAAAGTATATTGTCTATAAAGATAGTAAAGGTGCTTTTCAAAGTATATACGGGGAATTAGCTCCAACTAAAGTGAAGGGATTTTGTTCGATTTGTCACCATGAATCTGATGTTTCATTATTCTTAAATAAGACAAAAGCGAATAGTGACGGAACATATACGAAAAAGGGTGATTATATTTGTCATGATAGTAATGTGTGTAATCAACATTTAGATGACATCGAAAAATTATATCATTTCATACAAAAAATAAAGTAAGTGTCGTATAATGACAGACACTTACTTTATTTTTTATTAGTACTTTTTCTTTTAATAATGAGATAGATCGTTATTATATTGACAATTGTAAAAGCTACAAAGATTATTAGCGAAATAGTAACTGCAATTTTAACCCATAATTCATCGCGTATGCTTAGTGTACGAATATTAACTAAGACGAATGCAAGTGAGATAATGAGTGAAAATATAGGTGGTACTAAATTCATTTTATCTAAATTTGGATTGTTATAGCTTAAATGTTTGATAATAACATCTCCTAAATAAGTATTTACTTTTTCTTCTGCCACCATTTAGGTGTTTCAATACCTTTATGATTATATACTGGTTTAATGATGTCAATAATTTCAACTGAGTCATGAATATGTTTAATTATCTCATTAATCGGTTTATATGCATCAGGTGCTTCATCTAAAGTATCCTCCACAACCGTACTGCTATATATTCCTTCCATTTGCTTTTCAAATGTTTCTAAGTTGAGCGTCTGTTTAGCTTTTGAACGAGATAATACGCGTCCTGCACCGTGTGGCGCAGAATAATTCCATTCTGGATTGCCTTTACCTTTTCCGATGATGATGCCATCACGCATATTGATTGGAATAACAACATCTCTATCAAGACTCGCATCACATGCACCTTTACGAATTAAATATTCTTTATCTTTTACCTCTATAAAATTATGAGGTGAATTTATGATTTTTGCATTGTCCATCTGTATTCCAAAGTAATTGAGGATAACGGCTGTCATCATTAAACGACTCGTTTCTGCGAAGCGGCAAGCAGCTGTCATGTCATTAATGTAATGCAATAAACTTTCACCTTTAAGATAGCTAACTTCTTCATCATAATGATTTTCCTGATTCAGTTGTTTTACAAATTTTATCATTGGTTGAATAGCATGATGTTTATCTTGTTCCTTTAGAACATTGATAATAGGAGTAACATCAATATTTTTATGACTCTCTCTAGCTAAATTCTGATAGTGTTTTTCTATTTTAGCCCCTAAGAAGCGGCTACCAGAATGAATCGTAAGGTAATATTCATCAGATTTGTTCTTTCCAATCTCAACAAAATGATTACCACCCCCTAAAGTTCCGACTGAATTGATTAATTGAATCATATTTACATTTTGAAATAGTAAAGATGTTTGAATTTCTTTTAAATTATCTAAAATAATTGCTTTAATTTCTTGAGGTATATTATTAAATACAGGATTTTTTAGTTCATCGGTTCTTGGATATGTTGAAATATTATCAGTTATATACTGATCAAGTTCAGGAAAGTTAATATTATCAAGTTTACCTAATGGATAACTCATCATCCCACAACCAATATCCACACCGATAAATGCAGGTGGAATCTTGGCATTAGATTTGTTCATTAGAATAGATGTACCAATCGCACAACCTTTTCCTTCATGTACATCAGGCATCATCACAATATTAGTGCCAGATAGAAAATCAAGGTTCGTCATATTCTGAACTCTATTCCTGGCAGCGTCTTCAATGTTATCTGTCATGATAACCGCATGTGTATATTTTCCGGTGATGTTTATCATTTTTATAACTCCGATCTAAATTTATTAACAATAATACTATACTATGTGTAAAAATTAGTCAAAAAAGGGTGTGTTATAATGGAATAAATAAAAAAGTAAATATATGTTACAAATATATTTACTATATTGGATATATAAAAACCGATATGAGGTGTAGCTATGTTTAAATCATTAAAAAAAGGCGATGTTATTGCAGAGAAACTACCAAAAAACAAATATGGATGTATGATAGTACTTGATGGATATGATATAGAAGAAAAGTCAGTAATTGTTGCAATGTCTACGTATCTAAAGGAAATTCCACCATCTTTAAATGATAAAGATGTATATCAAATAAAAAAACATGATAGATTTTGGAAATTTGATGCGACATATGGTGCTGAAAGTTTTGCACAGTCAGATGAAATGTATACACTCATAGGAAATATTGATACGGATTTCATTAAACCAACTTCTTATCCTAGATTTGGATTGTTATCTTCAGTAGAGATTTATTATGAATGGTTTAGAAATACTCATCCTGATGAATTTCAAAAGCAGATGGATGAAGAACAAAAACAATTTGAAGCCAAAAGAGAAAGTATTGTATATGAGTACATGGATGAAGATGAATTCTGGAAAGTACTTAACAAATTATTTAAACGAAGATTAGATATTGAAAAAGCGATAAAAAAACTTTCAAAATATAAAGAACAAGAAATTTTAGCGTTTAATAATACGTTAGCTGAAGTTCTTTCAAAATCTATAGAAATAAATGCAATGATCGATGATGAAATTGATGATAATATGTCGTCTGACTTATTTTTGTATGCCAGATGTTTTGTGATTGTACAGGGAGAAGATGAATATTATGAAATGATTGAAAATGGTGTTCTAGATATGTCAGATGAAGATGAAAGTTATGAAGAATTATTAGAACTCGTCGATGAAGCATTATTACGAAAAGGATTAGAAGTTGATTACGATAAGCTGAGAGAAATTTTATAGAATAATATTTGAAAGCCACAATTTATTTCATTATTTATAGGGTATATACTTTTATAAAAAGTATGAGGTGAATTTAAATGAAAAAAATTATGATTATTAATACAAATACAGATCATTATAAAGGTTTAGAGGAAAAGACAGGTTTATGGTTAGGTGAGCTTGTTCATTTTTATGATTATTTTAAAGACAAAGACGTTGAGATAGATTTATACAGTGTTAATGGTGGTAAAGTACCGATTGATCCATTTAGCGTGAGTACTTTGATGTTAGATTATAAGACTAAGAATTACATGGAAGATCCTGAGTTTATGAAATTATTAGATAATACAAAGTCTATACATGAAGAGGATGTAAGTGATTACGACGCAGTTTACTTTACTGGTGGACATGGTACTGTGTTTGATTTCGTTGATAACGAAGATATTTCTCGAATTCTTAAAGAAATAGATAAAGAAAAGAAAGTGATATCATCTGTATGTCATGGTGCAGCAGCTTTACTGAACTTTGAGGACAATCGTTTGAAAGATACAGAGTTAACCGGATTCTCTAATCTAGAAGAACAGATAGTAAGAAAGACTAATAAAGTACCATTTCTATTAGAAGATGAGCTTAAGAAGAAGGGTGCGAATTATAAAAAAGCGGTATTACCGATGGCTTCGAAAGTCGTTCAGGATGGTAATATCATTACTGGACAAAATCCACAATCACCTAAAATTGTTGCGAAGAAAGTTTGGAGTGCAATTAAGTAAATTCTAATATAACAATATTATGTAAACAGACTGTCTATATTTGGATGGTTTGTTTTTTATGGAGTTTAACTTTTTTATAATTTTTTTTTAGAATATTATTAATTTAAAGTGATATAATTATAAAAAAATTTAGAGAGGTGAGATTATGATAATACGATCGGTTGAAGTAAAAGATGCAGAGAAGATTCTAGAATATACAAAAATGGAAAAAGATGTACCTGAAGTTTGGATACGATCTTTAGATAAAAAAGAATATTCCATTATAAAAGAATTTTTGTACCATGCAATTTATGTACCTGAAGGGAGTAAAAAACCTAATAAATCAATCGTAGATAATAAAGAATTATTAAAGTATTATGAAGATTTTGGAAGAAAAGATGATTATACTATGGCAGCAGTAATAAATAATAGAGTAATAGGATTAGCATGGTGTAGACAATTTAATGAAACTGATAAAAGTTATGGGTTCTATAAGGATGATTTTGTTGAATTAAATATTTCGATATTACCAGATTTTCGAAAACAAGGTTTAGGAAAAGTTCTTATGGAACAATTAATTTATTTATTAAAAAATAATAATGTTAATGGAATTTCATTAAGTGTTACGAATGGAAATTATGCACAACAATTATATAAAAATATTGGATTTAAACCAATTGCTGTTAGAGATGAAGATACATTAATGATTAAAGAATTATAACAATCGTACTTTTTGGAAAGTATGTTCAAATTCGTAGTGTAATTAAAGTATGAATATCAAAGTAATAATATTTAATACTCTAATCATTTCAATTAAGGTGTTTTATGATAATAATATAAAAATAATAACCGGACAAAATCCACAATCGCCATAAGGCGTGGCTAAGAAAGTCTGGAATGCAATTCAGTAATTATTTTACGAAAGAATATATATATTACAATCTATCCATAGTTTTGGATAGATTTTTTTATATATTTACTGTCATATTAAGTTAATTATATAATATATGTAATTAAGTGTTAAACTATGGTAATATCAATTTAAAATACGAGGAGGGATGAAGATGACTTTCACAAAACGTGTAATAACTTCTGTTATAATCATTTTTCTAATCGCAGCAGGAATCTTGTATTCTGAGTCTACAAAAAAAGAAGTTAAATCTAAACCGATAAAAGAGAGCTTACTGATTAAACAATTGGAAAGTAACGCGTATGCAAATGGTGAAGCTGCGATGAAAGATTTTAAAGAAAAGCTTTTTCCTCATTCAAAGAGTGAAGGTATGATTGTAAATCCAGATAAGCAATCAAATCCTAAATTTTACTCTATATTTGTTAGTGAGAAAGATAAAAATGACAAAAACAAAAATTACGCTTTTGGATATGCCATTTATAATTCGCAATCAAAAACATATCATCTAGATATTGTGGATACAGGCATCCAATTAGAAGAAGGTATGACAGGTATAACAAAGAAAACTGTCATTGGCAATACTGTTTCGACATTCTATGCTGGGCATAACGAAGATGATAAACTTGAAAAATATGAATCTGGCGTGATCGATGAAGCAACAAATCTTACGGTTAAATTTACAGACCAGATTATACATAATACACAAAGATTAGATGATATTATTTCAAATGAATATATTGAAAGTCTGAATGCATTAGAAATGGCTGTAGTAACTCTAACGCCCCCATATAATCCTAAAAATCTTAAAGTTATGATTGCTGATTATGAGATGGATGATAATCAATATGGTGCGGTAGCTGTTATTCACAATAGTGGTGGAGGGCGTATGGTAACACGTATTGTTGATGATCTATTAATATCAAAGCATATGCAAACCTTTAATAAATCACTTAAAATTGATGGTCAGCAATTAGATATTACGATAGGGAATGAAATTGTAGCAGCATCAAACAACAGTATTAGACATGAAGTAGGTAATGTGGGTTCAATAACAGTCAATATTAAATAAAGAGGTGGAAATTATGAATTTTGGAGACAAACTATTTATTCTATTTTTAAATGCATGCTGGATGTTTTTCATTTATTATTTGGTAAGAATTCACGACAATGAGTTTTTAAATTATTTACCGTTTATCATACCAGCAAGCTTAATTGTTATCTGTTTTATCATGTTATTTCAATTAAGAGATGAAACGACAAAAGATGTAAAAGTAAGAGAGTTTGAAGAGTAGTTTATTATTTATATCTTTATGTGTAAAAATCTTGTTATGATAGATTTTACCTATTAATAAGTAAATCATCCCATTGACCGATGGTAATTAATCTGAATATTCTTGATAATTATTATTAGATAAAATAATAATGTGGAGAGAAAATATGTCGAGAATTTATTATAATATTCTTTTAATCCAGCTTTCATTTAGTGCTGGATTTATTTTTTATAATGTTTCAATTACATATTTCATTTATCAATTAACACAATCAACTTTTCTGGCAAGTTTAACAACATTTTTAAATCTCATTGCTAAAATGATAAGTAAGTTTTTTATTCAAAAATTCACTCAGAAATATACGATTAAACAAATATTATTAATAAATACATCTGCACAGATGATATTTTTATTATTGATGTTAGTGTTTATGAATTTAAAAGTATTATTAATCATATATATTCTTACTACTTTAATTTCTTTTTTTAATGGCATGTTCTATCCATTAAAAAACACTTTAATAAAAAATGTATTTGATGAAAATGAAGTCGCAAAAGTCATTGCAGGAATCTCTTCATTCGACCAGGCAATTATGTTTTCTGGATATATCGTTGCAGGGTGGATACTCGCAATGACAAATGTAGTTTTTGTCATGTCATTTACACTAGTATGCTTTATCATTGCATTAATCAATATAACGATGATTCCAATAGACAAGAAGGATTTGATTGAATTACAACATCGAACGACTACTAGTATAGTTGAAGGGTATCGATTATTGTTTAGTTTTCCTGTATTAAGGCAATTAACATTTATTGAATTTATTGAAGCTTTAATAGGGATAATTTGGATTGGTGCGATTCAATTAGCGTTTATACAAGAGTTTTTGAATGAGGATACATCTTGGTGGGGTTACTTTAATGCTGCATACTTTGCAGGAACGATGATAGGAGCAATTGTAATATATAAATTTAAGAAGTTATCAACGCTAAATTTATATACCATTATCATTTGCCAAATCGTATATGTCATAACAGTCATAATTTTTGGTACTATAAAAATACCTGTTATTTCTGTTTTGCTAATTTTTATTATGGGACTCGTATTTCAAACTAAAGATATTTTGCAGGAAACACTAATCATTTCAAAGATCCCAAAAGAACATATCACGCTACTTACAGCATTTAAATCAACGATTATAGAATTTGGATACTTGCTTTCAATTATATTAATTGGAGTTTATGCAGAAGTAGTTCCTATTCAGTGGGTGTATATCACTTCAGGAATAGTTTATATGATATGCATTTATTTAATGTTGAAATTGAAAAGATTACATTGAAAAAGTCACCTCAATCGATTTTAGATTGAGGTGACTTTTTTGGATTTATCTTTGGATGGATAATTTGATATCTCGATAGATCTTTCTTATAAATAATACGCTCTGTTATTTCATATGGCTGTGTATAATTCATCTCTGAAACTTTTACATTACCGTTTTGATATACATGTTCAATGTATGCTACATGACCTTGCGTGCCTCTTGGTGATTGAAGTAACGCACCTTTTCGTGCCGAATGGTTTACATTATATCCATCTTGTTTAGCAAGTTTCGCCCAGTGCTTGGCATCACGCCAGGATCGTTCTATCATGTTGCCGTCTTTCTTTACTTTATCAAATACATAATAAGTACATTGTCCTTTATCATAAGTATTTATAGCCATCGGATCTGGCATAAGTTCAATGCGTAATGTGTTGTAGTTATCGATTATCCTATCTTGATTTATAAAAAGCAGAAATAATGATAATAATATAATGAAGAATGAGATTATTTTTTTCATAGTGATTTTATATACCAGCGATCCATTGCTGAATGGTCACTGCCTTCGATTGGTTGTTCTAATAATTTGAATCCATACTTTTCATAGAGTATACATGCAACTTCTAGTTTACTCATTGTTTCTAAATAACATGACTTATAATAGTGTGAAGCAAATGCTAATGCCTGGTCCATTAATAGTTTAGAGATACCTTTACCTTGTGAAGATTCTAAGAGATAGAGTTTTTGAAGTTCACATATCGTCCCATCTTCACTGAATGGAGCAATGCCAACACCACCTAAAACTTCTCCATTTTGCTCTGCTATCCAGTATTGGGCATATTTACGTTCACCATAATATGATGATAGTTGTGCTAGTTCTGGGTCAAAGTATGCTGATCCAGGGATATCTAAGTTGAACGATTCAAGAGACGTTTGAATGATTTTATGGATGATGGGATTATCTTTTTGTTGGATTGATCTGATTTGAATTGTATTAGGCATAAGGATACCTCCTTTAAGATTACTGTAAATAGTAATGAAGCGCGGTGTGTATGTCAATAAAATAGGGATGCTTATTAATTAATCCTAGATTATTTCAATTATACAACTGTTATATATCATTGAGTAAGTTAGCAAACGAACAACCGCGAATATGAAATATTATATTATACGATCCTAGCAATCAATAAGCTATATATTATCTACATCTTTTTATATTTCACGAATTAATCACTAGATTTAACGGTCTTTATTCGTTATGATAGTTGTATCAATTTAGAAGAGGTGTTTTATCAATGGATATGAATTTTAATATGTTTATGGAAGATTTCGTAAACAATGCACGTCAAGAAATCGAAACTGCGGGTTACAAACAGTTAACAACGCCTGAAGCGGTTAAAGAAACGTTTGATAAACCTGGTACAACATTTGTTATGATCAACTCTGTATGTGGTTGTGCTGGCGGTATCGCTCGTCCTGCTGCTGCGCATGCATTACATTATGATAAATTACCTGATCAATTAGTAACTGTATTTGCTGGTCAGGATAAAGAAGCGACTGAAACAGCTCGTGATTACTTTGAAGGTTATCCACCAAGCAGTCCATCATTTGCTTTACTTAAAGATGGTAAGATTGTAAAAATGATCGAAAGACATGAAATAGAAGGTCACGATCCAATGAGTGTTATTACAAACATTCAAGCTTTATTTGAAGAGCATTGTGAGGAACGTTAATTCATTCATGAAGATTAAGCCTTATAAGATTGGTTCGCGTACGATTAAGACTGCTTTCGGTATGTCTCTCGGCGTAATCATCTGTAAGATGATGGGTCTCGAGAATTTCTCATCTGCTGCTATTTTAGTCGTTCTTTGTGTGAAGAATACAAAAGTAAAATCTTTAGAAGCTGCAAGTGCGAGATTTTTCTCGTGCTTGCTTGGTATTTTGTTTTCATATATTTTCTTTATGAATTTAGGCTTTAATCCGGTTGTCCTCGGTATTCTCGTCTTACTGTTTATTCCTGTTACAGTAATGTTCGGTATACAAGAAGGTGTTGTCACAAGTATCGTTATCATTCTACATTGCTTTAATTCAGGTCATATCGACTGGGCATTAGCTGTTAATGAATTTCTATTACTTTGTGTAGGTATGGGCATCGCTTTAATTTTAAATCTTTATATGCCGAATCACAACAATGCATTAAATGGTTATAAACGTGCGATAGAGATGGAATTTCAGGTTATTGTCAGCCGATTGAGCGATGCGTTAAAGCATCCTGAAATTGTATTGAACACAAATGATATTGATAAGCTGCATGAAACGATTGAACGTGCAAAGTCACTTGCCTATATGGAAGTCGAGAATCATTTTTCACGTAATGATAATTCGTATTATCATTATTTTGATATGCGTGAATCTCAACTTGAACTTTTGGCACGCATGACACATCTGATCAATGATATAAGCTGTAAAGATAAGCTACATATGCAGTGTAGCGGATTATTAGAGGATCTATCAAATAATATTACAAGTAATAATTTTACTGCAATAAGATTACATGATTTATATGAGATAATGCTGGATCTTGATAATTATCCATTACCGGATTCACATGAGCGACTAAAATCTCGTTCAGCTGCAATCCAGCTGCTAAAAGAGATTGAAAGTTATTTAATGATTAAATCTAAATTTGGTTCTTTAAAGATGTACTAAAAAACGTTGAGAAATTATTCTCAACGTTTTTTACATATTAAGATATGGTAATACAGCGCTAAGTACTAAAGCTGCAACAATTAATACAAGTAAGACGATGATAAAGACTTTGCGTGCTGTTTTGTTATTCATTCTGTACTTCCTTTCTTAAGTGCGTTTTATTAATTATATCAAATAATTGATTTTACGTCTTATCCTTTATTGATGAACAGTTGTTTGGTACGATAAATATAAATAATATTTTGAGGAGTGTTGTCAATGAACCAGCAAAGATTAGTGGATACTTTTATTGAACTTGTAAAGATTGATAGCGAGAGTGGTAATGAACGTGAGATTGCAAATCATTTAAAAACATTATATGAAGAGCTTGGCTTTGAAGTCACTGAAGATGATACACAAAGCAAGACAGGTTTTGGTGCGGGCAATCTGATTATGAAATTAAAAGGGACAACAGATCAGGAGACAATCTTGCTATCTTGTCATATGGATACTGTTACACCTGGTAATGGCATAAACCCGATTATTACAGATAATGTCATTCATACAGATGGTTCTACGATTCTTGGTGCAGATGATAAAGCGGGGATTGCTGCAATGATTGAAGCAATTCGAACGATTAATGAAGAACAAATCCCACATGGTGATATTGAAGTTGTTATTTCAGTTGGAGAAGAATCTCATTTAATAGGTGCTAGTGTATTGGATGGATCTAAATTTGATGCGAAACTTGGCTATGCATTGGATGCTGGTAGTAAAGTTGGTACAATTGTAAACCAGGCGCCAACAAACGCAACGCTTAACATTGAAATTACAGGTGTTACGGCACATGCGGGTGTGGCCCCAGAAAACGGCGTGAGTGCGATAAACATTGCTTCACGTGCAATCAGTAATATGAAACTAGGTAGAATAGATGCAGAAACGACTGCTAATATAGGTACGATTGAAGGTGGTTCAAGAACAAATATCGTCGCTGAAAAATGTTATATTGTTGCTGAAGCGCGTAGTTTAGTTGATAGTAAAATGGAAGCACAAGTTGCACACATGAAAGAAGCGATCCTAACTGCTGCAGCAGAACTTGGTGGTAAAGCTGATGTTGAGGTTAAAGTTAATTATCCTTCATTCAATGTTGAAAAAACAAGCAAGGTTATCGAGATTGCAAGTCAAGCAGCTGAACGTGTAGGTAGAACACCAGAAGTTGTATCTAACGGTGGGGGTAGTGATGCTAACTTTATTAACAAGTTTGTTCCAACTGTTGTATTAGCTGTCGGCTATCAGGATATTCATACGGTAAATGAAAAGATGCCGATTGATGAATTAAATAAATTAACAGAACAAGTAATTGAAATCATTAAGCTTGTTTAGTTAAAACAATATAGACATGTGCTATAATAATCATGAAAATTCATTTGAAAGAGGTATATTATGAGTAAACAACAAATAGGTGTAATCGGTTTAGCCGTAATGGGTAAAAATTTAGCGTGGAATATAGAATCACGCGGAAATACTGTTTCAGTATTTAACCGTTCAAAGGAAAAAACTGAAGAGATGATGAAAGAATCAGTTGGTAAAAATATTTTCCCAACATACTCTCTGGAAGAATTCGTAAATAGCCTTGAAAAGCCACGTAAAATCATGATGATGGTTAAAGCTGGGGAAGCAACAGATGCAACAATCGAAAGCTTGATTCCATTATTAGATCAAGGTGATATTTTAATCGATGGTGGTAACACTAACTACAACGATACGATTCGTCGTAATGCATATCTTTCAGAAAAAGGATTCAATTTCATCGGTACTGGTGTTTCAGGTGGTGAAGAAGGCGCATTACATGGCCCTTCAATTATGCCAGGTGGTCAAAAAGAGGCATATGAACTTGTTAGACCTATTCTAGAATCTATTGCTGCTAAAGCTGAAGACGGCAAACCATGTGTTGCTTATATTGGTCCGGATGGTGCCGGTCATTACGTTAAAATGGTACACAACGGTATTGAATATGCAGATATGCAGTTAATCGCTGAGAGTTATGATTTAATGAAAAATGTATTAGCTATGTCAAATGAAGAAATCGCTGATACATTTAAATCATGGAATGAAGGCGAATTAGATAGCTACTTAATCGAAATCACAGCTGATATCTTCAAGAAATTAGATGAAGATGGTACGCCACTCGTTGAAAAAGTAATGGATAAAGCTGGTCAAAAAGGAACAGGTAAATGGACATCAATTAACGCATTAGACTTAGGTCAGCCATTAACAATAATCACAGAAAGTGTATTTGCACGTTTCATCTCTAGTCAAAAAGACGAAAGAATTGTTGCGAGTCAAAATATCAACTCAAATAAAACAAACTTCGAAGGGGATAAAGCTGAATTTTTAGAAGCAATTCGTGAAGCATTATATATGAGTAAAATTTGTTGCTATGCACAAGGTTTTGCACAGATGAGAGCTGCAAGTGAAGCTTATAACTGGAACTTACAGTTAGGTGATTTAGCAATGATCTGGCGTGAAGGTTGTATCATTCGTGCACAATTCTTACAAAAGATTAAAGAAGCATATGATAATAACGCAGATTTACAAAACTTATTATTAGACCCATACTTCAAAGAAGTTGTAGAAAAGTATCAAACGAGTTTACGTAAAGTGGCAGCTACTGCAATCACTACAGGTACACCGGCACCAAGTTTTGCAGCAGCAATTAATTATTTTGATTCTTATACATCAAAAGATTTACCTGCAAACTTAATTCAGGCACAACGTGATTACTTCGGTGCGCACACTTATGAACGTAAAGATAAGGAAGGCGTATTCCATACAGACTGGAAATAATTTTGTTTATATCAAAAAGCGCGTAAGACAAACGTCTTGCGCGCTTTTTATAATGTTGGTATCCAAAGTTCAACTTTATTGAAACTATTATCAAAATCCATATCATCAGGAAAAATATAAATATACTGACTATTACGTTCGTAGTGTATATTAAAGTCTACTTGTTTTTCGACAGATTGCCAAATTTCATTAAATACATAATCAAGCTTTCCACGAGCCTCAAATTTAGCGTAATCACCGTTATAGATTTGTTTACTTTCATAATCAAAAGTACGTTCTGACTTTACACCTACAAATATTTCTATATCATTTGGATTAGGCTGAACAACTACATAAATATTTTTGTCTGAGCTAAATGATAATAATGATTTAATTTCTTCCTTTTCTTTTAACTCATAGACAATATCCGGCACTAGAAAATGATTACCTAATTCATTAAATGAAACGATTTCTTGTATGCCTACTATTCTGAAACTATCCATCGTCTGCATTTTATAAGGCATCGGAGGTTTCGTCGTCACAGAAAGCTGAATGTAGAGTCGTTCTACCATTCTTAATTGTTCAGGGTTAGTTCTAACCTGAATCGGTGAAATTTGATGGTGATTGCTAAATGCAGTACTAAATTCATGTGCAGTTGAAAAACCGAACTGATTGGCGATATCCACAAGACGGTAATTACCATTTAACAACTTTTTAGCGGCCTCGGTCATTTTACGATGATATATATATTCTTCTAAATTCATGCCGGTAATCATAGTAAATGTTTGATTTATATGCATTGGATTTTCATTTAAATATGTTCCGATTGTTTCATATTTAAATGGTTCGAATAAATGATCTTCAATATATACGATTGTTTTCTGCATTAAGTCAATATTATTCATAATTCACATCTTCCTTAAAGTATGTTTTAAATAGATTTCGTGTATTCATAAATATTTATTTTTTCTGATGGATCATTATTTATTTGTTGCAAAGGCATATGATATTTTAGATTGAAATGAATGATATCCTGTAGATATACTTCATATTCTGGTTTTGCATAATAAAGAATGATATCACATTTTTCTATAGATGATGTCATTAAGTTTTCCATCACTTTTTGAAATACGAACACTGAAAATGGGTTAAAGAAAAATAAATGTGTCTCTTCACCACTAAATTGATACTGTAATGCATTAATATTTTGAGCATGAACATCATTTTCTTGATGATGCAATAAGTTATAATTTTTAATGTTTTCAAGGCTTTTTAAATATAGCTGCTTATTCAATTCAATGCCTATCGTTTTTATTTTGAATACAAAGTTAGTGAAGATTGGAACGCGCATTAATCCAGAGCCAAAATCTACTAACAATGCATCTTCAGTTAAGTCTTCTTTAATCATGTTAAATAATGATAATAAATCACGATAAATCGTTGGTTCATAACGATTAGAATGATGATTTGTAAAAGTTTCAAGATAAGGTTGAGTCTTTATATTGAGCAATGTATCAAAATCCTGCTCTGAGTAAAGTTCAAATGATGATTGTATAAATTTATTCATAATTCAAATATTAACACAATTATGGCACAATAAAAACCTTTGAATCATTATGATTCAAAGGTTTTTATTGATTTAAATATTAAACGTCCCACCAGTGGAAATTATCTCGACTTAATAACAAATCGCTTTTTACAGGGCCGTTAGATCCAGCCTGATAATTTGGGAATGGAGCAGGATGTGCATCCCAGTATTCAGCAACAGTATCCACATAACTCCATGTTGCCTTTAATTCTTCCCAGTGTGTAAAGTTAGTGGCATCGCCTTTCAGACAGTCATAAATTAATCCTTCATATGCGTCGACTGTATTCATCTTATCTTGTGTCGTCATCGCATATGATAATTTAACTGGTTCAGTATCGATACCTTCGATATATTTACGTGCATTTAAATGTAGTTCAATACCTTCATTTGGTTGAATATTAATAACAAGTAAATTGGAATCTAGCTGATTATCCTTTTGATAATAAAGATTCATCGGCATCTCTTTAAATTCAACAACCACACGTATTTCTTTTTCCTTCATACGTTTACCTGTACGAATGTAGAAGGGCACACCTGCCCATCTAAAGTTATCGAGCATAACTTTAGCAGCAACAAATGTAGGTGTATTACTTTCTGGATTTACATTTTCTTCATCACGATATCGTTTTACTTTTTCACCCTTTATTTCACCGACATCATATTGTCCTCGAACGAAATAGCTTCTTACGTGTTCAGGCTGAATTTTACGGATAGAACGAAGTGCCTTTACTTTTTCATTCCGAATATCTTCAGATGATAATGAAATAGGAGGCTCCATTGCAAGAAGTGAAACAATTTGTAACATGTGATTTTGTACCATATCTTTTAATGCGCCACTATTATCGTAATAGCCACCACGGTCTTCAACACCTAAAATTTCTGAAGAAGTGACTTGAATATTTGAGATATATTTATTATTCCATAACGGTTCAAACATTGCATTGCTAAATCGAATTACTTCGATGTTTTGCACCATATCTTTACCAAGATAATGGTCAATTCGATAAATTTCCTCTTCTTTAAACGATTTTCTTAGCTGATTATTTAGTTTTTCAGCAGAAGCAAGATCTTTACCGAAAGGTTTTTCAATAATTAAGCGTTTAAATCCTTTTGTTTTTGTCAGTCCGCTAGATTTTAAGAAATCTGATACAGTACCAAAAAATTCTGGTGCCATTGCTAAATAGAATAGACGGTTACCATTTAAGTTATATTGTGCATCTAAAGATTCGGTGAGTGTCAGCAGCGCGTCATAACTTTCTTTATTATTAACGTCATGAGACTGGTAATAAACATGTTCCATAAATTCATCGATTTTATGTGTATCTTTAACAAATTTTTCGATAGATGATTTAATTTCAGCTCTGAATTTTTCATTCGTCCAGTCACGTCGTCCAATACCAATGATTGCAACATGCTCATTCAAGTTATCTTGCTGATAAAGGTGGAATAACGATGGGAATAACTTGCGGTGACTTAAATCACCTGTTGCACCGAAAATTGTTATTAAACAGGGAATATTTTGCTTTTCAATATCCAAAATAAATACCTCGATTCTATTAAAGTCTATTTTATTTTTTCATACAATGCCTAAAAAAACAATTAAAACATGCTATAATGACGTGATGAAATAAAAGGTGGTAGAAAAATGAAAATAACTTTTTTAGGGACGAGTGCAGGTTTACCAACTAAAGAAAGAAATACACAAACGATCATACTTTCTCTTGCACCGTTAAATAATACGTTCTGGTTATTTGATGCGGGTGAAGCTTGTCAACATCAGATATTACATACAAATATTAAACTTGGAAAATTGGATCATATCTTTATTACACATCTGCATGGCGATCATATTTTTGGATTACCGGGTCTTCTCACGTCAAGAAGCTTTCAAGGTGGAGAAAATAAACCTTTAAAAGTATTTGGTCCAAAAGGAATTAAAGCATACATCGAAACGACACTGTTAATTTCAGGTTCTCACTTGAATTATCCGCTTGAAATCATCGAAATTGCTGATGGAGACGTCTTATATATCAATCAGATAAAGGTGAATGTAGGAATGTTAAAACATGGTATAGATTCATTTGGATATCGTATCCAGTTTCCGGACACAGAGGGTAATTTAATCTCGGATAAGTTGATTGAAGCAGGCATTCAGCCGGGTCCAATTTATCAACATTTTAAAATGCAGGAATTCGTTGAGGTAGATGGTATCATTTATGAAACGAAAAACTACCGAAATCCCAATAAACCTGGTAAGATTATTACGATATTTGGTGACACAATGCCATGTGAAGCAGAAATAGCTCTGGCAAAAAATGCAGATGTTATCGTACATGAAAGTACATATTTAGATGGTGACCTGGATTTGAGTCATAAATATTACCATAGTCATATTGATGACGTAGCAAAACTTGTTGCACAATCGCATGCAAAAAAAGTATTGATCAATCATGTAAGTAATCGTTATGATTTACAGGATATTGCATTATTGAAAGATGTAATACAGCATAAATATCCAGATATGGTATTTGAAATTGTGAAAGACTTTGATAGTTTTGAAATATAAATAATGCGCACTCAATTAGCTGAGCGCGCATTATTTATATGTATCCTTATAATTATTTTCCTAATTCTTTACTGCGATTTAAAGCTTCGTTCAAGCAATCTACAAAAATTGCTTCGATAGGGTGTTTCGCTAAGGCATCCAGTCCTGCCTTCGTTGTACCACCCTTTGAAGTGATATTTTCACGTAACTGATCTAGAGACAGTTCACTATTTTCGAGCATTCTTGCAGTACCGATAATCAATTTACGTACCGCAATATCAGTGTCTTCATGTGATAAGCCAAGTTGATTAGCTGCATTGATATACTGTTCATACATATAGTATAAAAAGGCAGGGCCACTACCTGTGATTGCAGTAACATCATGTAATGAATCTTCTTCAACTTCAATTGAAGTACCAAAAGCATCAAGTAAATCAAATAAAAGCTGTTTATCACTTTCCTCAAAATTATCAGAGAAAGATATACCAGTCACAGACTGCTGTACATGCGCATTTGTATTCGGCATGATACGTGCAACTGGATTTGATGTCTGAAGCTTTGTCTTGATTTGATTTATTGGTACACCAGCCATCATAGAAACAAATTTATTGTGTGCATTATGATGAGGTTGAATACGCTCAACAAGCGAATCAAAGTCATGAGGCTTAACAGCTAAAAATACAAAATCAGCATTTGATAATAATTCAACATCGTCATAGCTATATTGTGTATTTAATGTACTGTTTAATCTTTTTAATTCTTCAATGTCACTTCTATTTGTTAAGTATATATCTTCACCTTTTACTGTATTACTTTCTATCAAGCCTGTAAAAATTGCGCTCGCCATATTACCTGAGCCGTAAAATACGATTTTCATGTCACATGCCTCCTGGAATCTTTGTTAGTATTATTATAAGATTGTAGTGGATAAAACACAATTTTGACACAAAATAAATTGTTAAAATAAAAGGATGGTATACATATTGATTGGAAAAAATGCATTGATTACAGGTGCTACAAGTGGAGTAGGTTTGAAGTTAACAGAGATTTTATTATCACGTGGCGTCCATGTAACTGCTGTTGGAAGACGTATAGAACAACTAGATGTTCTAAAAAATAAGTATGATAATCTGGTGGTGCACAGAGTAGATTTGGTTAACGATGATGAGTACGCACAATTTTTAAAATGGATTGATGGGCAGGGATCATTTGATTATCTAATCAATTGCGCTGGATTTGCAGAATACGGATCATTAATTGATCAAAGTGACGAAATTATTGCAGATATGATACATGTCAATTTAACGCAGACCGTTATTCTTACGAAACATGTTCTACATAAAATGAATCCAGGAGGCATGGTTGTTACGATTGGTAGTCTTTCTGGCAAAGTAACGACACCATTTGGTGCTATATACGCCGCTTCAAAATCAGGAATAAATCATGTAATGAACGCATTACGACTGGAACAAAGTCATATTCATTTTTTAACTGTTAATACGGGACCAGTAAATACACAATTTATTCAGAAGGCAAATAAGGGTAAACCAATGAATCAGTTAGCAGAGCAGGTACAACTTGATGTCGATCAGTTAAGTAAGCAAATAGTAAATGCAATGATTGATAAAAAAGCAGAAATTAATCTACCAGTTTGGTTGGATTTTTGTCTAAAGGCTTACGCACTTGCGCCAAGAAGATTTGAAAAAATATTTAAAAGATATTTTATGACAAAAAAATAACAGGTGTAAGCTACACTTGTTATTTTGTCTTTATTTTTTTGTTATGTCATTATTATTTCTTCTTTTTTATTTTATGGTTTTCATTCGCTTTAATGTGCGTATTGTCATTTTTCGGTGGCAATAAGTCAAACGTTGTTAAGAAATGTTCCACTTTGTTCTTATATGAAATTGGATTAACGTTATAACTTGCAGCGTGTCCGCCATGTTCTGGGTACCAGCGCATCTTAGGGCCACTTTTCTTATTATAAAGATCGACAGAGTGCGTATAAGGAATAAATACATCTGGTTTAGAATGGATAAACAAGATAGGCTGCTCAACATTTTGGATGACATCTATCGGTGATACTTGTTTCAGTGAAAAATGTGTTCTCATTTTCAGTACCTGATTTAAGGCTGTTAATACAAAGCCACTTCCAAATGATGATTTCTGTTCTATGATTTGTGTCAATAATCGAGCAAAATTAGAAAATGCACAATCTGAAACATAGAATGCTGCTTCATTCGCTAATTCTCCAGCATAAAGTAGTGTTGTAACTGCACCCATTGATTCACCATGGACACCGAAAGTAATGTCATAACCATATTGTTCTTTTAAAAATGCAATAACAGATTCTAAATCTGTCTTTTCGTAATAGCCATATGTGCTGTGATTACCACCACTTTCCCCATGTCTGCGATGATCAAAGATAATACCATTAAATCCTAGCTCATTAAACATATTTAGATATTTTATGCTCGTAATTTTATTTTCAGTTACACCATGACAGAATACCATCCAGTGCTTATGTTCATATGGCTTTACAACAGTAGCACTTAAGTTGTAGCCATTGCGTGAAGGGATAGTAACGTTAAGCGGTTGCTTTGCGTTAAATGCTTCAACATCTAATCGTTTCGCTTTAATTTCACGTCGACGTATGACTTCAACGTCACGCAATTTAAAATTTAAGACATAGTTTGAAGCGACCAATCCAACGATGCTAGAAGTAATACCTGATGCGAGTGATACACCGAGTAACGTTCTTGTTAGTAGTTTATTGTTCATACTAAATGATCCTCGTAGTGTAAGTTTTTGAATGCCTCAACTATTTTGTTAAGCTTTTGTTTGTCAATGGGATGTTTAATTGAAGTATCATATGCTTTAACATTTGCCTGCAACTGATCAACACTCGATGCGCCATTTACAATTGAAGCAACAGGGTATGAAGTTAAATATTGATATACAGCCTGTTGTAACGGCGCAATTGTAGTAGCTGCATCAAGACTTTGTCTTAATTCTTCCTGAGTTAATCCTAAAATACCTGATTCAAATTTTTTCTCTAATATTTCATCATATTTTTCAGTTAATAATCCTTTCATCAATGGTCCACGAGCCAAAACTTGCACGTCTTTTGATTGTATAGATTCAATTAAATCAATAGGACGATTGTCAATTAGGTTAAACTGCATCATGATCGTATCAATATTACTATGTTTTAAATAATAATCGATGACATTTGGTCGAATAGAACTAATGCCGTATGCACGAATAAGACCATCTTTTTTTAGTTGTTCAAATGTTTCGATGGTTTCATCCTTATTATCTTCAATCATACCGCCATGCAGCATATATAAATCTAAATAATCCGTTTCAAGACGTTTAAGACTTTCATGAATGCTTTGTGTAATATGAACTTTAGAAGGATCCCACACAACTTCATCATTTAACATATTAAATCGATTACCCACTTTTGACGCTAAAGTAATCTGATCACGCTTTTTAGAATGTTTAATGAAATGGCCGATATTTTTTTCATTCTGTCCTTTTTGATACAGGTCAGCAGTGTCAATGTACGTAACACCTAAATCCACTGCCTGATCAAGAATATATTGACTGTCAAGTGCATCCTGAGGGAGATTCATCGCACCGAGTCCCAATTCAGAAAACTTTATGCCACTTTTTGTAGTATTAAATTTCATGTCTTTCCCTCCATTCGTTATAATAAATATAGTTTAACATGTACAAAAAGGAGAGTGTATTAATATGGATCTAACAGAACGCACACGATCAAAAGAAACGATACTAGACGGTAAGGTGTTGATTGTCGAGAGACACCAGGTTGAATTACCCAATGGTAAGGAAAGTACAAGGGAAGTTGTACTGCACCCAGGCGCAGTTGCAGTGATTGCGATGAAACAAAATAAATTACTACTTGTAGAACAATTCAGAAAAGCACTTGAAGAAAATTTAATCGAGATCCCTGCTGGTAAAGTTGACCCAGGTGAAGCAAGACGTGATACTGCACTGCGTGAACTAGAAGAGGAAACTGGTTATACTTCAAAGACGATGGAACTGGTTAATGAGTTTTATGTTTCACCCGGATTTTGTAATGAGTTCATTTCACTATTTGAAGCTGGTGAACTTATAGAATCTCATAACCTTGAAGCGGATGAAGATGAATTTGTATTGAAACACTGGTTAACAATAGAAGAGGCTAATAACTGGATTAAATCAGGTAAGATTAAAGATGCGAAGACGATAATAGCAATTCAATATTTGCTATTATCAATGAAATGATATTAGATTATAATAATTCTAAAAAAGGCATTATTTTTCTTGCTTTAATTCTCAATTACTGATATTTTATATATATCAATCGTAACCTTTAGGAGTGTTAGTAATGCAGGAGAGAATCAATAGAATAAAGGAGCAATTACATGATGCTTCTTATAAATTAACCCCTCAAAGGGAAGCGACAGTGACCGTATTATTAGAAAATGAAGCTGATCATTTGAGTGCAGAAGATGTTTTCCTAAAAGTAAAGGAACGTGCACCTGAAATTGGTCTTGCAACTGTATATCGTACTTTAGAATTATTAGCTGAATTGAAGATTGTTGATAAGATTAATTTTGGAGATGGCGTTGCACGTTTTGATTTAAGAAAAGAAGGTGCAAAACACTTTCACCATCATCTTGTATGTATGAGTTGTGGAGACGTGGATGAAATAGAAGAAGATTTACTGGATGAAGTTGAAAAGAAAGTAGAATCGGATTATCATTTCTTAATAATGGATCATCGTTTAACTTTCCATGGTATTTGTAAAAAATGTACTGAAAAAGGCGTTCAACCTGAAGACCTTGATAAAAAAATAACAGAATAAATTGAAATGCAGATGATAATTTCATCTGTATTTTTTTATATTTTTAGTTGATTATATAATTATTATGGTAAACTAGGAGTTGAGGTGTTGATATGCAAACAATAATAGACGAATTTCTACATTTTATAATGATCGAAAAGGGATTGAGTAAGAATACGATAGCAGCCTATCGTAGAGATTTAAATCATTATCAAGCTTTTTTAGAAGAAGAGAAAATTGGTAATATTGATAACATCGATCGATATACAATCACATTATTTTTAGGTTATTTAAAAGATCAGGGCAAATCTGCAAAAACGTTAGCTCGCGTTTCAGCGACTATTAGAGGATTTCATCAGTTTGCTTTGAGAGAAAAATATGCGGTTAAAGACCCTACTGTTATTCTTGAAGCACCAAAATATGAACGTAATCTACCTGATATTCTTTCTATAGAAGAGGTTGATAAATTTTTATCGACACCAGATACATCAAAGCTTACCGGAAAGCGTGACCAGACAATGCTTGAACTGTTATATGCTACTGGTATGCGTGTATCAGAGCTAATAAATTTAAACGTAGATGATGTGAATACAATCATGGGATTTGTTCGTGTGTTCGGTAAAGGTAATAAAGAACGTATTATTCCTATTGGAGATCACATGATTAAATTGTTGGAGACGTATATCCAGTCTACGCGCTATAAGATGCTCAAAAAAGAAATGACAGACAGTCTATTTCTAAATTTTCATGGAAAACGACTTACACGACAAGGTTTCTGGAAGATAATGCGCCAAATTAAAGTTGAAGCAGGTATTGACAAAAAATTAACGCCACATACATTACGCCATTCTTTTGCAACACATCTTTTAGAAAATGGTGCAGATTTACGTGCTGTTCAGGAAATGTTAGGTCATGCAGATATTTCAACAACACAACTATATACCCATATCAGTAAGAAACAAATAAGGGAAGTGTATAAAAATACACATCCTAGAGCATAAGGAGAAAATATGAGTAAACAAAGACAAATTCAAAGAAATCAAGAGAAACATAAATCAGAAAATGATAGAAAAAAACAAGTTTTTGCGCCAAAAGACACGCATGAAATAAATACTCAGATTAATCAGGAAAATGATCCAAAGCAAAATAAAAATAACTGGATATTATTTGGTTTTATCGCTTTGATGTGTATCATTTGGGGTATCCTGTACTGGATATTTATCGTTTAAAGCAAGTTGTCTCGCATGAATGACTTCAGATCTATCACGCAGTTTATGCTTATGAATGATTGCTTGTGTAGGTTCGCAGTAATAATTAGTATCTATTGCATCAATAACAGGCAGTGTGATAGGTTGATAAGTTAAATTCTGTTGAATAGCAGATAATTGCTCTATTAAAACAGAAATATTGAGATATTCAGATAAGAAGTTTGAATTCATTTCAAGTAACAGTATCGTTTTTTTGATTAATGTAGTGGCACCACGTTTATTTTGACGTCTTAAATGATACATGGCAGTTGCGAGCATTATAAGTGCCACTTCAGGATCCTGTTTAGTGAAAGGTGATTTTTGTTTCCAGGCATCCTCCATAATTTCATGACATTCAAAATAATCCCGATGCATATGAAATTGAATAATATAATCAGAAAATGCTTGTTTGAATAATGCATGCATAAGAAATCCTCCAGAAGTAAGGTGAATATATGTACGAAGTAAAATTAGCTTCATTTGAAGGTCCGTTAGACTTACTCCTTCATCTCATTCAGAAATATGAAATAGATATTTATGATATATCAATGAAAGTTTTAACTGAACAATATATTAATTATATCAAAAATGTTGACGATCTAGATATTAATCAACATGGTGATTATTTAGTAATGGCAAGTGAGTTATTAAGAATCAAGAGTAAAACATTATTACCCGATACAAATGTAGATGAAAGTGAAATCATCGAAGATCCACGTAAAGATTTGATGCGACAATTATTAGAATATCAAAATTACCGTTTATATGCTGATATTTTAAAAACGAAAAAGGAGTCACATGAAAAATATTTTGTCAAACGTAGCAATGATTTGTCTCATTTCGAGAATGCAAAACAAACACCGATACACATTGAACTTACCGATTTAATCACTGCATATCAGAAAGCAAAGCAACGTCGTAAAAAGATTGCCAGTGAATCTGTTAGTGTAGCCCGAGATACTTACTCCATGGAAGAAGCGATTGAGACAGTGACACATGCATTATCTCAAAAAAAGAAAATTACTTTTGATGATTTTGTTTCATTTTCTGAAACAAAAACACAGGTTGTAACTTTGTTTCTGGCCATTCTGGAACTTATAAAAAATAATAAGATCAATGTATATCAATCTAATGATTTTGGTGAAATTGAGATTGAAAGAGGAAAAAACTATGTCGAATGAAAAAATTAATATCATACTAGGACTATTATATGCAGTAGGTGATGAAGGTGTTGAAATTGAACAACTTGCAGAGATTATGGAACTTACACCAATACAATTATCTGATATTGTAAGTGCGTATAATCATGAAATTTTTGAAATACAAAAGTTAGGATCAAAATACTTTTTGATGACCAATGAGACTTTAAATCCTTACCTGGAAGATCTGGTTACTGCTACAAATGAAAAGAAATTAACGCAGGCTTCACTCGAAACTTTAGCAATAATTGCTTATAATCAACCTGTAACGCGTCATGATATTGAAATGATGCGTGGTGTGAATAGTGATGGACCTGTAAAAACATTGATTGAAAGAGGTCTGGTAAAAAGTATAGAAGTACATGGTGAGCGTGCAAGACAATTAGCAACGACTGAATTCTTCCTGATGACATTTGGTCTTACATCTTTAGATGATTTACCGAGAGATGAGATGATGACAAGTGATGCAAGTGAAATGGAATTATTCTTTAAAAATTTAAATGAAGAGGATGAATAAAATGGGAGAACAATTAGAAAGATTACAAAAAGTCATCGCTAAAAGTGGTGTGACTTCACGTCGTAAAGCAGAAATTTTGATTACAGAAGGTAAAGTTACCGTTAATGGCGAGACTGTAACTGAACTTGGTACAAAGGTAAGTTCAAAAGACCGTGTTGAAGTAGAAGGCATTCCTTTAGAAAATCCAGAAAAGATATATTTATTGTTCCACAAACCAACAGGTGTGATTACGAGTGTCTCTGATGATAAAGGTCGTACAGTTGTAACTGACTATTTTCCGCAGCTGGACTTAAGAATATTTCCTGTTGGTCGTCTTGATTATGAGACAAGTGGTTTATTATTACTAACAAACGATGGTGACTTTGCCAATCAGATGACCCATCCGAAATACAAGATGAAGAAAAAATATGTTGCTAAATTAAAAGGATTTCTGTTAAGAGAACAAGTTAAAGAATTAGAACGTGGTATTATGCTTGAAGATGGAAAGACGGCTCCGGCAATTGTGAAAGTGAAGTCCCAGGACAAATTAAAGGATACTACTTTAGTAGAAATAACAATTCATGAAGGACGTAATCGCCAAGTACGTCGTATGTTTGCCCATTTCGGACATGAGGTTGTGAAATTATCTCGTATTGAATATGGACCATTGACGCTTAAAGGATTAAATGCAGGAGATGCCAGAGAACTTACACCGCATGAAGTCAAAACATTACGTAATATGAGTTTGAATAAATCATAAAATTCACATAGTTGTCACAGATAATCATTGCGTAAATGATATAATGTAATGTGACATTTTGAATAGAGAAGGGGTTAAGAATGGCGAAACAGCAAAAAAAATGGATTCAATATGTAGTGACTTTTCTCATATTGCTCGCAATTATTTTTATCATCTATGTTTCTGTAACAAAAGATGGTGAAAAAGTTGTAAAAATCGGTGATGATGCGCCAGTATTTGAATTGAAAACATTAGATGGCGATAAAGTAAATTTAAAAGATTATCGTGGTAAAGGACTAGTACTTAATTTCTGGGGGACTTGGTGTGAGCCTTGTTTAGAAGAGATGCCGGATTTAAACCGTGCACATAATGTGTACAAAAATCAAGGTGTTGAAGTATTAACGATTCACGTTAAGGACAGTCCGCAACAAATTAAACAGTTCTTCAGTGCATTAGACGAAGAAGTAACTTTACCAGTAGGTTTAGATAATGGTGATGTAATGAAAGCATATAATGCGAATGATCTACCGAATACTTATATCATTGATAAAGATGGGAAGATTGTAGCACACCATAAAGGCCAAATGTCAAAAGAAGATATTCAGAAATATATGGAAATGGTTAAACCTTAAAAGGAGGATGACGATGCAGGAACAATCGATTAAATGTGTTTGTGGTCATGTAAACCCTCCTGGTACTCAATTATGTCAAAACTGCGGACGTTTGATTAATGACAGCTATGATAAAAAGAAAACAACAGATGTTATGCGATATGACGGTCAAGCAGTGAGAAGTAAGACAAAGCATAAAACATTGCTGGATAAAGTATGGATATTTTTCAGTTCCGTTAAAGTTGGTGTAATATTACTTGTATTAACGGTTTTAGCATCTGCACTAGGGACAATGTTTCCTCAGGAATATTTTATTCCCGTAGGTGAAGATCCATCGACATTCTATAAAGATAAATACGGTACTTTAGGATATATCTATTATAAACTTGGATTAGATAACCTATATACATCTTGGTGGTATCTCATACTACTTGCGCTTGTAGCATTCTCAATTATTGCAGCAAGTATAGACCGAGGCATTCCATTACATAAATCGCTTACACGTCAGACTGTTAAGAAGCACCCAACGTACTTTAAACGTCAAAGGTTGACACTAGATGTACCGACAACGGTTGATCAGGCGGCTCTTGTAAATGCTTTAGAGCAGAGGAAATATAAAGTTAGAACTGACGGTACAGCAATATTAGCTGAAAAAGGCCGTTTAAGTCGTTATGGTCCATACATTAACCACACCGGGCTTATAATTTTGTTAGCAGGTGCAATGCTTCGATTTATTCCAGCGCTTTACGTTGATGAATTTGTAGGTGTTGCTGAAGGTGAGACAAAAAGTATCCCAGGAACAGAAAATACGTATTATATCAAAAATAATAAGTTTATTTTTGAACAATACGATGCAGAATCTATTTCAAACATTAATGGTAAATCAGCAGATGCCAGAATGAACAAAATTGCTAAAAATTATGAATCACAAGTTACCATCTATGAAAATAAAGCTGATAAATCTGTTGTTGGAGCAGAACCGAAACTAGAACAAATTAAAGATGATAGCGTTAAGGTAAATCATCCGGTTAAGTTTTCGAATTTTGCATTGTATCAAAATAGTTTTGATCAATCACAGCTCAAAACAATGACGTTTAAAGTGGAAAACATTAAGACAGGTAAATCGATCGGCAAGACATTTGAAGTAGCTCTTGATAATCCAGACAAGGCATACAAAGTTAGTAAAGACTTAACAGTCAGTCTGAAAAACTATGCACCAGATTTCAATGGTATTGCAGATAACGGAACGTTATTAACAAGTTCACCGATTCCAAATAATCCTGCATTCGTCTTTGGAGTTGAAGATAAAGATAAACAACCAGAATATAGCCTACTAAAAATACGTTCTTCACAGGACATCACTAAAAATAATCAATATGCTGTAAAATTTGTGAGTGCGACGAATAAAACGAGTACTTATTTAACAGTAAAGAAAGATTTAACGTTACCTATTCTATTTATTGGTTTTTCAATATTTTTAATAGGTCTTGCCATTGGATCTTATATTCACCATCGTCGTATCTGGATTGAAACGAAAGATGGATTTAAATTAGCAGCACATACAAATAGAAATTATTATGGGTATTCTAAAGACATTAACAGTATGTTAGAACCTTTCAATTTACCGAAAGTTAACGATAAATATGCGGATACGGAGGAAGAAAATGAATAATGAAGCTTTATTAAATATCAGTAGTACTTCACTGTATGCTGCATTTATTTTATATTTAATCGCGATATTACCATTCTCAGCAAGTATTAAAGCGAAATCGAAGAAAAGTGAAAAAATTGCAGTAATCTTAACGATTATAGGGTTTATTATGCAGCTCGTATATTTTGTTACACGATGGATGGCGGCAGGACATGCCCCGGTAAGTAATATGTATGAATTCCTGACGATGTTCGGTATCATGATGGTCGGTGGATTTTTAGTACTATATTTCTTATATCATACGCCAATATTAGCATTGTTCTCATTGCCAATCGCTATGCTTGTAATTGTTTATGCGAGTATGTTCTCGCGTGATGTCTCACCACTTATTCCTGCATTACAAAGTAATTGGTTAGCGATTCATGTTATTACTGTAACAATCAGTTACGGTATTTTATCTGTAAGTTCAGTAGCAGGATTAATCTATTTATTACGTTATGTTGATGCGAATGAAAAGTCAAAAGATGCTTTTTGGTTAGAGGTTGTAATGTACTTCATAACCCTAGTGATAGCTTTTATATTAACAACGATCGTTATGAAAGGTATTGTTCATTATCAGGAAGATTATTATTACTATGATAAAAATGATAATAATACAATTGCTGAATATCATTTACCCGGATTAGTGACATTTAAAGATAGTATTCCTGTTGAGAGAATTAAAGGCACGAAACAAGATTATAAAGAAGTTAAACGATTCGATACAGGGATTGAATTACCGCCCGTAATTAACGCTCAAAAATTAAATACAGTAGCATGGTCTATTATCATTGGTACAATTTTATATGGACTGTTAAGATTAGTGTTAAGAAAAACATTATTTGCTGTAGTTAAACCTTTAACGAATAAAGTATCGCTTCAGTTAATGGATGAAATTTGCTATAGATCAGTAATTATTGGTTTCCCATTATTTGCTTTAGGTGGCTTGTTATTTGCGAGTATATGGGCTCAAATTGCCTGGAGTAGGTTCTGGGGATGGGATCCTAAAGAGGTTTGGGCATTGATTACATTCTTATTCTATGCTATCTTCCTGCATTTACGTTTAGGTAGAGGCTGGGAAGGTAAGAAAAGTGCCTGGCTTGCAGTTGTAGGTATGGCAATCATTTTATTCAATGTGATTGCAGTAAACCTTATTATTGCAGGACTGCACTCATACGCTTAAATTAAAGGAGTAATCGACATGAAACATACGATATTGATCGTTGATGATGAAGACAGAATCAGAAAACTAGCTAAAATGTATCTTGAACGTGAAGGTTTTGAGACAGTAGAAGCAAGTGATGGTGAAACAGCTTTAGAACTCGCTTTAAACCAGAATTTTCATTGTATATTACTTGATATAATGCTGCCGGGAATGGACGGTATTGAAGTATGCAGAAGAATTCGTGAGGAAAAAACAACACCAATTATTATGCTAACAGCTAAAGGTGAAGAACATAATCGCGTTGAAGGATTTGAAATAGGGGCTGACGACTATATCGTTAAACCATTTTCACCTCGTGAAGTAGTATTACGTGTTAAAGCGATATTACGACGTGCACAGCCAACGATGTATTTAAAACAAGATTCACACGCGAAAGATTTAATTGTATTTGATTCTTTAGTGATTGATAATGATTCACATCGTGTTATGGCTGAAAATCAGGAAGTTAAATTGACACCAAAAGAATATGAATTATTATTATTTTTAGCAAAAAGTCCGGATAAAGTTTTTGACCGTGAACAATTGCTGAAAGATGTTTGGCATTATGAGTTTTACGGAGATTTACGTACAGTAGATACTCATGTTAAACGTCTTAGAGAAAAATTAAATAAAGTTTCACCGAAAGCTGCTGATATGATTCACACTGTATGGGGTGTTGGTTATAAGTTTGAGGTGAAAGAATAATGCGCTATTTTAATAGCGTAGTAATTAAACTGTGGTTAACTATATTATTTATAGTGACTGCAGTTTTAATTATATTATCTGTTTCTTTAATGGGATTCTTTAATTCGTATTTGAAAAGCGAGTCTGGCCATACGCTTAAGCAGCAAGCTGAAAAAGCTGAGCTCGTATTAACGAGTCATCACGATCAAAGTGATGCATTAACTTATGTGAAAGAATTAATAGAAAATCCTGCAGGTATTATTATTGTTCAGAATAAATCTGATTTAGATGTTACATATGAAGATCCGTTAAAACAATTAATGGTCGATGAAATCAAGGAAAATGATGCGTTCGATAAAGTTTTTGTTAAAGATGAATATGTTGTTAAAGATATTAAAGTAAATTATCAGGATAATAGACATGAGTTTATTCTGATTGGCTATCCTTCTCAAGCTTTTAATCATGAAGATAGCGGTATATTTATTTATCAAGATGCTAATTCTATGGATGATGCACAAAATTATATTACTTTCATTATTTTTATCGTGGCTATGTTATTACTGATACTCACTACAATCTTTGCTTTTTTCTTATCCAATAAGATTACAAAACCATTGTTACAATTAAAGTCAGCTGCTTTTAATCTCGCAAGAGGTGAGCGTAATAATAAAATAGCTGTATATTCCAGAGATGAGATTGGTGAATTAGCACTTGCGTTTAATAAGATGGAACAGGAGATTACATTAAATATCAGTAAAATTTCACAGGAACGTAATTTAAGAGATCGCTTAATCAATGCAATGGAAGACGGCGTTTTAAGCTTTAATATGGATCTTGAAAAACAACTGGAAAATCCGATGGCAGAGAAATTTTTAGATGATATTTCACAAGAAGACACAGATGTATTAAGTAAACTCGTGAATCAGGTAATGCAATCTGATGAAACAATATATCATGAAATTTCTACGTTTAATAAGCATTATGTACTCATCATCTCACCCGTCAAAAATACGACACAGGGACAAAATAATGGTGCTGTCGCAATTATTCGTGATATGAGTGAAGAGAAAAAGATAGATATAATGAAACAGCAGTTTATCGCAAATGTTTCTCATGAATTACGCACACCGATTCAAATGTTGCAAGGATATACTGAAGCAATTTTAGACGGCATAGTGGTGGAAAAAGAAGATGTTGATGAGTTTTTAAATATTATTCTCGATGAATCTAAACGATTAAACAGGCTGGTTAATGAGTTAATAAATGTTGCGCGTATTGATGCTGGAGAAACAACGTTAAATAAAGAAATGATGGATATTTCGCCTTTACTTGAAAAAAATATTCAGAACTTTAAGCAGAGTGCTATAGAACATAAAACAACATTGCAATTAGATTTACAGCATACAAAAGATGTAGCAATTGATTATGATAAGATATTCCAGGTCATTACAAACCTGCTGGATAATGCAATGCGTTATACAAAGAGTGGGGACACTATAAAAATTTCAACATACAATGATACAAATAACCTGTATATCAAAGTTTCTGATACTGGCGTAGGGATTGCTAAAGAACATATCAATCATATATTTGATAGATTTTATAAAGTTGATCAGGCGAGAACACGTGGTAAGCACGGTACTGGATTAGGATTATTTATCGTAAAAGCTATTATTGAAAAACATCATGGCGAAATTAATGTTGAAAGTGAGCAGGGTGTTGGCACAACATTCACTATTTCGATTCCGTTAGTTGACACGACGCAATAGTTTGGTACAATGATTTATGGCAAACGCCAATAATACACATTCATCTTCGGGGTCGGTGAAATTCCGAGCCGGCGGTAAAAGCCCGCGACCTGCATTATGCAGCTGATTTGGTGTAATTCCAAAGCCGACAGTACAGTCTGGATGGGAGAAGATGGAGGTCAGAGTTTCGTCAAGTTAATTTGTCCTCCTGATTCAAAGATGAAGTAAGGAGAATTTATGACAAAATTGAATAGAACTAGAAGTCTGATACTGATCAGTTTATTAAGTGCAATTGCATTCATACTGATGTTTTTAAAAGTACCAGTACCTTTCTTACCACCGTATTTAACGATTGACATCAGTGATTTACCGGCAATTATTGCACTTTTTACTGTTGGACCTGTTGGTGCAGTACTAATTGAGTTCATTAAGAACATACTTAACTTCGTAATGAATATGACTGATCCTGTTGGTCCTGTTGCTAACTTTTTAGCAGGGACGTCGTTTATCTTAATACTGTATGTTATTACAAAAGGAAGATTTAATAAGATAATACCAGCATTTATCAGTGCTACAATCGTAATGACGATTGTGATGAGTATTCTGAACTATTTCGTGTTATTACCAATGTATGGCATGATTATGAATTTGAATGATGTTGTCAAGAACATTCAGGTTATCGTAACAGCTGGTATTATTCCTTTTAATATTATTAAAGGATTATTACTGACAATTCTATTCTATATTATTGTTAGACCTTTAGTACCGTTACTTAAAAAACAGATGAAAATTAATGATTAATCAATAATCGCATAAAACATAACTTGACAAAAAAGCTTGAAGTTCGATTTGAAGTGCACCCCTAAAGTTGAACCTTA
>NZ_JAEPRF010000021.1:0-20280 GCF_022501545.1 Macrococcus sp. PK
ACCGAAGGTATCAAATTGATAAATCCATGTTCTTAGTATTGAAGGTTGAATATCATATTTTCTACCCAATGAATCATAGCCAATATTTCCATCTTTATATTCTTTAATAATTCTTAATTTAAAATCAAGTTCATGCTTTTTATTCAAAATAAACACCCCTAAAGTTGAATTTTAAGGTTCAACTTTAGGGGTGCACTTCAAAATCGCTCACGGTCTTCTATTTTGTATACGAAACAACAGCTACATAATAATCTTTACCAACTTTTTCATACGTCAGACTCAAATTGTCATAGTCAACTGTCTTCTCTTTTACAAGTTTTCCTTGTTCGTTTTCATATGTATCAACACCATATGTGTCATCAGGTTTACCAAACAATGCTTTTATACGCTTTTCTGAGAGCTTCTTTTGTTCATAAGCAAATGAAATATTATATAATTTATATTTGCCATCACACTTTTCTGAATCATAAGAAAGCATCATCCAATCATTCACGCCGTATGTTTGATCCAATGTCATCCCTTCTTCATCAATAAAGAATGATTCTGTATTAGATGCACCAACTTTTTTGTAAACATCCGTTGATAACATTCCTGGTTTAATTCCTTTATAACTATACTTACCATTTTTCATTGCCTTTAATTCTGTAATAGTCGGTAATTTTTCTGCTACATTTTTCAATTGATTCTTTCTAAAGTTACCTTTATAGAATACGCGTGAATGATTATCATATTTCGGATGATACATCGCAACACTTTCAGCTAAATAACCTTTTGAAATCTCTGTATATTTCGCATGTAAATAGTTGAAGCTTTCTTCTAATGCATAGTCCTCATCGTGGAACTTACCTGTTGGTTCACCTAAAGTTGCAATGATATCACGACGTAACATACGTGCTTTATCGTTTAAATACATTTCGATAGAGATTAGTTTTAAACTATCACGTGTAATATAACGTTTCGGTGAATAGAATCCAAATTCATAGTCACCATATCCTACATACATCATCGTTCCTTCTTTATCTTTCTCAATTTCCAGCGTTTCAGGTTGCCCTAGTTTTGATTTCACATATTTGTATGACTGATTTAATTTGACACCGCGTGCCTGATACGTACCGTTTTGTAATGCTTTTAAATCCTGCGCACTATCTACAGGTTTCGAATCATAATATTTGCCTGGTATTTCACATTGATTCACTGCTGCTTTTGCACCAGTACTCGGTAATAATGCTGAAATGATAAGTGTTGCTGCTAATAATTTCTTCATTGTTTTCTCCTCAAGTAAATTAGTTTGTTAATATAAATTTTACTATATTGAAGAAATAATAAAAGTATTATTTTATTTAGTTTGTATTTAAAAATAATATAATTATGGTGTATGCTTTAACATGATTTTTATCCTTCAAATACAATCGTATTCATCTGTGCAGGTGCGACAATGACCGGCCAGTAGAAAGGTCCACCGCGCCATCCTTCATTCTCATTTCCGTTTTGTCTGAGCAGCATTACAGTTGGATGTGTCGTACCAAGCTGATAACTTTGTTTAAGTTCATCCTGTCCGTTATCTGGTCGATCTGCAAACCTTACGCCATCTTGACGGTAGCGTGATATATTACGGTTTTCACGTGTAACAATCCAGACATATCCTGTATTGTTTCCTGGTAGTCTTGATAAATAATTGAGTATAGCGCTATAAGTTTCAACGTTCCACTCATACCCTTCTTCCATGATGAGACATTCTGTTATTTCTTTAAGTATCGGAATTACTTTCTGAACAGGTACGAGTATATGACGTGCGTCTTTGTTATTTTGATCGATGGCAAACTTACGTAAATCTTGTATCATTGTATCCAGCTTCTTTGTACGACGTATCATCTCGCTACGGCTTTTCGTCTGAAATCCAACCGGTAAGAAACGTTTCATTCCTTTAATCGTAATCACTTTCGACAACAGAATTTTATTAGGGTTACATGGTACAATGTCTTTCTTTGTATCATGCATCATAAAGATAACTTCTCCCGCATTACGTCCAGTTTCAAATGCCTTCCTTAAATCTTCATCAAACGCATGCATACGTTCCATCACGTCATAGATTCTGTGTGTTGTATAAAATCTCGTCACAGACAAATCTTCTTTTGGTCGTGCCCCGTACATACGCGAATGCTGGAGAACAGCATCTTGCTGAAACTTCTTCGGATCTCGTCCGTAATAGAAACCAATTAAATTGCCGATTGTGATGCCGCGATCAAGAATTTGACCACCGATAAAGAAGTTAAGTGGTGCTCGAAGTTTCAGTTCTCCTCGTTTATCCAGCAGTTGATTCACATCTTGTTCTGAATTAACGATGGTAATCAACAGTTCCTCATCAATAAATGCTGATTTGACTGCTTCGTAAACGTCTCTTGCCTCTGGAAAATAATTTAATTCTGTAGATAATTTAAACCCTTCATATGCTTCCATAATAAGTGTTTTAAATGCAGCTTCGTTTTCTTTTATCAGTTGTGTGAGCTTCTGTTCTATCTTCACCACAACCTTATATTGCCACATATGCGCACGTTTTGTCGTAATGGTATGCATAATAAAAGCATACTTTTTAGGTCGTTCCTGTTGAGCTATTTGTTGAAGATTACGAATCTTACCACCGACCACAAAGTTAATCAGTGCATTGCGTAATCCATTTAATTGTTTAGTAGTAAGTACATATGCATCTTTTACACGTCGGTTATCTTCTTTTCGTAACAGCTCCAGTTCAGTTTCACTTACTGATTGATAGACGTGACTTGCAGGACCTTCAAACTTAGACTGTTCGAAATAGAACTTCCCACCAACATAAGACGGATAGATTGGCACAAGCACTGTGAATGCCGGACGTTTCGGTTGATAACCACGTGCTGATAACACTTCACTATCCGGTTGTAAATATAGTGAATACGGCGTTGCAGTTACTTGTAAGTAAGCTGCTGTAGGAATTTTCTTTTTGATTTGATCGAGTTGGGATGCAATGACCTTGAGTTCTGTTAAGTTCTTATCTTTATCTTTGTCATAAACGACCGAAGCATAATCCGCTTCATCATCAATAATCATCATTTGACGCTTTGCAAGCATCGGATACATTTCAAATAATACTTTCGTCAAACGTTCTACATTCTTTTTCTCTTTCTTAACGACAATGACAAATTTCTTGTTCAGTTCAAACTTACGTAAATCATCAGGCAGACTCATGATGTCATAGGCTGAAATATAATCCTGATCAATCAGTACTTCATATTCTTTGTGTAGCCTTTCATACGTTTGTCGAGCAAGTGCATTAGAGTTCTTAGTTAAGATAATCACTACTTCAAAGCCATTGTCAAAGCCAAGTGCCATCGAACCCATAAAGCTACGTGTCTTTCCAGACTGAATGCGACCTAAAAGCATACCTGGCTTATTTTCTGTTGTAGATATTTCTATTAAATTATTTACAGTTTCATGCATTACTGCTAATTCATCTTCTGAATAATTGTTCTTATGTTGAAGTGTTTTGATAAACACACCTTGATTTAAATCCATAATCTTCTCCTAAACTTAACAATAAAAAGAAACCAGCTCAGAAGCCAGTTTCACTATTTTTATGACGGAAACGGCTGTATTTTCTGAATACTACCGTTTACTCAAGCTCGTTTACTTTTTTCGTTACGGAAGCGGCTGTAAATTCTAAATACAGCCGTTTCCGCAGCACTTCCCATTCATCCAAACTCCACTATGGCTGCACTGGTAATCCCGTATTCGGATCTACTGTCGGTGCGGCTGTTGGCGTTTCTGTCGTAGATTGTGCTCCTGTACGTTCTACTTGTAATGCACTTTCAAATGCAGCGGCTGGTGATGAAGTATTTGTGCCTTGCGGAATCACACCATTGGCTACACCACTTTGATATGCTGCCATTTTCTCATCATATGTATAATCGTTACTGTATATAATCTGGCTTAATGTATTTCTATTCGTTATATTATTAACATCCTCTTTTACAACTTCTTCTGTCGTCACTGCTTCTGTAGTATTCACCTCTTCAGTCGTAGCTGCAGTTTCAGTTGTTTCTGTTTCAGTCGTATTTGAATCATTTTTATTTGATTTATGCTTTTCACGACTCGCTTTAATTTTCTTTCTAGCGATATCTGCAGCACTTTCTTTTTGCTCAGTCTTCACTTTTTCTTTCGGTGCAGTATCTTCTTTACCACATGCTACAAGTATAATTGCTGCCGATAATAAAATACTCATCTTTTTTACGTTCATGTGTTCATCTCCGTTCTAAATTTCACCCAAATTCTATGATACTACAAATTCACAATATACGGTAAATTTTCTATGCTATACTAGTGGTAAAATTATATGGAGGGGACATTATGAATTTCAATCAAAGTATATCGCTATCTAAAAAATCTCCGAGCAATATTCCATGGTACGCGACGCTACTTATTGCATTTGCGATCTTCTTTATCGTTCAAATCATTGCTGGATTAATATTAGTGCCCATTATTCTCGCATTCAATCCAACGGCAACACTTACTGAATTACAAGAAGAACCGCTCAGTACGCTCATCAGTTTATTAATCTTCCCTTTCTTACTCGTTGCATGTCTGATCATCAATAAATTTGCATATCGTCATCCTGTACAGGCATTAGGTTTCTTTAAAGAAAAAGTATTTTCTAAATATGGATTCGGATTGCTTCTAGGGATGGCAATCATCATTATCGTCTACTTCATCAATCTATTATTCGGTGCAATGCAGAGCACGGTTAACGCTAGTATTCCTTGGTTTACTTTAACATGGGTGATTGGACTATTTATGATACAAGGTTTAACAGAAGAAGTGATTGCCAGAGGTTTCTTGATGAACAAAATCAGCTATCAAATCGGTGTGCCTGCTGGTATCATCATCAATTCAGCATTCTTCTCATTTCTGCACTTCTTAAATCCGAATACGAGTATACTTAGCTTTGTTAACTTATTCCTTGCTGGTATCGTATTCTCACTGTTATTCTACTGGTCTGATAATATTTGGCTGACAGGCGCTGCGCATAGCTTCTGGAACATTACACTTGGTGTATTTTTAGGCAATGAAGTAAGTGGTACTACTTTACCTGCAACTATCTTAAATACAGAATCAAATATGGATCAGGCTATTATTAATGGTGGTCATTTCGGGTTAGAAGGTGGGCTTGTTGTCACTGTCATCTCAATTCTCGTGATTGCTTTATTACTAAAATTAAGCCTTAAAAAATACGGTACACAAAAAAGAGCCTAGCCGGCTCTTTTTGTTTTAACAGTTATTTCAATAATCTCCCTATATTCCTACATGCATTCCTAATTAATCTTTCTGCATTAGCCATCGCTTCATCTAGTGACATCGGTCCCTCAGTAATCGAATGGATACTTAAGAAGTAATCATAAAGTGTTTCGTAATTTGTACCTAAACCACCTGACACAAGTATTGTTCTTACGCCCGCTTCATTCCCTCTATTTGCAACACATACCGGTAGCTTTCCGTACTGTGTCTGAAAGTCACTTTTCCCTTCACCAGTAAAGATATAATCGAATGTCTTTAAATCTGGATCGTTCAATACAATATTTGCAATTTATTCAGTGCTACCATCATACGAAGTTCTTGCATAAAGTTAGTTCAAAATAGTACGTCTATTCATTATCTATGCGATGTGTTGGTGTAAGATACTAATATATAATCAGAATTCTTCGTCATCTTTTTTAAACACCAAAATTTTAAAATTTAGTTTATAATATATATATATCAAATACTAAGGAGATAAATTTATGAAAAAATTGATAATTATTTTTATAGGTATGTTATTTTTTTTAACAATACTAACACCAAATACTGAAGCTGCCACACAAAATTTAAAATATAAAAATCTTAAACTTCCGTACCTATATAATTATACAAATGCAAAAGCTTTAAAAAATGGTACTTATAAATTTTACGGTATCGGAATTGGAAACACGAAAAAATTTATGGTTTCTTCATGGGGGAATCCTAACTATTCTTCTACCTCAAGGGACGCTATGGAATTAGCAGGATACTATTATTATGGTGTAAATGAGAATTTAACAGTAGCTGCCTATAGTAAAAATAGATACACATCAACCAATAATCTCAAAATTCAAAGTATTACTATCTCAGACCGATATAAACGATATGAACTATCAAAAGTAAAAAAATATTTTGGTACTCCTTCTAATACATTTACTAGTGATGGTTATAAATATTATCATTACGGGGATATCCTTATGATTTGTTTCGTAAAGTCTAATGGAAAATGGTATGTTGAAGATATTGATATGACTAAATATTCTTAAAAAGTAACTTTATGGTTTGTTTACTTATTCAAAATAAAGCCAAAAATCGTGCCCTAAAGTAAATACTTTAGGGCTCTTTATTATAACTGTTTCTAATTGAATGAAAAATAAGTACCTATGATATGATAATAGTATATTATATAAAGATTTAAAAGGAGTACATGATGAAGTTCGGTAATATTTTAATTGGATTTTTTGCATTATTATTTTTTATGGCACAAATTTTTAATTTATATGATGGGATTACACATAATGATCCGAATAGAGTCGTCAATGCGCTCTATTTAATATCAATTGGTTTATTTATGCTATTTAATTTATACAATGCAATGCTTACGCAGTCTGGTAAAGTTGTGACGACTGCTATGATTAAACAACAGCTTATAGCAGCAGTTCTGCTATTTATATTCGGGTTAATTGTGTTAATCGGTATATTTGTTTATGATTTAGGCATATTAACGAAGATCGTTGAATTCATGCTTATTTTATCTGTATTTTTTGAAATACGTACACGTATTAATCAGTTAAATGGAAAAAACAAGCAGTAGCTCATATGCTACCGCTTGTTTTTTATTCCGGCACGATATCCTGAATCAACATTTGCCAGTCTTTTTTGCGTGTCTCTTTTAACAGACCTTTCATGTTGAGAATATCTTTCTTACGATACGTATCATAACGCAATACTTCGTTTGGGTGTAATGAAGGTTGCTTATAATTTGTAAACACGAATAACTTGTCGTATTGAGCAAGTTCCGGGATATGAGCAAGCCACCTTGTTCTATCCGTACTTCTCGCGATTAAGCTCATTCCTTTAGCCATCGCTTCTCTTACCGTTTCTACAGCTGCAACCTGACTAGGCAATAGTTCGTTATAGAATGTTACATCATCTCTTGAGTATGATGAATATGGATAATATTGCAGTGTGAACAATTGATTAGGATGGAAGTAACCAATTTCTTGTTCTATGTATTGGTACATATAATGATAATGCCAGTTTAATGAATTCTCTTTATTTAACTTACCATCTGTAAATTCATACGGTGAATAATTGGGTAAGTCGAGATGCAGATTATCAAACTTAACACGTTTTTCATATTCTGATGGGTGATATTTCGGATCAAACGAAGGATTGACAAGCATAATCAATAACTTTGCCTGTTCTAAATTGCCTGTATATGGCTCTGGTACCCATATATGTATATGTTCTTCGTCTTTCACCATTTTATTTTTATGGTCTAATTTGTACATTCCATTGACCTGCAATAAATGTCTTTCGAATTTCAGTCGTTCCTGCAGCTTTCTCCTTTTTAAATGTGTGATTTCACCGAAGAAATGTGGATAATGTTCTTTGAAAAATTCAAGGTCAAATGGATGAAAAGCTGCATAATTCGATACATGTTCTGGTGTATTTTCCGGAAACGTTGTATAGTGTTTCCAGAAGCGTTGCACGCTACTCACTTAACTTATAACCGCGTCTATGATAACGCATTAATGAAATTTTTGGTGTTTCTCTGGAGTCTTCAATTTTTCTTATCGCAGTACCGTTTTTATCTTGAATATAATGGACATAACAGTTAATCATGCCGCTTTGATTTTTACTTTTTTGTTGCAACCATTCCTGAATTTCCTGCTGACTTAATAATAAATATTCGATACCTGATGGATTATCTGTAATGTATTCTGAACGTTCATCAACTTTAACCATTAAGGCGTAATAATCATGGTCACTGAAGATCTGCTCATCACCTTTATGCCATGCAGCAACGCGTTTCTTAATGATCAACTCTTCATCTCTGAGAAACTCATAATCTCTTGAAGTACTCACATAGATCGTAAAGTAGCGTTCGTCTAACAGACACGTTAACACGTTATATTTTAAACTGATAAATTCAATATCTGGATTGGCTTTGCGTAATTCCTGCTTTAAAAACTCTACCATATCCAAACGTTTAAAGCTTCTTGGTTTAGTAAGTTCTGCTTTCTTATGACGACGATCATCCACTCGACCAGACATTAGCGGAATTTGAGAGGTCATTATCTTTTGATATACTTCTAGAATAGATTGTTTGTCCTGCCCCGTAATGTATTCAACAGAATCTAACGCATAATTGGTGTAGATCAGCGTCCTTAAAATGAGCTGGTCAGCTTCATTAATTTTTAATTCTGGATGTTTCTTATTCATATCATCTAATGCTAAATACATATCAATCGTATTCAATAAAATAACCTCCTTTTGTATATCTATATAATTTAATTATATCAAATTATACACAATATTTTATTGAAGCATTGACATTAAATTCTAATTTTTAAAATAATAAAACTAACATCAAAATAACTAAATAAAAATAAAACTAACATAGAATAATATTTTTTTGAAATTAGTTATGACTAACAACATTTTTAAGTGATAGCACAAACTAATCAACTTTAATAATGTAAATAACCACCAATAATTGCATATTATTGGTGGTTACGAATGTTTACAATATTTAATTTTTAAAATGCAAATTTTCTTAGTATTTCTTTAATGTCTTCAGGATGTAATTGTGCAACATAAGCAATACTTCCATTCACATCAAATGATAATAATGTATTACCCTGAATGTAATTAATCGTACCTGCTTGTGGATAATAAAGATCGCCTTCTCCCCAATATTTATTCATATCACTCACTGTAAAGTATTGCGGAATACCTGCAAAACTAATTGAACGCAGACGATACTGCTCCGGTTTATCACCACGTTTACCTGTAAAGTAAAGAATCGTATTATCACCACGTTCTGTCATATAGTGATATTCAAAATCATAACGTTGATAAAGTGACGTCACCTTAAAAGAAGGTTTCACCCATTTTTGCTTCACATAGCCGTACGTGTTACCGATTTTAATACCGTTTAATTTATAATTCCCTTTTTTCATCGCCTGAATAACCGTCTTATTCTTTAAGTTAGGAACAGAGGGTTTCTTTAATGCCGCATTCGCATCGATTGTTAATGTGAAAAGGAGTAGCATTGCCAGACAACATGTTAATAGTTTTTTCATATTCATCATCCTCTCATCAGTTCCATTATATAACAAATCAATATAAATAAGTGAATAATAATAAAGAATTTTAAAGAATTAAATTTTAATAAAATACTTTCGTTAATTATGATTAATTTGAACAAATTAACGTTATTATCTATTATTACAAACTTATAATTAATCAGTAATTATTCATTTTTTGGTATATTGTTCAAAAACATGTAATCCATTAAACTATGATTAATAAGCTAAAGGAGGATACATATGAAGTGTACAGCATGTGGGTTTCCAATTGAACCGGGAGATCGCTTTTGTGGTGAATGTGGACATCCAGTAGAACAACCAAACGAAAAAGTCGTTTATACCCCACCAGTTCAAGAGGAGAAAAATGATGAAGTAATACCTCAATCAGAACCAGTGATTAATAAACGTGAGCCTATTATCAATCAGCAAGATGTAATAACAGAAGAACCTCAACTGACAAAGGTTGATGAACCGAAAGAAAAATCATTTACTGAAACTGAAAAAGTTGAAAACAGCGGAGCGACACATATGAAGTCTGAACCTGTGAGAAAAGAGTATCCAAAGATTGAAATAGATACTGAAAAACTAGCGAATCAATCACAACAAGTAGCAAAGGAAAGCTATGGCTTTGTCAGCAGTGCATTGAAGGAACATGATAACATCTTAAGTGGAGAAAGAAAGTTCTCTATGGGCTTACTCCTTGGATTAATCGGAGCGGGTATATTAATAATCTTTATTGGCACACTTATAAATTTACCGGATATTATTGAAATGAGCGGACAAAGCAAATTCACAATCGCATTTAAGTTTGCTTTTGGTGTGCTAATACTCCTCGCTATTTCTATTGGTGTCACATTTGGCGCAATCGTATTAAACGTCGCATCTAAAGTTGATTTCCATAAATTTTTATCAGATTATGTCTTACTCAATACCGTTTCTATTGCACTTATCGTTATTGGATTTATATTAACATGGATTGACTTACGTATCGCGCCATCATTTTTATTTATTTTAGGCATTACATCTATATTTATCTCATCTGTTTATCTTATTGCAAGATATGCAGCACATAGACCATCGAGAATCGCAAGTTTTTATGGTGTTATCCTTTATTGTGTCGTCGTATTGATTGCCTACTATTTCGTATTTGATTTTGCGATTAGAGATATACAAAATGCAGTAATGAGTACGCTACAAAATTTCAATTTACCATTTAATTTATAAGGAGGAACAATATGAACTGTCCTAACTGTCAAAATACCGTAAGTGCAGATGATTTGTTTTGCGGCAAGTGTGGTTATCGTTTAGATGGCCTGTCAAATGTAAAACAAACATTTGCTACGATTCAGGATACTAAAATTGTGGGCGAAGGAAGAAACTTCTTCAAAAATGTATTTGTCTCACATGATAAAGAAATCTTGAGTGATCATAAATACAGTTACTTATTATCATTATCTTTAATTGCAATACCACTAATATTATTATCAATTATCGTGATGTTTATCGGTAATGATGTGCCTGCTTTTCCAATTATCAAAAAAATCTTCGTATTAGCATTTATGATTATCGGAGGGACTACAGGCCTTATCTACGGTTTGCTGCATCTTTTTACAGCATCAAAAATAAGCTATCAAAAGATATTATCGGATTATATCTTATTAAATACTTTCTCAATAATCAGTCTTATACTTGGTGCATTATTTTTTAGAATGGGTGCTGAACCAATCGGTATGTTCTTTATGCTACTATTCTTCTTAGTATTTTTAGTATCACCGCTCTATATATTAACCAAATATATATCACAACAAAAAACGAGTATCGCAAGTTACTATCTCATTCTGACATTTATCGTTTGTCAGACGCTACTTACGATGATGGTTGCCGAATCAGTCGCTATATTTATTGCACAACTTGCTGCAAGTGCAGTTCAAAATCAATTGAATTACTAAAGGTATACCCCCTCCCATGCATGAATGCATAGGAGGGGTATATTTTTGTTAAAACGTCTAATTCAAAATAAGATAAATAAGATAAATATCCTTAATAATTAAATACACTCATTTTAATGATTTTTAATACAAAAAAGTGCCCAAACAATAATGTTTAGACACTATACATATTCATATTATTCTACTGTAACTGATTTTGCTAAGTTACGTGGTTTATCCACGTCTGCACCTCTGTGTAAAGCTGCATAGTAAGAAATTAATTGTAATGTAATAACTGATACTAATGGTGTTAACATATCATGAACCGCTGAAATGACATATGCATCTCCATCTTGTTCTAATCCTGACATAGAAATGATACATGGGTTTGCTCCACGAGCTACTACTTCTTTCACATTACCACGAATAGAAAGGTTTACTTTTTCTTGAGTAGCTAAAGCAATTACTGGCGTACCTTCTTCGATTAATGCGATCGTTCCGTGTTTTAATTCTCCGCCGGCAAATCCTTCAGCCTGGATGTAAGAAATTTCTTTTAATTTTAAAGCGCCTTCAAGACCTACATAGAAATCCATTGTACGGCCGATAAAGAATGCGTTACGTGTTGTAGATAAGAATTGACGTGCTAAATCTTCCATTTTATTTGCATCATCAACAATCGATACGATTGCAGAAGTAACTTTAGCAAGTTCAGGCAATAAGTCAACACCTGTGTCAATTCCAGAATCCTTAGCTACAACTTGAGCTAAAATAGCAAGTACCGCAATCTGAGCTGTGTAAGCTTTTGTTGATGCTACAGCAATTTCTGGTCCAGCATGTAAGATTAATGTATGATCAGCTTCACGTGATAAAGTTGATCCAGGCACGTTAGTTACTGTTAACGCCGGGTAACCTAATTTTTTCACTTCAACTAATACTGCACGACTATCTGCTGTTTCACCTGATTGTGAAATGAAGATAAATAATGGTTTCTTAGAAAGTAATGGCATATTGTAAACGAACTCAGAGGCAACATGCACTTCTGTAGGAACACCTGACCATTTTTCTAAATATTCTTTACCAACTAAACCTGCATGATAAGAAGTACCACAAGCTACAATATAGATACGATCTGCTTTACGTACTGCTTTTACAATGTCTTTATCGATGACTAAGTTACCTTTATCATCTTGATATTTTTGAATAATTTTACGCATTACAGCTGGTTGTTCATGAATTTCTTTTAACATATAATGAGCGAATGTGCCTTTTTCGATATCACTTGCATCAATTTCAGCTTTGTAAGGTTTACGTTTAATTTCTTTACCGTCTAAATCTTTAATTGTTACTTTTTCTTTTTCAACAAGAACGATTTCGCCGTCAGTTAATTCAACGTAAGTATCTGTTACTTGTAACATTGCCATCGCATCAGATGCGATAACGTTAAATCCATCACCTAAACCTACTAATAATGGAGATTTGTTTTTTGCAACATAAATAACATCCGGGTTTTCGCTATCTAATAATCCTAATGCATATGATCCGTGTAATAATTTGATTACTTCAGTGAAAGCTTTCTCAGTATCTAAACCTTGTTTTGAGAAGTGTTCTACTAATTGAACGATAATTTCAGTATCTGTATCAGATTTAAAAGTTACTCCTGATAAGAATTCTTCTTTTAATTGTTCATAATTTTCAATAACACCGTTATGTACTAAAGTGAAACGACCACTTTCAGATTGATGTGGATGAGAGTTTTCACGATTTGGTACACCATGAGTTGCCCAACGTGTATGACCAATCCCAGTCGTTGATTCAAACGTTGAATCTACTGCTTTACGTAATTCAGCAATACGACCTTTTTCTTTATACACACGTACATCTTCACCATTACGTACAGCAATACCTGCTGAATCGTAACCACGGTATTCTAATTTTTCTAAACCTTTTAATAAAATTTCTTTTGCATCTTGTGTTCCAATATAACCTACGATACCACACATAATAAGTTCCTCCTGAGCGCATTGGCGCATTTAAAATAAGTTAATTTAAATAGATTGTTTATTTGTGCTATGTTGATGTCTTTTGTTCACTCAGTTGCCCAAGTGGTTTGTTACATCAACTATCGAATAGCTACTATCCGTGATGGCATCCGCCGAATTTTCGATAACCATCTTCCTCGTCAACAGTTTCCTGTTCTGGCGCTGTATATTCAGTTTTTAACAATCCTCGCTTTCAGTTAAACTTCTGTAATTGTACTATATTTCATATAAATTAGACAAGTATTAGAAGCTTATATCTTTCGGAAATAGAACTATTAATACAACTTGTCTTATATATCAAAACAATACAAGCTTCAGATTTTATATTATTATACTATAAATATGAGTTAAATTATTTTTTTATTGTCATTATTTGCAAGATTATTTCGAAATTATTGTAGTTAACAACCATAAAAAAAGACCAAATCAGAAGATTTGGCCCTTATATAATTTTATTCTATCCCCATATGTTCACGTACAACATCAGAAATACTGTTTACAAAACGTTCAGCATCTTCATCAGTTTTTGCTTCAACCATTACACGTACTAATGGTTCAGTGCCAGATGGACGTACTAATACGCGTCCTTCACCGTTCATTTCCGCTTCTACTTTTGCAATTGATTCAGCAACTGCTGAGTTCTCTTCAACAGCATGTTTATCTGAAACGCGGATATTTACTAAACGTTGTGGATATTTCTTCATTTGTCCTGCTAACTCACTTAATGTCTTACCAGATTTCTTAATGATGCTCGCTAAATGAACACCTGTTAATAATCCGTCACCAGTTGTATTGTAATCCATCATTACAATATGTCCAGACTGTTCTCCACCTAGGTTGTACTTACCGTTTCTCATTTCTTCAACAACGTAACGGTCTCCTACTTTCGTTTTATTTGATTTAATATCAAATGCATCTAATGCTTTATAGAATCCTAAGTTACTCATTACAGTTGATACAACCATGTTGTCCTTTAAAGTACCTTCATTATGCATACTTTGCGCTAAAATAAACATAATTTGGTCGCCATCAACGATTTGACCTTTTTCATCTACTGCAATAATACGGTCTCCATCACCATCAAAAGCTAAACCAAAGTCACTACCAGAGTCCACCACTAATTCAGCCAATCCTTCTGGATGCGTTGAACCTACACCATCATTGATGTTATTACCATCTGGATTACAGCCGATTGTTACTGTATCAGCTTCTAAATCACCGAATAAATAAGGCGCTAATGAATATGTTGAACCATGTGCACCATCTAATGCGATCTTTAATCCTTCTAAATCACCGTCAATCGTTGATTTAATAAAGCTTAAATACTTTTGTCCACCTTCAAAGTAATCTGAAGTATGACCTAAATCAACGCCTGTTGGACGTGGTAAAGTGTCTTCTTTCGCATCTAATAAAGCTTCGATTTCCATTTCTTGTGCATCACTTAATTTATAACCATCTGATCCGAAGAATTTAATACCATTATCTTGTACTGGATTATGACTTGCAGAAATCATAACGCCTGCTTGTGCATTTAATTCTCTCGTTAAATAAGCAACACCTGGTGTAGAAATAACACCTAAACGCATTACTTCGGCACCTGTAGATAATAATCCTGCTACAAGTGCTGACTCTAACATAATACCAGAAACACGTGTGTCACGACCTACAACTACTGTTGGTTTAGCCGTTCCGCCGTGTGCTAATACATAACCACCGTATCGCCCTAATTCAAAAGCTAATTCTGGTGTTAACTCACTATTAGCTACACCTCTTACACCGTCTGTCCCAAAATATTTACCCATTTTTTAAACTCCTTTTATTCATATCGTTATTTTTTAGATACATCTATCATAATTTCTACTTGCTTTGGATTGGCACTTGATACGTCTTTCGGTAAAGGAATATTTTCCTTAACGACTGTATCTTTTGTTACTTTCGATAAATCCACTTCAATCGCTAAACTACCGATACCATCTAGCACCGAACGCTTTCCAAATAGTTCTACTTCAGATTCAGATAGTTCCAGACTGTTTAGTTTTAGGTTTGAAGGTAATTGTCCTGATTTCTTTGCACTAATCGCTACCGTCTTTGAAGTCGGTGCAATCTTGATGTTAACTTTTACTTTAGCAGGTTTTACGGATACATCAAGTTTATTAAGATTAGAATCAAATACATTAACTTCTGCTTCTTCACTTGTTGTCTTAGATAATTTCGTATTATCCTGCAATGTTGCTTTCACATATGCAATCTTATTAATTTCGTCTTCTCCACCTGTAATGGTTACTTGTGACGGATCAACTTCTTTACCTGTCAGTTCATAGCCGGTAGCTATACGTGAATTGCTTACTTCCGCTTCTACTTGTCTTGTATCTTTAATTTTTTCTGATAAAGTGATATTCGCAAATTTCGGAATCACTTCATAATTTAATTTATCAGAAATACCTTTTACTTTGAACTTCTTTTTATATTCTCCAACTTTAGAGCTGGACAAGTCAAGCGTTACCGTGAAGTCTAACATACTCTCAGTCTTCTTTACGATAGACTGCGGACCGCTGACACGTACATTTACGGTCTTTGGTGCACCTGTTAAATACAAGTTTTTGTCATCATACACAATCTTAACCGGGACATCTTCAATGACCGTCTGATCATTCTGGTTGAATTGATTATCACCAAAAAGTGCGAAGACATCGTTAACTGATAAAAATAAAAACAAAGCGAGTACAAATGCAACAAATCTCAGTCCCCATTTATTCTCAAGCATTATTCTTCAACACCTTTCTTCGTGACATGTGTACTAAACCAATGTTCCGTAAGCAAGGCTTCAAACACTTCTAATGATACATCTTTACGTAATCTGCCGTTATACGTCACTGAAATATCGCCGGTTTCTTCAGAAACAACTACAGTAAAAGCATCTGACACTTCAGAAATACCCACTGCGGCACGGTGACGTGTTCCTAAACTCTTTTGAATCTTAGCACTATCTGATAAAGGAAGATAACTTGCTGCAACAGCAATCTTATCACCTTGTACAATCATCGCACCATCATGTAATGGCGTATTAGGAATAAATATATTAATTAATAATTCAGATGATATATCTGCATTGATGGGTATACCAGTTTCTATGTAATCCTGTAATCCTGTTTCTTTTTCAAAGACGATTAACGCACCAATACGACGTTTCGCCATATACTGTACTGATTTTACCATGGCATCTGTAAGCTTTGCCTGGTTAACCTTTAAATTTGCTGCATTACGTTTAAATAAACTACCTCGTCCGAGCTGTTCTAAAGCTCTTCTTAATTCTGGTTGAAAGATAACAATGATGGCTAAGAAACCCCATTCCATAACCATATCAAACATTTTCGTCGTTGTTGTTAAATCCAGCTGATTACTCAGTGTTCTACCAATCAGAATAAAGAAGATACCTTTTAATAATTGGATGGCTTTCGTGCCTTTAATTGCATTGATTAACAAATAAATAACATACCATACAATCAGCAAGTCTAAGATGCCCGTAATGATCTTAATAGTACTTAAATTATCAAGTACACTAAAGAGCTGCATTGTATCTCCTCCATATTCATGCTAAAAATAATTATACCATGTATGGCAGGGAATCTTCGTATAGATTGATGCATTTTTTATAATATTCATTGGATTGTTCTAAATCTCCAAGTTTCACATAAATTTCTGCAATCTTTTTCGAAATTCTACCAAAATAGTACACATGCTCATTACCATTTAACGCAATTTTGTAGTAAGTTAATGCACCTTGATAGTTCTCCAGTTGATATTCGAGGTCACCCATCAACTCTTCACCATATCCAGTATCATCATTTTTAATATTTTCAGCAATAATTGCTCTCGCTTCTTCGTACATACCTTTACGTATCATTACCTCTGCTAAGTGCAGACGAATATTAACTGCATAAGGATGATCAAATCGATAGTTATCAATCATTTTATTACATTTTAAAATGATTTCATATGCTTCATCTGAACGATTCAGCTCCATTAAGAGCATCGCGAGATTACTCAAACTACCTATTAGATCAAATGAGACTGGGCGCAGTTCAGCATAACTAATTGCTCGACGATAATGATATTCAGCCTGTTCAAAATCTTTCGTTGCATGATAAGAACGGCCTAATGTGTTCTCGATATTTAATGCCATATGATACGTATTAAGCTTCATATTTAAATCAATTGCTTCTTCACACAGTTTAATTGCAACGTAAAATTCACTGACACGTGAATAATATTGTCCTAAATAGTAAAGAATAGAGACACGTGTAATATTTACAACATTCTCAACGATTGTAATATTATTTGCTTTAGTTAATTGATTAATGGCTTCCATGACATTGCCAACTTCATATTCAATTCGACCTAATAATTCTAATGAACGTAAATAAATAGTTACATCTCGCATCTTTTTAACGATCGCTATCGCCTTCTCTACATACTTACGGGCATTATCATAGTCTTTTTGGTGAAAATAATAACTGGCTGTTACCCAGCTGATAGCTCCACGCTCAGCTTCTGTTATACTCTCAAGCGTTTCGTAATTCTTATTGATAAAGGCACCAAGTTTTTTGAAATCATTCATCAATACATGATTCTCAGCCCATTTAATCTCTTTTTTAATCTCTAATAAACTTAAATTACGATCTTCAGATGTATTTGTAAAATCCTCCAATGTACAATTTAAACGCACACTCAATTTCTTTAGGACATTGGTAGAAGGATGTACCGAATTTTTTTCTATTAAACTTAAATATGTTCTTGAAATAATACCATCAGCTAATTCCTGTTGTGTTAAATTTGCCTGATTACGTAATTCTTTTATTCTTTGACCAACCACGAGATTCACCTCTTTTTCATATATTATCATCATAAACGAAATAAAGTTAACATTCCATAACTAACTTACTATTTACATTGATAATATTCGATAATGTTAAGAAAATAGAACTGAATAATAGACGTTACTTTCAATATCCCACAATAAAAAAATATGAAATACAACATTATTTACATCTATTATAAATATGTTAAGAAAATACAAATAATATTAATAATATGAACTTATGATTTTTATTTTTTTAACATAAATTAAATATCAAAGATTATTCAAAGCGTATCTAAAAGATAGAAAAAAGATAGTGAAAACATAATGCTAATAATAAAATTAAACGATTAGTGTAATTCGTTGACATTATTGAAGTTAACAAGGATAATATAATTATCTAAATAAAATAAGTAATAAGACTAAGGAGAAGCGTAATGTTAGATATTTTAGTAATCGAAAACCTTGCTCAGTTAAAGTGCGTAAGTGACCCATTTCGTATTAAATTATTAGAATTACTTGCAGTTGAAGCGAAAACTGGCCAACAGCTTGCGGATGAATTAGAAATTCCACGCGCAAAAATTCATTACCACTTAGCAGAACTTGAAAAACAAGGCATTATAGAATTAGTGAAAACAGAACAAAAGCATAGTATTATTCAAAAATTTTATGCACCTGTTGCAAAACAGCTTGTTCCTAAACTAGATTTACTGAAATATGCAGAGGAAGATAGCAAGAAAGATAATCTATCATTTAAGCTTCAAATCAACGAAAAAGAATTTCCTGAATTTAAAAAAGACCTTAAGAAGTATGTTAAGAAAGCTTCATCTAAAAATGGTGATTCAAATTACCAAATAAAAATATTCCCTGACCAAAATTAATTGGCAGGGAATATTTTTATTTATTTTTTTATTTTTTTATTTATAACAATTTTTCTCCAAAGAAAGATCCTACTAAACCAACAGCTTGCTCAGCTGTTTTATTATAAATGTCGATCAATGGATTTACTTCTACGATTTCAAATGAAGTTATTTTATTACTATCATTTAATAATTCTAAAGCAAAGTGACTTTCACGATATGTGATACCACCTGGCACTGTCGTTCCTGTTCCTGGTGTTTCTACAGGATCTAAAGCATCGACATCTAATGATAAATGGATGCCATCACATTTATCTAAATAAGCTAATGTTTCCTCAATCACTGTACCAATACCTAAACGATCGATATCAGCCATCGTATATGTTTTAATACCTACTTCTTTTATGTATGCTTTCTCGCCTTCATCAAGGTCACGCATACCGATTAACACGATATTCTCTATTTTCACTTTATTCTTATATCCACCAATATTAACTAAATCTTCATGACCATCTCCGATTAAAGCTCTTAGTGGCATGCCATGAATGTTCCCAGACGGTGAAGTTTCATCGATATTTAAATCACCATGCGCATCATACCAGATTACACCTAAATTTTCATAATGCTTAGCGATACCGCTGATAGTACCCATTGCAATTGAATGGTCTCCACCAATGACAACAGGATAATTACCTTTTTGTACTACTCCATCAACTTTTTCACAAAGTGATTCACAGAATGTTGTAACCTCTTCTAAATTACGAAGACCACCTTGTTCTGATTTATATTTCTTCATATCAATCGCTGGTGATTCCACGTTTCCCTGGTCAATAACTGTATGACCAATACTTTCTAACCTTTCAATTAATCCCGCATAGCGCATAGCATCTGGTCCCATATTCACCCCTAATTTACGTTGACCAAAAGCACTTGGCGCTCCAATAATCTCGATTGTCTTATTCATTATGTTTTCCCCTTATTCCATAAATTTTTAAATAATCTGACTACTTTAATTATATACAACTCTGAACGAATATACAATATTTTTATGCATAAATGAATAAAATGGATATTTATGTATAATAACGGTAAGCTATACATTGATACGATTGAATTTATGTCAAAAAAGAGCACAAAAAAAGCACCCTATACAGGATGCTAAATGATGAGCCATAGAGGATTCGAACCTCTGACCCT
>NZ_JAEPRF010000022.1:0-18882 GCF_022501545.1 Macrococcus sp. PK
GCTTCTGTTGTTGGCGCTTCTGTTGTTGGCGCTTCTGTCGTTGGGGCTTCTGTCGTTGGCGCTTCAGTAGGTGGTGCATTAGCTGTTTCTACACTTGTTGTGCTTTGAGATGTTTCCTCTGCTTCTACGTCTACTGCATTCCCTAAAAATAATAATGAGCCAATTAATATTGACGATGTTCCTATCGTAAACTTACGTATCGAATACTTGTTCAAACGATTTGATATAAAATCATATCGTTTACTATTAGGTTTTTTCTTCATATATTCCTCCGAAGTTTTTATTTTATACAAAAATAATATTTCAATACATCTTAAAACACATTTATATGTATTTACTTTACTTGAAAGCTTAAAACATAAAAAGCGACAATTTTTAAAAAAGTGTCCCCTTTTCGTCGAATTCAATAAAAAAAATAAGCCCGGAATCTATTCCAGGCTTTAATTAAAGGTTTTATTAAACTGTTCTACTGTCATTTCATTTGCATGTTCCTTTTGTTTTTTCAACAAATCCATAAATTTATCTGGTCTTTCATATAAGAGATTTAGTTGCCTAATAATGTCTTCGGTCTGCTCATAAATATGTTCAGGTGCAGTAAACCTTCTGTTATGCGCCGTATTGTTATGTGCAAGTATCAACATATTAAAATCAAATGCACTACGAACTGCATTCAAAATCTCATTACTATGATTGATATCCAAATAAATATTACTTTCTTTATATAATTTCATCACTGTATCACGCTTAACACTTGGATATAATTTAACATTATGATACTTCCCAAGCTCCATCAACTTCGGTGACATTTCTGTAACTGCTGCAACATTAAAAGTGTATTGTGGTAACTCATTAATGTAACGCTCAATATCTTCGAGTTGGTCTGAATTAGTAAGTGTTAGTATTTGTTCGCCCATTTGCGCTTTCTTCATATATTTATAAAGGTATCCTGCACTTTTAATTTTATGTTTCACAGAATGATTTACTACTGATAGTATACGTTCATATTCAAGTTTATCAGGAATAACTGCTGTAAAATCACGATTTGGTGATTCAAACATTAGTTTCATATTTCCCGGTATGTCATCTTGAATCGTTTCCTGCCAGAATAAATAATCTTTCCCAGGCAGTCCTAAATGATAAACTGCAATAAATGGAACAGAAAGTGAGTTTAAAATAAATCCATCTAATTGATCAAATGCTTCTTTTAAAAAGAATTGGACGAATTCGATTTTATTTTTAAATAGATAATCTTTCTCTTTATAAGTAAGTACAATTGACTGAGTGAAATGGTTTTCATATATAATTACTTTCCCATTACGATCATAAAATGTTTTTAATACTGATTGTCCTGCTTTATTAAATACTTGCGTCGCAAATTTGAAGCCGTACTTATTGTAGTGATCAACGGCGCGTACATCTCCTTCTTCATCTAACCAATCTACTCGATTTACAATTCTATTTTTATTGTTTCGGCAGTAGAATATTCGTCCGCGTAGCTTCCCCATATCTTTAATTGTACCTTGATTGTTTGTTCCTTCTATTTCCCAATATAATGGTGTTGCCACTTCGTTAAAATAACGTCCATTTTCTTTTTTTAATGGTATGAAGTTAGAAAAGAATAAATAAGGTGTTATCACATCATCTGGCAGAAACCCATCATCTTCGATAACTGCTGTTTGGTGATATATTTCAGATTGCTTCAAGCTGTGATACAATGTTGCGCTTTCATCTGTAAATGTTTCAAATAACGTTATCATTGAATCACCTCATTTATCAGTTGTTCCCACTTCTGATGAACATTCTCTGTCAGGAATGGTTTAGCTATTTCATAAGACTGTGCTTCTACTTGTGAAATTGATAACTCGTAAAATTTAACTATTACCTTAGCATATTCTGTTATTGTTTCTTCTATTGATTTCTTCTCAAGTTCCAGTGGCAACAATAATCCATTTTGTCCATGCTTAATAAATGTCGGATTACCATAATTCACATCAAATCCTATCATCCCTAACCCTGAACCTACCGCTTCCATCAATGTTAAACCGAACCCTTCACTTTGAGACGCCGATAAGAATAATTCATAATTTTTATATACTTCTGCTAAATCAACGTGTCCTCGTAAGTGAATATATTCATTTGCATCATGTTGATTAATAATTTCAGCGATTTTACTTTTTTCAGTACCTTCTCCGTATATATCAAATGTGAGTTCTGGTATTTCTTTCTTGGCCTGGATAACTGCTCTTACCATCCAGTCAACATGCTTTTCATTTGCGAGCCTTGATGCAGTAATAATTGCAAATGGTCGTCTTGTGCCTTTTTTCAATGCATCAATACTGCCTACTGGTATCGTATAAATCGCTGGTGAAATATTTTTATATTTTTTAAATTGCTCAGCGAGCAATTTGTTTTGTGCATCTGTTGAAGCAATATAAAAATCGACTAACCCTGCATTTGTAAACTGATAGTCATAATAATTATTCCAGAGAATATAATCATCATCTGTAAAATTCTCACTATAATGTTCAGCATGGATAACGACACCAAGCTTACTGTCTCCTTTATTAGAGAACACGGCTTGACCGACTTTCGTTCCTCTGTCTAGAATAACGATATCATCACGAGTTAATTTCAAACATTTCATAAAGTAATCAACAAACTGTTCTTTAGAATATAATTTCATATCTTCAAAATCATACATACTATTTTCGCCATCAATGTATTCTTTATATGCAATCGAGCCACTTTCATTATAGAATATGCGCATAAATACTTTTGCAGCACCATCTACAGGTCCATAAAACTCACTAAATAAGCGAGTGTACGTATAATAATCTTTGCGCACTAAATAACCATTTATAACGAATTCTGCACGATCTACTTTATCACTTGTTTTATCTTTTAAATAACAGGTAATAAAGTTGCCCTGTCCAGGCAGAATCAGCTTCTTCAGTTTACCAACTTGTTCTTCAGATACTACTTTCTCAGCTAATGTTTCCTTTAAATCATTTATTGTATATGTTGTTTCGTGTATTTTTACATCCGTAAAATATTGGTATAACCATATAATCTCTTCATCCTTAAAATCCATATTAGATGATAACGTCTGAATATTTTCATTCGACATAAAGTCTAAAAATATAAACTTTGCCGGAATATTTAAATCACGCAAAACTTTAGCACGGTACTTTTGAGCATATTCAACACCACTACTTGCCCATCCTATACCAAAATTAATATTATAAATCATTATTTCACCTCTTATTATGGGAAATGGATAATTAAGTTACCCTCTTTATCGAACGCGATAATGCTGAGACACATATTTCTAACGATGGATTCATAAATTTTATGTCCCATAGCTTTATATGATGCTAATGCTACACGATGATATTCACTGATTGCATTACGATGTCCGCTGCGATTTGACACACTACTTTTAAGCTGTGATAATTGATCGACTTGTCTAATCCAGTTCGTATCGACTGCTTTAAGAATGGATTTTTTCAGAAACTCCTGGAACATATCATCATGATTAATGATATCCCTATTACTTTGTAACTGTTTATTAAATAAATCCAATAGAAATGAAATTAATTCCTCTTTATCCTGTAATACATATTCATCAATTGATTTACTATATTGAAAGCTTATATTTTTATAAATATATTCTAATATATCTTGTTTAGAAAACGTTGCTTGTGAATGTACGAATGAAGCGATAACATCTCTAGCAACCTGCTCAACTTTAAAGTTAAAGAAATCATCTGATTTTAGTAAACGATCCCTTTCTTGATATACATTCATACGTTGTATACTAATACTTTTCTCATATTCATTTGCCATCAGTCGACCGACGATTCCATTTTCTTCTGAAACCATCTGTGCCTTTTTTACGATACGATTAATACGCTGATGAAGCAGTCGACTACCTTCCAACTGTTCAGCATTCACAGTCAATGTTTCGCGCTTGTCAATAAGGCGGTCATTTCCCCAGCGTTTCACAAGATAATCTTCTAGAGAAATGAATATTTGACTTGTACCAGGATCACCTTGTCGACCAGATCGTCCTCTAAGTTGTCGGTCTACGCGGCTATTCTCCATATGTTCATTAATAATTACCGCAAGTCCACCTAGTTCAAGCGAGGTCTTATCTAATTTAATATCAGTACCTCGGCCAGCCATACTAGTAGCAACGGTTACTGCGTTATGTTGCCCTGCTTCTTTAATCATTTGAGCTTCCTTCGCAACGTTTTGTGCGATTAGTAAGTTATTTGGAATGCCTAAATTAAATAACAATTCCGAGAAATACTCTGCAGCTTCTGCGGTACGTGTAATCATCAAGATTGGTCTTCCTGTTTGATGTACCGAAAGGACATGTTCTAGTAATGCTTTATTCTTTGATTCCATATCAATAAATACTTTATCTGCCAGATCCTCTCGAATAACTGGTTTATCTGTTGGGATTTGAATAACAACTTTATTGTACAGGTCTGAAAATTCTTTCTCTCCAAGTTTTGCAGTGGCACTCATACCTGAAAAGTTATCAAACTGCATAAACAGATTTTGAAAAGTAATCGTAGCCATCGCACTTAAGTCCGGTGATAACTTAACATGTTCACGCGCTTCTATAGCTTGATGCATACCTGATTGCAGTTTCGTACCGGTAAGCATTCTTCCTGTTGTACGATCAATTAGAATCACTTCATTATCCCTTACTATATAATCAATGTTGCGTTCAAAGAGAAACTTTGCACGTAAAGAGAGGTTAATGATTCTCACAAGATCAAAATATCGGGCTTCATACAATCCTTTAATTTGAAAATAATGTTCAGCAGTGCGCACACCTTTATCTGTAAGGTATATTTCCTGTTCATCTTCTTTATATTCATAATCATCTTCAGACAGTGTATCGATAAACTCTTTGACATTCGGATATAGATTCGACTGTACACGAGCGGCTCCTGAAATGACGAGTGGTGTCTGTGCTGCATCTAGAATAATTGAATCAATTTCATCGATAATAGCATATTTAAGCTGTGGCATATATTTGCTCTTTATATTATCAGCTAGATTATCTATCAAGTAATCAAAACCTAATATACCATTCGTTGTATAGATAATATCTGCTTCATAGATTGCCTTCTTTTCACCTGGTTTATAGTCATAACCAGGCTCATCAACAAATCCTAAATTGGCAGTAAGACCTAACCAAGAATATAATGGCTGCATTTCCATAAAGTCACGCTTAGCTAAATAATCATTCGTTGTAACTAGCATATTTCCATTACCTTGAAGGCCGTTAAGATACAAAGGCATTGTTGCAGTCAATGTCTTCCCTTCACCAGTCTGCATCTCTGCAATATTACCTTGGTGCATCACAATCGCACCCAGAATTTGTACTTCTTTTGGATACAGACCTATTACGCGACGACTTGCTTCACGACACACTGCATATGCTTCAGGCATAATATCGTCCAGCGTTTCTCCTTGAGATAATCTCTTCTTAAATTCTGCTGTTTTACTTTGCAAGGCTTCATCAGTGAATGTTGAATATGTTTCGGATAAACGTACAATCTTACGTAATATTCTCTGTAACCCACGTAATCGCGCATCATTAATCACTGTATTTATCATATGCTTCATCTGATCACCTCTTTATGTCATCCCGCTTTAATTGTTTCAATACATTAGCATTATTATAGTTAAAGCTTTGTTCATCACAATTTAGTTGATGAATATTACTTATCGCTTCAATTGTTATAGATTCAAATTCAAATGACTTTACTGAAGCGCTAAGCATCTCAATTTCATAATAATACGCTTCTTCTGAATACGTAAATGTACCTTCTTTTTCGTTAAATATAATTGCTTTTATCAAAGATTTATTACGGCGATACATAGACAGTTTGAAGTAAACAGAATTTGCTGGGGTTTCTTCGATATTAAATTTTATATCGTACGCTTTGTTACGCTTCAATATCGGTAGACTTGGTATATGACGTTCACGAAAATAAGCACTCGTCATCATCCAACTATGAATGACTGTACCTGCTGGCATTAATTCGTTCTTAAATTTCACTTTGTTATCATCAAATGATAATGTTGTACCATACATAAACGTTGTTGCTTCAATATGTTTCCATTGAATGATAAATTTATTATCGATCATGTGGTATTCTCCCAAATTCGGTTTCTAATAATACATTATAGAAATGTACAAACCAGTTATTAATCGTACTCGAATCATCATTGTGACGCCCAGGAATGGCACGGCTAATCGTCTTCACATGTTTCTCCGATAATACATGTAGTAAATCATCAAAGGCCAGTAAATCATAATCATCATGCATCATGTATGAAAGTGCAAATGTTGTCTGAGATAAATCAGAGTCACTAAATACTTTCCAGAATTTCTCGTTTAAAGCTGCAATATGCTCTTTTGAAGTCCCACCAGTTAAGGACATGAGTACGTCATTAGCAGTGCCGAAATCATTTGGTCTTAACAACTTCATATTATCTGCTATCGTTCCAACATTGACCAAAGGTTTACCTGCTATAACGGCTGCAGGATTAAGTTGTGCACCATAGTACAATGCGCCGAATGAGCCCATCGATAATCCTGATAAGATCAAATCATCGCTATTAAAACCGAGCTGCTCTAAACTTTGCTCAATCACTTCTTTAATCGCATGTTCATATTCTTGTGACCCCATATAGAAAGATCCACCTTCAAGTCTTGGATCTGCAATCAACAAAAAGGGAGCATCAAACATATTCATCATAAAATAACCTTCAAAACCTTCTGCTGTTCTATATCCACTGAAATATACGTTAAGCGGTGGCTTTAAATCGCCAGGATGCAAATAGTAAATGAATTCATTACGTTGATCATCTGCAAAGCGTTTTCCACCCATAAGAAAACTTCCAAATTCAAGTCGGCTCCACCTTCTATGCAGTGCACCAAGTAATAGTTTACCTTTTCCTTTAACTTCAACGGTTATCGATAAATATGCTTCATAATCAAGTCGCTTAAACTTTATTGGTTCTTGTAAATCTTCTAATGGGACAACGTATTCTTCAGTCAACATACCAATTGTTCCAGAAGGAATCATACGAATTCTTAATTGCATGTCTAACTCATTATCTATTTCAAATTCCGGCCATACTTCAAGTACTCTGTCTTTTTCATAAAAAATATTGTAACGCCATGTCGCAATCGGTACGAATTCATTTGTCTTCGGACAATCAAAGACAACATATTTATTTCCGAGGTACTCTACCTGTCCTTTAAATGAAGGGTGTGCCACAATACTTTTCGTATGAATCTTATCACCGTATTGACCCACATACGCAATCGACTTAATCTTTTCAATAAGCGCTTCACGATTTGGTGCACTGAATTCTCTAATTAGCATTTGACGTGTCAACTTAAGACTTTCAAATTCCGGCCAATATGTACTTGTCACGTACGTATTATAAGGCGTAACAATATCTTCTATAACCATCATGAGTTCATCCGTTTTATGTGCTTCAATTAATATAAAGTCAAAAGCCTTTGCCTTTTTTAAGAACACCTTTAATCCTTCGATTATTTCAAATGGTTCTATGAGTCGCTCTATATGAACAAACTGCCAATAAATATTATTGTTACTTTCAAAAGCAGCTGTATCATTTTGTGTTCCAATTTGTAATACTTTAAATTTCTTTCTCATATGCTTCTCCTTTAATAAATCGATCAAATTGATTGATAATATTAATCGATGCATATTTTTTCGTCAATTTCATATTGTATGCAAGTGATGCGTTCCAATGTTTTAAGACCAGTAAGTAATAATTGAGCGCAAGCGTAATACCATCATCATCATGGATAATCATCCCATTAATATTGTCTTCAACATAGTCTGTTGCTCTCATGTTTATTTGAGGAATACCTGCACTGATTGCGCAAATCTGCAGGAATAAATCAGGTTCTTGATTTAAATCTATTACAATTCTGAGCTCGGCAATTTTTTTAATAACATCATTCTCAAACGGAAGTGATACTAATTGTATCACCTTTGCTTTTTCAGTATCTTCCTCATTAAACAAGCCTAAAGTATCAGCTTCAGCAATAAATCGGTCATTAATAGCTTCTACTTTCTCGGTTAAATAATGATAATTAGATAAACTTTCACGGGTCATCAATACAATTTTCATCTGTTCATTCTCTACGACAAAATCAATTAGTAAATCAATTAATGAATTCAATCTTTCAGCGTCTAGACCATCAATATTTACACCTATATACGTCTCATACAATTGACTGCTAAGACTTGGCAAAGCCTGAGTGTTAAAAGGTGTGATCCTTAACATACCTTCAGGCTTAACTGTAGCTAATATTGCTTCATTATCTTGTGTATCAACAACCCAATGAGATGCGTGTTGCATCTCAATTAACTCATCTTGCTGAATAATGCGATTACGCTTTGTAAAGATACAATACGTTAAATTTTTTTCAATTACAACACGATTAATAAGCTTATTATGGTGATAATGCGCAGCTGCAATGATCGGCTCTTGTGATACATTCTCAAGATATAGTTGAAGTCTTTCTTCAATCAGTTCCATCATCGATGAATACGATGTCTGCTTAAATTGTGACTGATAAGCACTTGCTATCATTACTTCACCAGCTGTATATTCTGTAAGCACAACATCACCTTTTACACTCATCAATTGACTATAAGCTAGCTCACCATCGTCATACACCTCAACACTTGAAAGCATACCACGATCATCAAATACATAACGATGCGTCTTTATATCATCTTTGAAATCTTCAATCCAGATTAAATACCCCATATTAGAATAATGAATATGTGAATAAGTATCATTTGACGTAATGCAGCGAATTAAATACGGCGTATATACAAATTCAGTATGTTCGGGCCAATCTAAATCTCTGTAGTCTATTGCTTGGGGGGTCATATTTTTAAATCCCTGTATCTCATCAAACACAGACCAGTAATCACATTCGAATAACTGATTGCGATACAAAAATGATCTTAAGTCTGTAAAATGATTTAGGATTATCATTTTAAAAGGGTTATCATTTTTGTAATGCATACCCATAATACTCACCATGTCATCAAATTCTGTCTTCGTGTGAACATCATCATAATAAGGTCTTGCTCGGTCTTGCCACCACTGATTTTGTGCATACCAAGCGGGAATAAAATATTTCATATAAACTCCTTACCAATAACGTTTTAAAAATCCTTCGTATCGATCAAAATATAATAAAGTTTTTACATATTCAACCATATTTAAAGCAATATATACAACCATGATAATCTGAATCGACAGAATAATCTCTACAGATGATTTTGGATACAGTAATGTCGTAAATAATGGGATACCAATAATGAGTGTAACGATAAATGCACCTACAAAACTAACTTTGCGTGCTTTATCTTTTAGAAACCTTTCAGTCGCTTTACCAGGTTGAATACCGATAAAATAGTTGCCACTCTTTTGAAACATCTCAGCTTTATTCTTTGGATTTAACATAAAAACAGAAAGCCAGAAATTAAAAACAAATAACATTGAGACAAATAATGTGATTCCTACAGGATTAGTGAAACTTATAAAAGACGTATCAACATAATCACCTAACGTTAATGCATGTAACATTAAATCAACAAAATACTTCAAACTTATAAATAGTGCAATTGTAATCATAATCGATAAACTGCCACTTGGATTTAACTTCCAGGCAATATAAGGTTTCTGATAAGGCGTTGAAACCGTCATAATATCCTCATATTTAATATGATACTCTGATAACTCAAGCACTAATAAAACAATAAATGCAATTAATACAAATATAAAAGCAAACATAACAATGATCGGACCAACCGAAAATAATACAGAAGATTGGCTAAGAAAGCTTCTAATAATACTAATGAAAACGATAGGCATTGCTCCAGCAATCCCTCTAATTGTATTAATATCAGCCATCCACATTAAAAGCATACTTCCACTAATTAATACAAGCATCGCAATCCATTGTGAATATGGCTGTTCAGGGTTTAAAATATATGCTTGTCTGACTAAAAAATAACTTTGAATAATTGCGATTATTAGAGTTAATATTTTTTCTCTAATACTTCGTTCATATTGAGTAAGTTTAACCATTTTCTCCGGAAACTTATAATAATAAAGCATAGTGATTATCATCGCTGTTAACCACGGACCAAGTCCTAGAGAAAAAATATTAATACTATCTAAATTGCCTCCCATATTGGCGATTGTCATTTTATAAGTTGAATCTATGTTTAGTTCATTTGGTGTTGATAACAATGGAATACGCGTTCCTATTACATAAATGATTAATAATAAACATGTAAATAATAAACGCCTTCTCACCGTTTTCCATTCATTCATTTCAATGTAATGGCTACTCATAATTTTACTCCTAATTATAGAAATATATTTAATATTATACCAAAGTACAAGTACGCCTGTGCGTACTTGTACTCTAGATAATATCATATTAAATTATACTTCTTCATTTCCTTCATCATTGTCTTTCTTTTTCTTCTTAAGCAATCCAAGACCCGCAAGTAACGCAAATGCACCTGGCAATAACGTACCGCTACGTTCACCCGTATCCGGAAGAATCTCTGCATGCTTAGATGAATCTTTCGTATTTCCTAGGCTATCTTTATCATCTTCTTGATAAGCAGGTAATATATCTGCATCATCATTATCATCTTCTTGATAAGCAGGTAATATATCTGCATCATCATTATCATCTGCAGGAGTTACTGAATCATCATAGTAACGGCAACGTTGCAAAATCATCTTCCTCATAAGCATTTGACATACTAGTTGATTGAGAAGTCATAGACTCAGAACTTGATTCGCTCATAGTTCCACTTGTCGATTCTGAAATTGAACCTGACGTTGACTCACTTACTGAACCACTTGTCGATTCTGAGATTGAACCTGATGTTGATTCACTTACTGAACCACTTGTCGATTCTGAGATTGAACCTGATGTTGATTCACTTACTGAACCACTTGTCGATTCTGAGATTGAACCTGACACTGATCCAGAAGTTGACTCACTCACCGAACCGCTTGTTGATTCTGAAATTGAACCTGATGTTGATTCGCTTACTGAACCACTCGTCGATTCTGAAATTGAACCTGATGTTGACTCACTTACTGATCCACTCGTTGATTCTGAAATTGAACCAGATGTTGATTCACTCACCGAACCACTCGTCGATTCTGAGATTGAACCTGACGTTGATTCACTTACTGAACCAGAAGTTGATTCTGAAATCGAGCCTGATGTCGACTCACTTACTGATCCGCTGGTTGATTCTGAAATCGAACCTGATGTTGACTCACTTACCGAACCGCTTGTCGATTCTGAGATTGAACCTGACACTGATCCAGAAGTTGACTCACTCACCGAACCGCTTGTTGATTCTGAAATCGAGCCTGATGTCGACTCACTTACTGAACCACTTGTTGACTCTGAATTTGAACCTGACACTGATCCAGAAGTTGACTCTGAAATTGAACCTGATGTTGATTCACTCACCGAACCACTCGTTGATTCTGAAATTGAACCAGATGTTGATTCACTCACCGAACCACTCGTCGATTCTGAAATTGAACCTGACACTGATCCAGAAGTTGACTCACTCACCGAACCACTCGTCGATTCTGAAATTGAACCTGATGTCGATTCACTTACTGATCCACTYGTTGATTCTGARATTGAWCCTGAYGTTGATTCACTYACAGAWCCRCTTGTTGAYTCTGAAATTGAACCTGAWRYTGAYTCACTTACTGAWCCRCTTGTTGATTCTGAAATCGAACCTGATGTTGACTCACTTACTGAACCACTCGTTGATTCTGAGATTGATCCTGATGTTGACTCTGAAATAGAATCTGATACTGATTCGCTTACTGAGCCACTTGTCGATTCTGATACTGAACCTGATGTCGACTCACTTACTGAGCCACTTGTTGATTCAGAAATTGAACCTGATGTTGATTCACTTACTGAGCCACTTGTTGATTGTGATGTGCTAATCGAGTTTGATAATGAGCCGCTTGTTGATTGAGATACTGATCCCGATGTTGATTGACTTGTTGATCCACTTGTTGATTGTGATGTGCTAATCGAGTTCGATAATGAACCGCTTGTCGATTGACTTACTGAGCCTGATGTCGACTGGCTTGTTGATCCACTTGTTGATTGTGATGTGCTAATCGAGTTCGATAATGAGCCGCTTGTTGATTGAGATACTGATCCCGATGTTGATTGACTTGTTGATCCACTTGTTGATTGTGACGTACTAATCGAGTTCGATAATGAACCGCTTGTTGATTGACTTACTGAACCAGATGTCGACTGGCTTGTTGATCCGCTTGTTGATTGTGATGTGCTAATCGAGTTCGATAATAAACTTCTTGTCGATTGACTTACTGAGCCTGATGTCGACTGGCTTATTGAACCACTTGTACTGTTTGCTAACGATGTACTCGTACTGTTTGCTAAAGATGTACTTGTACTGTTTGCTAAAGATGTACTTGTACTGTTTGCTAAAGATGTACTTGCACTTACACTGTTTGCTAAAGATGTACTTGCACTTACGCTGTTTACTAACGATGTACTTGCACTTACGCTGTTTACTTTTGAAGTACTAGCACTTGCACTTAATGATGCAGACTGACTTGGATCTGTATAAGATATCGTTCCAGCATTAGCAAAGTAATCTGCTAATCCACCACCATCTTGAGATGCATATGGATTAAAGGTGAATGATCTTGTTCCTGTAGATAAGTTATTGACAGTGAATGTTGTTGTTAATCCATATCCTTGGTTAGCATATGTTCCGTTCATAATATAACCTGTTGGCCAAGAATACCCTCCACCTACAGTCTGCATTGCCTGTGTTAATGGTGCTGGGGCTGGTGATGGCGCTGTTGCTCCGGTTGCCTGGTTGATTAAAGATGAGGTTGCTGTGGTTGTAGTGCCATATCCACTACCAAGTGTAATCATCGGTGCATTAGTTGTTGATGTATTCTTCAATGATGTAGATAATTTAGTTGTTGGTTTCTCTACAGTTGCAGTGTCTGGGTTGTCATACGTTACAGTATATGTGAATGTTGTTGTAGTTCCATTATTCGTAACCTTTAATATATAGTAAATCGGTAAATTGTTGAAAGTATCTGTTCCAGCACCAGTAATTGTAGTCACGTTTCCGCTTGTTACAGTTCCTAATGCCATAATCGTCCCTAAATTTCCAAGTGTAATCGTGCCATTGGATAATGAGCTAATTGTTGCAAGAGACGATGACGTATCAGAAGTTGATGCTTGGGACATTGATTGCGACAGTGATAATGATTGATTTAATGAAGTTGAGTTCATAGTTGAATCTGATGTATTTGCTCCCATACTCGCCGAATCACTATTTGTAGCGTTTGCAGACATACTGTCAGTAGTTGATGTTTCAGATGTAGAAATACTCTCTGACTTCTGTTCACTTGCACTAACTGATGTTGATTGCTCTTCACTTATTGATGCAGATAAACTATCTGACTTTGTCTCTGTTGTCGATGCTTCTGAAGCAGACACACTTTCAGACTGCTGTTCACTCTCACTAATAGATGTTGATGATGATTCACTCACCGAGGCGGATAAACTTAATGATGATGATTCACTCACTGAATCAGATGTAGATTTTTCTGTAGATTCTGAAGTTGATTTCTCTGACGTTGAATTGTTCTCTGTATTTGAGTCTGAGGCAGCCGATTCTGAGGTTGCAGAATTTGCTTCAGTAGAATCTGTAATAACTGTTGAGTTTTGATTGGCTATTACTTCACTTCCTGTAGCAAGTTCAGAAGTTACGGGTAAGTCTGAGGCTGCAAAAGCCTGGTTTGGATCAAATGCATTAGCTGCGATGAACCCACCTGTAGCTATCGCTGTACCTTTAGCTATTTTATCTTTCATTGACTGATGTGCTTTATCATTCATTTCTTCTTGTTCATTTACAGTTTTAATAATCATAGGCAATCCCATAATTCTTAATAACTGAAGGTCTTTCAATCCAGCTTTGACCCAATGTTTACCTGATTTATATAATTTAAAACGTACTTTTTCATCTATAACACTCGACTTGAAATTTCTTTCTTTTCTTTTCATTTTCCACCTCTATATATAATAGATAACTTACTCGCATTTTATTCTCTTTATTAATTTTTTCATTATAACGTGGTTAATAAAATAGTACAAGCATAAATAAAAAATTTTCTTAAATATTAATTATTATTTATTAAAAAATTTTTTATTTGTCTTTTTTTAAATACTACTACATTCGCTATTATATCTTTTATAGTATATTATGGTAAAAATACATGTTTTCAGACAAATTAATATTTCTGACGAAAAAGATATCTGATTATATTGTATACCATCTAAAAAATATATTAAAATTTTATTGTTTATATTTTTTAGATTAATTGCTTAAAATGAATTTAAAATAGATTATAATAGATTGACTATGGATATAAATATCTAGGAGGGTGCTCAATGTACTATTTCACATGTATGAATGTTCCATACCATATAACTGGTGTAGATAAAGCATACTTTAACCGTCTAAAATTATTTAAACAACACAATATACCCGCTAAAATATTAACGGTGGATTATAACCACATGGCTTACGATACTTTAGTTCATCAAGGAGTAGAATACGACACTATTAATATGTATGATTACTTTCAAAATGCTGTATATTTGAAAGAATCCACTACGCTTGACTTACCACGTTACTGGAAAGAAGTATTGCATTATCAACTTGATGTAGTCGACCATCAGTTAGACATACAAGTGAAATCTCCGACCGGAAAGTTTCTAATGTATGCACGTTTTGTAACAACTGAACGTAAAAAGTTAAACTTCGTCAATTATATTAGTAATATCGGTACGATTACGAAGCATGAGCGTTATGACAATCGAGGATTCCTAAGTTCTGTCCGCTTTCTCGGCCCGGAAGAACGCGTCTTTTTAGAGCAGTACTATAATCCTGCAGGGGATATTGTTTTAGAGAAGCATTTTGATATAAACAACCAACAAGCTCCGGTGTCTATCTTACTTAAGCAACAGAACGGTTCAACACTTTACTTCGCAAATGAAGACGAACTTATCGCACACTTCATCGAATGTATATATAAGGAGGGTGATGTGTTTATTATCGATCGCCCTTACGAATACGTTAAACCTTTTGCTATGACAAGATCATCTATCCCTGCAGCAATCTTTATGCATACTACACATCTTCCAGATGCTTATAGTGAAGGTCGTCCTTTTAAATGGCCATATAATTTCCTGGGAGACCATATTGATCGTTTCGATGCGTTGATTTGTTCAACTGAAGAACAAAAGCTAGATTTAATTGAATCTAGCCCATTTAACGGTCGCATTTATAATATCCCTGTAGGTATGATTAAAGATGAAGCACTCATCCCCATTACTGATATTAGCCATAAGAACCCGTACAAAATTATTTCTGTCGCACGTTACATACAGACTAAGCAAATTGATCATCAAATTAGATTAGTTCATCGTCTAAAAGAACATTTTCCTGAATTAACTTTAGATATTTATGGTTTTGGTGGTTTAGGCGGTGTAGAGGACGCGTTAAAAAATCTTATCATTGAACTAGACGCGGAATCTTATATCTCACTTAAAGGGTATTCAACAGACTTATCACAAGCTTACGAAGAAAGTGGATTATCCCTTATTACAAGTACAGAAGAAGGGTTCGCTTTAGTGTTACTTGAATCATATAATCATAACACACCTGTCATTGGATATGATGTAAAGTATGGGCCAAGTGAAATCATTATTAATGATGTAAATGGTAATATCGTTCCTTTTAATGATGAACAAGCACTTTACGAGAAAGTGTATCAATTTTTAAAAGACGCTGATTTACGCGATAAATATTATAAGAATTGTATTTTAACAAAACAAAAGTATTCAGAGACAGCAAACTTTAACAAGTGGCAAAAGTTAATTGCTGATTTCAATCGATAAGGAGATTACATATTGGCTTCAATCATAAACGGTATTCATTTCATCACAGATGACTTACATTTACAACAAAAGCATAATCACATGGCTATTTATCCAACTCAACAAACTCTGGATTTCTTAACACAGAATCACATATTCACAAAAATTAATGAACATGGACACATTATCGCACCACAAGGTGATGTAATATATGTTGCAGATCAGGCAGTCATCGAGCCAAACACCGTATTTGGTGGTACAAACTTCTTCTTCTCTATGGGTGCATTTAGTTATACAAGAAGTCTGCTCCCATTAAACACAATCGTTGGACGTTATACTTCAATTGCCAATGATGTTAGACGTACTGGCTTTAGCCATCCGACTGATCGCTTTACAACATCACCGCTAACATATAACGCAGATGGAAACATTGTTAAATCCCATTTAAATAAACATTCAACACAGTTCAAAATGGTATCGCCAGGAAGTGAAGAAGAATCTCCTATCGTCATTGGTAATGATGTATGGATTGGACAAGATGTACTAATTCTCTCAACTGGTATCAATATCGGTGATGGCGCAATTGTCGCCGCGGGCTCAGTAGTCACTAAAGACGTACCACCATACGCGATTGTTGGGGGTGTTCCTGCACGTGTCATCAAATATCGATTCGATGAGCATATCATTGAAAAATTGTTGCAACTTAAATGGTGGCAATATGACTTTACTGATTTTTCAACAGTAGATGGCGATGATTCAATAGAAGTATTTATCGAAAAGATAGAAACACTTATACAACAAAATAAATTAGCTGTTTATCGCCCTAAAACTTTCACAAAAGAAGACATTTTGAAGCATACGAATAAATAAATTATATACAAAGTGATATTTTGCCACTATAATTCATTCATACCCATTCAAAATAAAGGAGCAATACATGAATAAACATATTCTTTCTACATTAATTACTGTAGTAATAACTACTACTGCCGCAACACAAACGACACAGGCAGCTGTTAAAGATAACCAGTCTGCAATTGATAGTCTAAAGACGTTACCAAACAGCGAGAATGCAAAAGCAATGTTTCATAAATATAGTGTGCATAATCAAACAACAGATGAATTAGGATTCACGCATTATACACTTGTCCCTAAAGTTAACGGTAAAATCGTTGATGACAGTGAAATCAAAGTTCACGTCAATCCTAAAGGGAAAGTGGTTATGATTAATGGTGCGACAGATGCTAAAGATCAAATACCATCAAATAAAATTCAACTATCTAAAGAACAAGCATTAACAAAAGCGTTTGATGCAATAAATATGAAGCAAAGTGATGCCAAAAACTTTCCTGGTGAAGTCGTTAAACAAAATACATTAAATATTGATAGTGATAAAATGTTATACGTATACGATATAGAGTTAATTACGACATTTCCTACAATCGGTCACTGGAATATTAAAGTCAACGCACAGGATGGAACAATTGTAGCCAAAGACAATGAGATTAAAAAAACCGCAACAACAGGACTTGGTCTCGGTGTTACTGGATCTTACAAATCAATTAATATTAATAGTGGAACTACATACACTTTAGAAGATTTAACACACGCAGGCCAACTTACAACATATCAATATAACACTGCTACAGGCGTTGGGACGATAGTAAGTGACACAGATAAAACATTTAATGCTACAAATCAAAAAGCACCAGTTGACGCACATTACTATGCTGGTCGCGTATATGATTATTATAAGAAAACATTCGGCAGAGAATCTTACGACAATAAAGGGACTGCAATTCCATCTCTTGTTGGTGTTAATACGATTTATACGACAAACGATTATCGTAACAATGCTGCATGGATTGGTGATAAAATGATTTACGGTGATGGTGATGGTACGAAATTTCGCGCAACATCAGGTGCACTTGATGTAGTAGCACACGAAATTACTCACGGTGTCATTCAGACGACTGCTGCACTTGGTAATCAAGGACAGACTGGTGCATTAAATGAAAGTATTTCGGACGTCTTTGCATATTTCAACGATCCACAAGATTGGTTAATTGCTGAAGATATTTATACACCTAGTATCGCAGGTGATGGCTTACGTAGTCTAGCCAATCCTGAATTATACGGCCAGCCAAGTAACATGAGCGGCTATGTAACGACAACAGCTGATTATGGTGGTGTTCATACGAATATGGGTATTCCAAATAAAGCAGCTTACAATACAATTACGGCTATCGGAATAGACAAATCACAGCAAATCTATTACCGTGCACTTACTCAATATTTAACTTCGACAGCTAACTTCCTAGATGCAAAACAAGCACTCGTACAATCTGCTAATGATTTATACGGTACAACAATAGCTAACCAAGTTAGCGTAGCCTGGGATCAAGTTGGAGTGAAATAAAGGCATTAAGAAACCCATTTATCTGGGTTTCTTTTTTTATGAAAATGTATGATTTTCTTCCATTATATATAAAACAAAAATAACCCCATTCGAATATTTCGAATGGGGTTACTTATATAAATATTAATATTAATATTATTTATTGTCAGATTGAACATCATCTTGACGTCTTCTACGAGCCGCAAGTAATGCAAATCCTCCAATCGCTGCTACTAATCCAGCTGCTGCACCTGAATCTTTAGCTTCACCAGTATCTGGTAAAGAAGATAGGTCTTCAGTTGTCTTAGCGTTATCAGATTTGTTAGCTTCAACGATCGGTGCTACTGCGTTATCAACAGTGTCGCCACCTGGTGTTGTTGTTCCACCTGTGTTA
>NZ_JAEPRF010000003.1:0-108931 GCF_022501545.1 Macrococcus sp. PK
CCAACTGATGTGCCTTGCGTTTCATTTACAGACTGATTAATACTATTGCCTGTTGACTGTATTTGATTGCCTAAAGTTTGATTCACTCGTTCAAATGCTACTTTTTGTGAATTATTCATATTACCTGATTGTTGTTGCATTACTCGTTCAAATGCTACTTTATCTTGAGCTGTAGCACTTGTAGGATTTGATATTACTCTTTCTATAGCTGTTCTGTCTTGTGAAGATACATTTGAATCTGGTTGTGATATTAATCTTTGAATTGCTGTTTTATCTTCATTTCCAATATTAGTTGAAGGTTGTGTGATTAAACGTTCCATTGCAGTACGATCTTGTGATGATAGATTATTACCCTTGTCTTGAATAATTCTTTCAATTGCTGTTCTGTCTTGTGGTGTAGCGACCCCATTTTGTTGCATTACTCTTTCTAATACTTGTCTATCTTTATCACCTAAATTGTTTGAATCTTGATGTAATACTCTCTCTATTGCTGTTCTGTCCTGTGGTGTCATTGTATTACCTGAATCTTGATTAATAATTCTTTCCATAGCTGTACGATCTTGTGAAACTGGTTGACTACCTAAATCTTGTCTTAACACACGTTCAAGTGCTGTTCTGTCCTCTGCTGATAATGAATTACTCTTATCTTCAATTACTCTTTCAATTGCTGTTCTATCCTCAGTTGTAAGATTTCCAGGTTCCTGCATCAGACGTTCAATTGCTGTTCTATCTTGTGGGGCTAAATCCCCTGATTTTTCTTCAAGTATTCTATGAACTGCCATTTTATCTTCTGTCGATGCAGTGCCTGTAGTATTTAATTGTTCAGTAACAGTCCTTACTGCATCTCTATCTGCATCACTTAATACACTTGTTCCTGATAATCTTTCAAGTATTGTTCTCTCTGATGGCGTAAGATCTTCGCCACCTCTAACAACCTTTTCAAGTACTGTTCTTTCAGATGGTGTTAAAGCACCTTCGTTGTCATTAAGCACTTTATTGATTGCGTTTCTACTTTCAGGAGTAGTTCCTGTCATTGCCTCTGCACTTGCTACTGCATATGAAGTTGCTTTTGCTTTTCCTTCATCAAATGCTTCACTTACGTTAGAACCTGGTGTCTTGACAGCTTCCATCGCACTCTCAATTTTAGAAGATAATGCTTCCTTAGATTTTTGAATACCTTCTTTTGTAGCATTTACAGCATAACCTTTAGCACCGACCTCAGACATCTCACCAGCAATACCAGCCATAGAATAAATGCCTTCTGATCCTGCTTTACCGATTCGTTCAGCCATTCCAGGTTTTCTGACTTTATTTCCGTTATCATCAACTTTATCACGGTTTTCACGCCATTCAGCTAGTTTACCAGCTCCACCTTTAGCTAAACCTGCTGTACCTTTAGCAAGACCTAATCCTGCTCCTGCTACTGCAAGAGAACCCATCAGAGCTTGATATCCATCTTTAACACCTACATCAATTCCAAGTAGACGTTTAGCTTCTTCTGGACCATCTATTACGAATTTACCTAAAGCGATCATAGCAATCGCAACAATCCACGGATTCCAGCCTAACGTTGATATATAAGTCATTGCTAACATATAGATTTTAATTACGAACATTAAAATCCCTATACTCGCATAGTTTAAAACCAGATTATTAAATAGTTGTTTCATCTTTTGCCCTGTTGTTAAGTCTGTTGCTACTACCCACGGTGCAATTATTTTTTGGAACGCAATCTCCAACATTAATAACATTGTTTTAAACATTGAGAAAATCAGTACAAATGCAACTACCCCAAATTGTATAAACATAGGTAGAAAATTCGCATGATATCTGTAATACCATTGATTTAAAAATGATACCTGTCCGATAAAAGGAAAATCAGCAGGTTTAATTTCTTGTAGTTCTCTCGAACCATCTTCTTTATCTACTAATTTATTTGCAAAAATCTTCTTTTCTTCGGAACTTAACTTGTAATCATAATCACCAGCTTCCTCTACACCTTCTTTTTCTTTAGATGCATTTATTACTCCTGTAAAATCTTTATAAGGAAAAGTTTTTTCCGTGATATCATTATTAATAAAAGTATCTTTGTTTTCTTGCCATTTTGCTTTTCTTTCCATATATAGTAAATCTGTTGTATTTGTCGCAACAATTTGTGTTGCTAGTTTTTGATTCTCACCTTTAACACCTGCCTGCTTACCAGCATTGACTAAATCTGTCGACAAATCATTAAGGGTGGATGTTAAATATGAAAATCCAAGAATAAATCCGATTGCGAGGAGTACATTTGTAAATACACCTTGTCTATTGAGATTTTTACCGGTCATAATCATATAACCAATAAAAGCTATAGATATCGCAAAAAGTGCCATTGCGATTGGATTGACCGTATTCATAATATTATTAAGTCCTTCATTTTCAAAAAATCCATTGAATGTAAGGATGGTATCTAATCCACCCTCTAATGCTGATACCGTTGTATGAAAAACTTTAACGATTCCCCATAATAGAGGCATTAATACCATCCATAAAAAATTCTGTTGTGTAAACAGATAATCAAATTGATCTAATATTTGTTCTGCCACTAAAAATTCACCTGCTTTAATTATAATATAGTGCATAAAACATAACGCATAACATATAGGTTATGCGTTACGTTATTTTTAAATGTTTAATACCATTTTTAACTTTTGTTTCACTGTGTTCATCTAACACTCTATTGAAATCTTCTTCATTGAGTTGAAGTAATACTTCATATAGAGATTTATCTTCAAGGTTATCTTTTATCCACATTAATCTTAGTTCCAGTTTTTCACCGAAATAGTATTCAGATAAATAAATAGGTTGTTCGTTAGTTTCTTTAATTGTCTCACTTTCAAACACATCTTTGCTTTTATCATGTTGTTCTAGGAATATCATAATCTGACGTTGTATCTCAGCTGACTGATTACCAGCAATATTCAAGTGTTGTAACTGTGACTGCATATTAGTCATTACACTTTCTTTTGTTTGTGCTTGAATTATTGATTTGTAGAAATCTTCACTGCCTGTAAACTGCATACATGCTTCTTTAAGTTTTTCTTTATCTTTATGAGGCATTTCAAGACTTGCTATATATCCATTAGCAGTTAAATCTAGCTGGGTCGGTTTATGTTTCCAATCAATCATGAAGTCACGTAAGTTAAGATGTCTGTGTTTAGAAGGTATATCAAAATCAGCAAATTGATTTGCTGGTTCAAAGTCATCACTTAAAAACTCAAATCTAAAAGGTAGTTTAGTTTCATTCACATTATAGATCGGCTCTGGTCTGATACTATTTCGGTTGTTATCACTCGTTTTTAAAAATCGTAAAACGATTGTTTCTCCTCTTACGAATTTTGGTAGTAACTCAGGATGTATTAAAGGTTGTTGCTCTGCTGTAAAGTTTTGTGAAAAATCACTGCCACCATTTGAAGTTCTTGATGATGTTGTAACAGTGGTATTACCACATTTCGCAGAAATTTCATCGTTTGTTTCTTTACTTGTTGACTTTATATAGATATGTGTCTGACAGTTGTCTTTAATTGTTTCACCGTTTTCTTTACCATATTTTGATGTAACCTGTGAGTAACCTTGTACATATAATTCAAAAAGAATATTACGTCCTAAACATACAGTCAAAATATTTGCCATGTCATGAATTGCTGGCATATTACCAAATTCATCAAGTCTGAATTTAACACGTTGATGACATTTACCTCCTGATTCTGATGCTCTCCTCGCTAACATTGTATAAAGCTGAGATATAAATATAGATGCTACAACGTGCGTTGAAGTATCGTAATCTGGAATTACCATAAACACTGCTACTGGTTTTTCACTGTAGAAACAGTTGATTTTTAAAATATCACTATTCTTTTCTATATTTTTTAGGAAAGCTTCTTCTGGATAGATACGATCTCCTGTATAAGGATCTTTCTCAACGACTACAAAACCTCTTTTTGGCTTTTCTCTATAGAATTTGTACTCAAAAACTGCTTCATCTAGTTCTATACGAATAATTTCTCCGTCTTTCATCTTACGTTTAAAGTAATTTTCCATGAATCCTAGTGAATCAATTTTAAAGTTTGATGTTAGGCAATTTTCTTCTCCATATCCATAATGGATAACGCCACGTTTGAATATATATCTCATATCAAAACGAACACGTATTCTTTTATTAAAGCCTACACGCGTAAAGTCTAAAGAATTAGCAGAACCCATTTTTGAAATCTTTTCTGATACGAATATTTGCAAGGTTGTTGAAGCAGTTGCTAAGATACCTGAACGTGTATTACCACTAGCAAATTGTGTAGTTGCGTATTGTTTCCTTGCAATACTTTCAGGTGGCATATCCATGATGTACTCATCTAATGCGTTATGTTCCACTCCGTCATCATCAGTATAATTATCCGTACCTAGTATATTTAGTAGATCATATACATTTCTCATTGTTATTTTGTCAGGTCTATTTTCATCTAAGGCTCTTTGAATAACAGTAAATATTAAAGCATTAACAAGACCTGCGGCCGAATCCTGCCAGAAGCTATCTCCACTTTCTGGAGATGGAAACAAAGTACTTGTTAAAGTAACTGCATAAGCCTCTGCTTGTGCAAAGTCACCCTTAATATATTCATCTTTAATGATTTGTAGCATATTATAACTCATTCCATCATCAGGATTTAAAAGGTTTAAAACTTCAACGTCATAACCTCTTTTTCTGAGTGTTTCGTATGATCCAGCATACAATTCACCTTTTGGATCGTTGAATACTAAAGATGGTTTTTCACTAGCTCTTGTATCTATATCTGTTGCTGGAAAAACCATCGATTCACCTTTACCTGAACGAGAAGTACCGATAACCATTACATTGATTGTGTCCTGATCAATTAAGTATCTACCGTTATAAAAAAGCTTCGATAAAGGATTAATAAGCTGTTTTTCTCCTAACTTTATTAAAGGCACAGCTCTAAATATTTTTGGTAAATCATTATAGTGCGTTATAGGAACTCCTGGCTGTCCTTTATATTCTGTGCATTGCTGTGGAACGCTGACATATTGCTTTTTTAATTCTTTTATTTCTGCAAACTTTGCATCCCCTTTTTGTCCGTAATGCATTTTTCTATGTGCTACATAGAATTTATACAGAAAACGTAGTATAATCAGTGTCATAGCTGAAAATAAAATTAACCAAATCAACAGATGTTGATTTGGTTTTATTGTTAAGTCGATTAATTTTTGATTATTTAAAAATATATAACTCATTTTATTAGATATAATTTCAGTTTTATCTAGTATATTAGCCTTGTCAAACTGATTTACTTTCGTTATATATTTAAAGTTATTAATAATATTGAATATAAAATTAGTGACTATATTTGCTAAAAATATATTAAAAATAATAGTAAGCACTGACAGTATATACATATTTTTTCTAGTTGCAAGTGTTTCCTTTATTTTAATTGGCTTTCTTTCACTTTTAATAATTTGTTTAACGATTGGTTTTTGTTTGTTTTTATATACTAAAATATCATCTAAACCATATTTCATTAGTTGCTTACTCAAAGTATTTCCTCACCTTCTAATCGAACGGCAATTCCTCATCAGAAATGTCGTAGCTTTGTTTTTTGCCCTCTTTTTCTTCATTTTCAACTACTGATTCATTTTCTTCTTTTTGTCTTTCTTCTCGTTCTAAACGTTGTTTCAATAGTCTGTCTTTTGCTACTTCTGTTGTTTCTAACGGTCTAATTGAAGTACACACAAGGGATGGTATTGGAAATCCTTTATTTTCTTCACGATAACTTTCTATCTTATACTCGACGAGTATTCTTTGCCCCTTAACAATATTCTCAAAGAAGAATGAAGCAGTTGATCCAAACACTCTAAATGGCAAAGTAACATATTTTTTTGAAACTGAATAATTATCATCTGATTCTTTTTGTTTTACATCAATTCTACAAGTCAAATAGATAATTGTTTTAGGCACATTGTTTTCTGTCTTGCTGATCTGGGGTTCATTATTTACAAAACCTTCTACATATAATCCTGATAACATATTAATCATTTTTATTTTCCTCCGATTCCATCTCAACTAACTTTGAATAAACTTGTTGTATACCTTTTTCAATTGCTCCTATTTCATACGTTTCTTTGAGATTATTCATAACATCAATATATTTCATCTTCACATAACGATTTGAAATACCATATCCATTAAATTGCGTAAAAAGAATTATTTCATTTCTCGTTCCCATTGTTTGCAGTTTATTAAATTTATTTAGGAACGTCTTATATGAATCTTTAATCATTGTTGAGTTAAGAACAATAACTTTTAAAAGATTCTTAATTTCAGAATCCACTGGTACAACTTTGTCTACAAAGTTTTTAAGTGCTGTTGAATTAAAATCATCATTATGATGTATAGCTTCATATAGTTGTTTTAATGATTTTTCTGGTTCACTATCTGCTGTAGTAATGCTTTCTTTTGTATGTTCAGTTTCATCACCTATCACGTCTGTTTTTACTGTACTTACTTGTTCTGTTTCTTCTACAGTTTCTTTATTATCCAAATTATTTTCAGAAGGATCATTCTCTTTTTCACTTGTATCTGTGTTGTTTATTTGTTCTGTTTCTTCAACAATATTGCTGTTATCCTGATCAATATGTTCTTCTGTTGTTTCTTCAATATTTTCTGTATCGTCTATTGTATTATTATCTTCATTTTCAATTTCAGATGTTAAAACGTAAGGTTGTTCATTATGATTATCTTCTTTCTCATTAACTTTAGTATTATCAATAATAATATCGTCAATTTGTTCTTCCTCATTAATCGTTACTTTCTTCTCTAATAACTCATTTACGTTCTTTCCTTGCGATGTATATAATTCTTTAATTTTCAAAAGATGATTAAAGTCGTTTAATAGTCTTATTGAGTATTTATCTTTGTCATCTTTCGTAATTTCTTCAATTTCAATTATCATAACTACTTCATTCAATTCATCACCATTTGTAGTAGTTAAATAATCCATCAATGCATTGAAAATCTTTCTTTTATCATTTAAAGTTTCGCCTGGGATTTGCCAGTCAAACTTTAATTCTTTAGGAGTATTAACGATATAACCTGATAAAACGAATCTTCGTTCTAAAACATGTCTTCCTTCTACTTTATACAAGCCTATAATTTCTTGCATACTATTTATAAAAATATTTAGTTTAAGTTCAATCATTGTCTATCATCTCCCTGATTAAATTGTGTACTTACTTGATTACTATAATTATTAGTAGTTGTAGTTAATGGTTGTTGTACTACTCTACTTACTTCTTCTGCTGTCTGAGTAGATTGTTTCATATTTTTTTCCTGATTTAGAGCTTTATCAATTTTTTTCTGTAAAGGCTTGATTTTAGCATCTTTATTAATAATAGATGCCTTTGTGTATGATTTATCAGCAATATACTTATTTACAATTGCTTTCTTTGTTTCTAAAGGTAAGGCCATCTTTTCTTCATAAGACATTGATTTATAAGTTTTAAATAAATCATCCAGATTACCATTTGATAAGTAAGTTGTAATTAGATATTCCTTATCATTAGTTGATTGACCTACTTTTACTGCATTTAAATAATCTTTATTATCTAAAAGCAATTTTTTTATTTCTTTAGCTTTAGATGGTTTTTCTTTAATTGCATTTACATAATCTTCTTTTTCAATATATGATTTATAATGATCTTTAGTTTCAGTTTTATTCACTTCTTGTTTGTCATCTAATAATCCTTGTGAATCTGCATAAAAATAACCTGGAATAGCAATTGCTCCTGTTATAACTAACGCTGTTAAGATTTTACCTAATGATTTAGAGGGCTGTGGAATTTCATTTTTTTCGTATACTGCTTGTGATTTTACATCTGATTCTGGTACTACTTCTGTGCTTGTTTCTTCTTTAACTTCCTGCACTTTATTATTTTGAGGGAAAAGATGATTGATATTATTGTATTTAATTAACTTAGCAATATTTTCATCCTCTTTATTTCTATTCTCTAATTCTTTACGTCGTAATTGAATATCTTCTTCTTTTAGACGATTTTCATCCTCTTTTGCTTGAATCTTACGTAGTTCAATATCCTTTGCTTTGATTTCAAGTTCATGTTTACTGTTTGCTTCTAATGCACGTGCTTTTTTGAGTTCATTATCAGAAATAGCCTTTTCACTTTCAACTTGTTTTGAGTAATGAATTGCTTCTTCTGATTTTTTAATCTCTAGTTTCGTTTTTTCTTCTTCTAAAGATAGTTTTTGTTGTAGCACTTTATTAGCTTCAATTTCACTATCTAATCGTTTTCTATCTTTAATATCCTGTGCAATTTGATTCTGAATCTCTAGCAGTGCTTTATATGTTTCTTTATCGTAATCAAACAATGTCCACGATAATGCTTTAAGGCGTTCTGCTTTCAGTCTTAGCACGTTTGATTTAATATCTTTAATCCCTTGTATACGTTTTTCTTCAACTAATAATTTAATTTCATCCTCAGCTTTTTGTTTAGCTCTACTTTCGAGAATATTTGCTGTTTCTTTAAATTTAGAACGTTCTTCAAATAAACGAGTATCTTTATCATTATTAAGTTGTTTTTGTTTAATCGCCCTGTTTAATTTATACTGTTCGTCATCAGATTTTAGTATCATTTCAATTTCGTCACTCAGCTGTTGATCAATTAAGTTAATTTTTTCATCAAAGACCGGACGTTCTGTTTCAATAAGTTGTTCTAAATAATCTTGATATTTAGGTTTGTTTTCGTTATAGAATGTTTCTAATTCTTTATTTAGCTTAGTTTCTTCATTGATAATGAACTCAATTAATTCATTTTCGATGATATTAAGTTCTTCATTATGAAAATCTGCTTTTTGTTTTTCTCTTGTATTCAGGTAGTATTGTTCGTTCTTTTCTTCTGGCTCTTTCACATCTTCTGTAAATTTTTGAGGTTCAATACGTTCCTCTTTCAAATTAAGAATTTGATTACTATCAAAGTTTTCTTTATGTTCTTTTTCAATATCATTTAGATTAAGTGTGTTGGTACGATCAACTTTTTTTTGTTCATCTTCTTTTAATATTTGCTGTTTTGATGAATATGTTACAGATTCTATGTTTGCTTGGTTGTTATCATTTAACTGATTCCCAGAATTTGTTACAGAATCAGCTAATTGATTTACATTGTTATCACTTACTTCTTTATGTTCTTTTTCTTCTGTGGCTAATATGCGATCCTGAGAATCAGTTAAATCTACAACTTCACCATGATTTGCTGGTTCTTCATCAGGATTGATCTCATTTTCTCCACTTATACTGACAACTTCTGTTGCTTTCATAATGTTCTCAGCATCTCTATTACCAGCAACTTCATCTAAGCTGTCCTCTTTAACTTGATCTAGTTCTTCATCATCAATAGGCGTTGTTTCTTCTTCAACCTCACTATTCTTTTTTCTTCTCAACTTACTAAAGATACTAGCTTTCTTAAGACTACCTGACTTTACTTCATTGTTTTTCGCTACATCATAATTATTTGATTCTTCTAAAGTCTGTTTGTATGCATCAATGTATTCCTGTGATACATTTTTTTCATCTATATCCTTATCTTTAATCATTTCCATTTTAATAATTTCAAAAATAGATGTTTTTGTATTTTTATTGATAAGATATTGAGGCATCTCAAATGAAGATATGGTTGGATCATCATAATCGACAATCGAAATGTCTAATGGATAAGACTTTTCTTTTTCTTCTGCTAATTCTCTAATCATTGTTAAAATTTCATCAAATTCTTTAAAATAGTATGTTTTTTTAGTACTTAATTGAATTACTTTAAAATCTTTGTCTTTTGGAATATTGTTTACCTTTACTTTTAAAATTTTTGTCATTTTAGTTCTCCTTTATAAAAAATGAAGGAGAGAAACAGTATGTTTCTCTCCTTAAAATAATTCTGATATTAGAAGTTTGCTACGTTATCTGCAACCCAGTTTGCAATTTCACCAGCACCATAAATTAAAACTAATCCGATAACGGCATTTAATAAATATGTTTTACCAGCTTGTGATCCATTAGGACCACCCCACATAAATTGATAACCTGCAATCGCAACATAAACTGCGGCCACTGCTAAACCTACTACTTTTAAAAATCCTGAAATCTTCTTTAATCCATTTACGATAGATGTTTGTGCATCATTTAATTGTAAGAAATGACCTAAGTCAATATATCCTAAAAAGTCAAAAAGTGATAAAAAGTTTTGGATTCCCATGCTTGTGATTAATTCGTTCATTATTTATATTCTCCTTTAGTTTCAGATAAGTTTTTTTGTTCTTCTGTTAATGCTTTTTCTTTTCTTTGTGGCTTAGGGACTGATTTTAGCAAAATTGAATTTGCTTCTTCTTCAACAAGATAATTGATAATTTCATTAAAACGTCCTTTTTCTTTAACGACATCAATTAATACTTCTTCTTGTAATGCTTTTTTAAATGCTTTAAAGTCACCATGTTCATTTTCAATAAGTGCTTTAACTTGTGCTGATGTTAGTTTCACGCTTACAACCCTCCTTTATTAGAATATTATTTTTTATTGCATCACTCCTTTCAATGTATAAAAGAAAGAAGCTATTAAAAATAGCTTCTTTAGGTATTAATATTCTTTTATCTTTCTTTTATAGATTGTATAACCAATTGCTCCAATTAATAGAATTGGAACACCAGCATATAATAAGTAGTTTAATGATTTATTACCTGTGTCAGGTAATATACTGTTTGATGGCTTTTTAATGTCATCAGTTTTTGGCGTTTCAGATGTTACGATTTCTGTATTGTTATTATTATCACCAGTTGTGCCAGTTGTAGCATTACTACTTGCATCAGGTTTTCTAATATCATCAACATTGTTATTTATTGTCGTATCTGTTTTGCCATCATCTTTTGGCTCTGTTGTTGTCGTATCTGTTTTGTCATCGTCTTTTGGCTCTGTTGTTGTCGTATCCGTTTTGCCATCATCTTTTGGCTCTGTTGCAATATGATTGTCTAGTTTCTCACCAATAACACCAATTCTTTCAGACATTTTGTTCATCTGATCCTGCAACTTAGTTAAAAGTTCATTCATATCATTAACTGATTTTTTTAATTCTTCTGTAATAGCTTTATTCTCGTTTGTTGCTGTGTCTGATGCTTTGTCTGCATCTTCTAACTGCTTAATTTTTGCGTTTAATTCTGTAATTTGATTTTGTAATACACCAATTTTGCTAACTAAATCAGTCACTTGACCTTGTAACTTCACTACATCCTCTTTTGTTTTAGGATAATTTTCTGTTAAATCTTTTAGCTCACTTTGAGCTTTATTAATTGCATCTTTAACATTTTTAATTTGTTCTAGTACTGATTGAATTTCTTTAGTATTTGCATCAGTTTTTGTATTTAAATCAGTATATTTAGCATTTAATTCTGTTAACTGACTTTCTAAAGATTTTAAAGTTGTATTGATTTTTTCAATATCTTTTGAGAAATCTTTTCCAACTACCACGCTGATTGTTGCTGTCGATTCACCTTTTGCTTTATCAACTACCTTATATGTCACTGTATAAGTACCTGGTTTACTTGTATCAACTTCATTTTTAACAACTACTACTTCTTTAGTAAGATTTCCATCTTCTAAATCCCATGCTTTAACATTTTTTGATGGATTATAATCTGAGCCTTCAATGATATATTGATCATATGCAAATATTTGAGGTAATTGATTTTCTTTTGGCGTTTCTGTCGGTGGTGTTTCWGTTGTCGGTGCTTCTGTYGTTGGTGCTTCTGTTGTCGGCGCTTCGGTCGTTGGATCGTCTGGTAGCTTCGTAACTGTCACTTTCACTCTATTAACAATATTACGATCAACTACTACAGCCGTACTTACAGTTTCTATAGTTTCCATTCCTGATTGATCAACTGTAGGTACAAACATACGTAATTCATAATCACCTGTGTTCATTCCTTCAAGATAAAAATAGCCTTCACTATTTGTAGAACCTCTATAAGTACTTCCATCTATTCCGATAAGTTCAATGTTGATATTACCTAAACGAGAATCCCATTGTCCATCGTTATCTCCATCATAATATATATAACCCTCTAAAAATCTTAGAGCAGAGTTCTGCAAATATATTGCCTGTTGTTGTGCAACTCGTTGTTCGATATTTTGTAATTCTGCTGCATGTGTTACAACAGATTGATTCAATAAACCGACAGTCCCTAATATACTTGAAGTTATCGCAATCGATATTTTCTTGAAATTTTTATTATTCTTCATAAATTTTTATTCCTATTTTCCACAATTTAATATATGCCAACTTCATATATTAAATTGCAGAAATCCCTTTTAATGAATTTGGAGTAATTTAACTCTATCCTTATTTAAACATCACTCTTAATTATATAATGTATTTTAATATAATTCATTTTTTTACTTTAAAATAAAAGGAGACATTTTTTCAAATCATGTCCCCTTTTATACTTCACAGTTAGTCTATGATTTTACACTACACAAAATTATTTCACAATATAATAGCCTAAGAATATTTATTTTCTTAGGCTATTGTTGTTATTTATAGTGATATATTGTTTTTTATAAATTTTATTTCAAATTATAATGTTTACTTTGGTAATCTTTTCGTTCCATGATAAACATAATCGCTAAGAATGCAAAGCCTAATAATATAAATGTAATGCCCCCTAATTGCGACTCTTCATATAATGCAAATCCGGCAATGATCTCCACTAATCCTAATACCATTACAATGAGTTCTTTCATTTTGATATTCATATACATCCTCCTTATAGTATTCAGTTTAACTATCATACACTAATTTCTATTAAATTATCTGTTTTGTGATTGTGAACGTTTAGTGACAAAAAAACACCCAAATAATATTATTCGGGTGTTAGTTTTATTATTGTTCAGTTACTACTACTTCATCTTGCTCTAATGCTGGTGCATCTTTTTCGTATTCAACGCCACTATAACGTCTCATACCTGTACCAGCTGGTATTAACTTACCGATAATAACGTTTTCTTTAAGTCCTAATAAGTCATCACGTTTACCTTTAATCGCTGCATCAGTTAACACACGTGTTGTTTCCTGGAACGATGCTGCAGATAAGAAACTTTCTGTTTCAAGTGATGCTTTCGTAATACCAAGCAATACAGGTTTCGCTGTTGCTGGGTGTTTTCTCGCTTTAAACACTTCACGGTTAGCATCAGTAAATGTATGAATATCAACTAATGCACCTGGTAATAATTTTGTGTCTCCTGCTTCGATAATACGAACTTTACGTAACATTTGACGTACCATTACCTCAACGTGTTTATCTGAGATTTCTACCCCTTGCATACGATATACTTTTTGAACTTCTTTTAATAAGTAGCTTTGTGTCGCATTAAGTCCCGCTACAGCTAATAATTGTTTAGGCTCGATAGAACCTTCAGTCATTACTTCACCACGCGCGATTTTTTGCCCAACTTCTACTTTAAGTCTTGCAGTACCAGGTGCTAAGTAAGTACGTACTTCATTCTCACCTTTAACTTTGATTTCCTGCATACGATCTTTTACAACGTTTAATTCGATAATCTCACCGTTAATCTCAGAGATTACAGCTTGACCTTTCGGATTACGCGCTTCGAATAACTCCTGGATACGAGGTAAACCTTGTGTAATATCGGCACCGGCAACCCCACCTGTATGGAATGTACGCATCGTTAACTGAGTACCAGGTTCACCGATAGATTGGGCAGCGATTGTACCCACTGCTTCCCCAACTTCTACTTTTTCACCTGTTGCTAAGTTTTTACCGTAACATTTTTCACAAACCCCGTGACGTGAGTTACATGTAAATGCTGAACGGATATGCATTTCTTCGATACCTGCATCCACGATTTGTTTCGCGATTTCAGGTGTAATCAATTCGTTCACTTTAACAAGAATTTCTTTTGTTTCTGGGTGTCTTACTGTTTCACGAGAATAACGTCCTTCTAAACGCTCAATGAATGGTTCAATAAGTTCTGAACCTTCACGGATCGCTGAAACAAGTAATCCACGGTCAGTACCACAATCAGGTTCACGTACGATAACGTCTTGAGCAACGTCAACTAGACGACGTGTTAAGTAACCTGAATCGGCTGTTTTAAGTGCTGTGTCGGCAAGACCTTTACGCGCACCATGCGTAGAGATAAAGTATTCTAATACTGTTAAACCTTCACGGAATGAAGATTTGATTGGTAACTCAATGATACGTCCAGCCGGGTTGGCCATCAGTCCACGCATACCTGCTAACTGCGTAAAGTTAGATGCGTTACCACGGGCACCAGAGTCACTCATCATGAAGATTGGGTTCAAGTCATCTAAAGAGTTCATTAATTTTGCTTGAATGTCATCTTTAGCTTTCGTCCAAATTTCAATAACAGCAGCGTAACGTTCACTTTCAGTAATTAAACCACGTGTGAACTGTTTCGTTACTCTATCTACTTTTTCTTCTGCTAAACCGATAATATCTTGTTTATCAGGTAATACCACGATGTCAGATACACCTACTGTAATACCGGCACGTGAAGAATATTTAAATCCTAAATCTTTCATTCTGTCTAACATCATAGAGGTATCAGTAATATGGAATCTATTGAACACTTCAGCAATGATTTGACCTAAGAATTTTTTATTAAATGGTTTAACAAGTGGTTGCTCATTTAAGTATTTTAATAATCCTTCTTCAGTTAATTCAGTTGCATCGATGAAATATTTATCAGGTGTTACTGTTTCTAAGTTTGATAAAGTTGGTTCGTTAATGAACGGGAATGATTCAGGCATAATTTCATTAAAGATTACTTTACCAACAGAAGTGATTAATAATTGGCTGTTTTGTTTGTCAGTAAATGTTGGATTGTTAAATGATCCAGCTTGAACGGCAATACGCGCATGTAGATGAACATATCCATTGACATAAGCCATAATAACTTCATTTGCATCTTTAAAGATTCTACCTTCACCAATTGTACCTAAACGCTCTAATGTTAAGTAGTAGTTACCTAATACCATATCCTGAGATGGTGTAACAACTGGTTTACCATCTTTAGGGTTTAAGATATTTTGTGCAGCTAACATTAACATACGTGCTTCAGCTTGCGCTTCTTTAGATAAAGGTACGTGAACGGCCATTTGGTCACCATCGAAATCGGCATTGTATGCAGTCGTTACAAGTGGATGTAATCGAATCGCACGACCTTCAACTAATGTCGGTTCGAAAGCCTGGATACCTAAACGGTGAAGTGTTGGTGCACGGTTTAACAGAACTGGGTGTTCACGAATAACGTCTTCTAAAACGTCCCAGATTTCTGGTTCCATACGCTCAATTTTACCTTTAGCATTCTTAATGTTTGTCGCAATTTCACGTTCAACAAGTTCTTTCATAACAAATGGTTTGAATAATTCAAGTGCCATTTCTTTAGGAAGACCACATTGATACATTTTTAAGTTTGGACCTACTACGATAACCGAACGCCCAGAGTAGTCTACACGTTTACCAAGTAAGTTTTGACGGAAACGACCTTGTTTCCCTTTTAACATATGAGATAAAGATTTTAATGGACGGTTACCTGGTCCAGTTACTGGACGGCCACGACGACCATTATCAATTAAAGCATCAACTGCTTCTTGTAACATACGTTTTTCATTTTGTACGATGATACCAGGCGCACCTAAATCTAATAAACGCTTTAAACGGTTGTTACGGTTAATAACACGACGATATAAATCGTTTAAATCAGATGTAGCGAAACGTCCACCATCTAATTGAACCATTGGACGAATTTCAGGTGGAATGATTGGTAATACATCTAAAATCATCCAAGAAGGATCATTACCAGAATTACGGAATGATTCAACAACTTCTAAACGTTTGATTGCTCTTGTTAAACGTTGTCCTGTTGCTGTTTCTAATTCTTCACGTAAAGATTTTAATTCTCCATCTAAGTCGATGTTCATTAATAAATCTTTAATCGCTTCAGCACCCATCTTAGCAGTGAATTGCCCAGGGTACTTATCGTAATACTCACGGTATTCTCTTTCAGATAATAATGATTTTTTCTCTAATCCAGTTGGACCTGGATCAATTACAGCGTAAGAAGCAAAATAGATAACTTCTTCTAAAGAACGCGGAGACATATCTAAAAGTAATCCCATACGAGAAGGAATTCCTTTGAAATACCAGATGTGTGATACAGGTGCAGCTAATTCAATATGCCCCATACGTTCACGACGTACTTTTGATTTTGTTACTTCAACGCCACAACGGTCACAGACCATACCTTTGTAACGTACACGTTTATATTTACCACAGCTACATTCCCAGTCTTTTGTTGGACCGAAAATTTTCTCACAGAATAAACCATCTCTTTCAGGTTTTAATGTACGGTAGTTAATTGTTTCTGGCTTTTTAACTTCACCAAAACTCCAAGAACGGATTTTTTCAGGTGAAGCGAGACCTATCTTCATGTAATGAAAGTTATTTACATCAATCAAAGCCCTACCTCCTTAGTGTATTAAAAATTTTATCAAGATTTATATTTCAACTTGTTTAACCATCATGTAAATGCGGAATGATTTACATGATGTATTAAACAAAATAAGTGACTAGCTTTTGAGATAGTGATTATTCAGTGATCTCAGCTTCTGGTGTTGGTGCTTTTGCAAGGTTAATCTTTGAATCGATGAAATCGTCATCTTCTAAATCACGCATTTCAATCTCTTCATCTTTGTTATCCATTACTTTTACATCTAACCCTAAACTTTGTAACTCTTTCATCAATACACGGAATGATTCCGGAACACCTGGACGAGGAATATTTTCACCTTTAACGATTGCTTCGTAAGTTTTCACACGACCAACAGTATCATCAGATTTGTACGTTAAGATTTCCTGTAAAGTATACGCCGCACCGTAAGCTTCAAGTGCCCATACTTCCATCTCACCAAAACGTTGTCCACCAAATTGTGCTTTACCACCAAGTGGTTGTTGTGTAACAAGTGAGTAAGGTCCAGTTGAACGTGCATGTAACTTATCATCAACCATGTGGGCTAATTTAAGCATGTACATTACACCAACTGATACACGGTTATCGAATGGTTCACCAGTACGTCCGTCATAAAGTACAGTTTTACCGTCACGTGCCATACCAGCTTCTTCGATTGTTGACCAAACGTCTTCATCGTTTGCTCCATCAAATACTGGAGACGCAACATGCAGACCTAAGTTTTTAGCAGCCATACCTAAGTGTAACTCTAATACTTGTCCGATGTTCATACGAGAAGGTACCCCAAGTGGGTTTAACATGATATCAATCGGTGTTCCATCAGGCATAAATGGCATATCTTCTTCTGGTAAGATACGTGAGATAACCCCTTTATTTCCGTGACGTCCACACATTTTATCCCCAACATGAATTTTACGTTTTTGAACGATGTAAACACGTACTAATTGGTTAACGCCTGGTGGTAACTCGTCGCCATCTTCACGATTAAAGACTTTAACGTCTAATACGATACCATCAGCACCGTGTGGTACACGTAATGAAGTATCACGTACTTCACGCGCTTTTTCACCGAAGATTGCATGTAATAAACGTTCTTCAGCCGTTAATTCAGTAACCCCTTTAGGCGTTACTTTACCAACTAAGATGTCACCATCACGTACTTCAGCACCAACGAAAATGATACCACGATCATCTAAGTTTTTAAGTGCATTGTCAGATACGTTAGGAATATCTCTTGTAATTTCTTCAGGTCCAAGCTTCGTATCACGCGCTTCTGATTCATATTCTTCAATATGGATAGAAGTATATACGTCGTCTTTCACAAGACGTTCGCTCATGATTACAGCATCCTCGTAGTTATAACCATCCCAAGTCATAAATCCAACAACTACGTTACGACCAAGTGCCATCTCACCAAGTTCCATAGAAGGACCATCTGCTAAGATTTCACCTTTCGTTACGATGTTACCAGCTTCAACGATAGGACGTTGGTTGTAACAAGTACCTGAGTTTGAGCGTGCGAATTTAGCTAATTTATATACATCTAAATCTGTTTCGATTTCTTTTCCGCCTTCTTCAACGATACGGCGAACTTTAATCTGACGAGCTTCAACGTGCTCTACACGACCTTTATATTTCGCTACTACTGCAGCGCCAGAGTCACGTGCTGCTACGTGTTCCATACCCGTACCAACAAATGGCGCTTCAGGATTCATTAACGGCACTGCTTGACGTTGCATGTTCGCACCCATTAAAGCACGGTTCGAGTCATCGTTTTCTAAGAAAGGGATACAAGCTGTGGCAGCAGAAACAACCTGTTTCGGTGAAACATCCATGTAATCCATGCGTTCACGTGCCATTACAGTATTATCACCACGGAAACGACAAACAACTTCGTCATCTAAGAACTTACCATTATCGTCTAAGCGTGAATTCGCTTGGGCAACAACGTAAGCATCTTCTTCGTCAGCTGTTAAATAGTCAATTTGTGATGTAACAGTATTTGTTTCAATATCAACTTTTCTGTATGGTGTTTCAATGAAACCAAATTCATTAACACGCGCATAACTTGAAAGTGAGTTGATTAACCCGATGTTTGGTCCCTCCGGCGTTTCAATCGGACACATACGGCCATAGTGAGAGTAGTGAACGTCACGTACTTCCATACCTGCGCGTTCTCTTGTTAAACCACCAGGTCCTAATGCAGATAAACGACGTTTATGTGTAAGCTCAGCTAATGGGTTTGCCTGGTCCATGAACTGAGATAACTGTGAGCTACCAAAGAATTCTTTAATAGATGCAATGACTGGACGGATATTGATTAATTGTTGAGGCGTTACAGATTCAGTATCTTGTAAACTCATACGTTCGCGTACAACACGCTCCATACGACTTAAACCGATACGGAATTGGTTTTGTAATAATTCACCAACTGAACGTAAACGACGATTACCTAAGTGATCGATATCATCAGTGAAACCTACTCCAGCTAATAAGTTAAAGAAATAACTTACAGAAGATAAAATATCAGCAGGTGTGATACACTTCACTTCTTCATCTGGGAATGCATTACCGATAATTGTTGTCGTACGTTTTTCTTCATCTCCAGGAACATAAACTTTAACAGATTGAATTTCAATCGGCTCGTCTAATAAACCATTCTCTAAAGTGAATACTTTTTGGTTGGCGTTGTTTTCAAGTACATCTAAAATTTGATCTAAATTACGACGATCTAAAAGTGTACCTTCTTCAGCTACGATTTCACCTGTTTCTACATCAACGATTGGCTCAGCTAACGTTTGATTGAATAAACGGTGTTTTAAATGTAACTTTTTATTCATTTTATAACGTCCAACGCTTGCTAAATCATAGCGTTTTGGGTCGAAGAAACGAGAGTATAATAGACTCTTCGCATTCTCAACTGTAGGTGGTTCACCTGGACGTAAACGTTCATAAATTTCAAGTAATGCAGCTTCAGTTGACTCAGTATTATCTTTGTCTAATGCGTTACGTAAATACTCGTTGTCACCTAATAAATCAATGATTTCCTGGTCACTTGAGAATCCTAATGCACGTAAAAGTACAGTGATCGGTAATTTACGTGTACGGTCAATACGAACAAATACTACATCTTTCGCATCAGTTTCATATTCAAGCCACGCACCACGGTTAGGGATAACAGTCGCTCCAAAGCTCACTTTACCATTCTTGTCGACTTTATCATTGAAGTATACAGATGGTGAACGAACTAACTGAGATACGATAACACGTTCTGCACCATTGATGACAAACGTACCTGTATCAGTCATTAATGGGAAATCACCCATAAAGACTTCTTGTTCTTTCACTTCACCTGTTTCTTTAATAATTAATCGTACCTTTACTCGAAGTGGCGCTGAGTAAGTAGCATCACGGTTCTTTGCTTCATCTAAATCGTACTTTGGCTCACCTAATTTGTAATCAACAAATTCTAATGAAAGATTTCCAGTGAAGTCTTCAATTGGTGAAATGTCTCTAAACATCTCGATTAAACCTTCTTCTAAGAACCATTCATAAGATTTTGTTTGAATCTCTATTAAGTTAGGTAATTCTAAAATCTCGGAAATTCTTGCGTAACTTCTACGCTGACGATGCCTTCCGTATTGGATAAGTTGACCTGTCAACAGATTCACCCCTCAAAAATTGTGGTGCCTTTTACCTAAACAGAGGAATAAGACAAAAAGAAAACGGAATCACATAACTCCATTTTCACATTTTATTTTAAACTCATTTCTCCTAAAATTAGATAGAAAAGTGCACACTTATTCATTTAAATTTTTACATTCTATTACTATAACAGACGGAATGTATAAGGTCAACCTTTTACACTCTTTAATATATAGTAACCTTTATCTTTCTTCAGAACTGCAACATTACCAAATACGTCTTCCATCTTCTTTTTAGCTGATGGCATACCTTGTTTCTTTTGGATGACAACGTATAGCGCACCGTCTTTATCAAGCACTTTCGCACTATCTTCTAATATGCGATGAACAACGTCTTTGCCCGCACGAATTGGTGGGTTTGTAATCACTGCATCAAAACGTTCTGTTACTCCATTTAATCCATCACTCTTATAGATTGTTGTGTTATGAATATTGTTAGCATTACTATTTCTTTCAGATAAAGATAATGCGCGTTCGTTCACATCTACCATATGTACTGTTGATTCCGGATAATGCTTTGCCACCATTAAGCCCATCGTGCCATATCCACATCCGACATCCAGTACTCGAGCAGGACGTGTATCTTCTAAAAAAGTTTTAACGAGTAAGTTAGATCCGAAATCAACGCCACCTTTTGAAAATACACCACTATCCGTCGTAAGCTTCAAACTGTGATTCCCCATATTAAAGCTGATGATACTTTCTTTGCTTTCTACCGTTTGTTCTTCACTATAATAATGACTCATCTTAACACCTCACTTATTTCAACTCAGCGCAATGCGCACTCAGTTGAAATTATACCAATATAAAGCAAGAAAAACCCGTTATATACATAACGGGTTTCGGACAAAAGAGAAATTATTTAACTTCTACAGTTGCTCCAGCTTCTTCTAATTTAGCTTTTAATTCTTCAGCTTCGTCTTTAGAAACGCCTTCTTTAACTACTTTAGGAGCGCCATCAACTAAGTCTTTAGCGTCTTTTAATCCTAAACCAGTAGCTTCTTTAACAGCTTTAACAACTTTAATTTTTGAAGCTCCAGCAGATACTAATTCTACGTCGAATTCAGTTTTTTCTGCAGCAGCACCTTCGCCACCAGCAGCACCAGCAGCAGCTACAGGAGCAGCAGCAGTAACACCGAATTCTTCTTCGATAGCTTTAACTAAATCGTTTAATTCTAAAACTGACATTTCTTTAATCATTTCGATAATTTTTTCGTTTGACATGATTGTATTCCTCCATTTAATTTAAGTTTTTTATGATACTAATTGTCTTTGTCTAAGTGAATTATGCTTCTTCAGCAGGAGCAGCTTCTTCTCCGCCTTCTTTTTGTTCTCCAACAGCTTTAACTGCATATGCGAAGTTACGCATTGGAGCTTGTAATACTGAAAGAACCATTGAGATAAGTCCTTCTTTTGATGGTAATGATGCGATAGCTTTGATATCATCAGCGCTAGTCACTTTACCTTCAATAACACCGGCTTTGATTTCTAACTTTTCGTTTTCTTTTGCGAAGTCAGCAAGAATTTTTGCTGGCGCAACAACTTCTTCGTTAGAGAATGCAATAGCGTTTGGTCCAGTTAAAAATTCTTCAAGTCCTTCGATACCAGCAGCTTCTGCTGAACGACGTACTAAAGTATTTTTGTAAACGTGGAATTCCACACCAGCTTCACGAAGTTGTTTACGTAGTTCAGTTACTTGCGCAACAGTTAAACCACGATAGTCAACGATGATAGTTGATACTGAATTTTTTAATTGTTCAGTGATCAAATCAGCTTTTTGTTGTTTGATTTCGATAGCTTTTGTACTCATTATGACACCTCCATTAAGATTTTCGTGCTTTTCTAATAAAGTATTAAAAAAGCACTTTTCACCCATGGTAAAAAGTGCTTGAAAGTTCATCAAGTCAAATTTCACCTCGGTAGGATTATTAAGCATACGCCCCTACTGTCTTAGGTTATTTATAAAATACAAATTACACTATATCGTGAAATTTGAATCTTGTCAATTTGTTTTTTTAAAATTAGTTTCTAACTTCTGTTGGGTCAACTTTGATACCAGGGCCCATAGTAGAAGTTACAGAAACAGTTTTGAAATAAGTACCTTTTGATGATGCTGGTTTAGCTTTAGCTAAAACATCTTTTAAAGTGTTAAAGTTTTCAACTAATTTAGCAGTATCAAATGATACTTTACCGATTGAAGCGTGAACGATACCAGATTTCTCAGCACGGTATTCTACTTTACCAGCTTTGATCTCCTGAACAGCTTTTGTTACGTCCATCGTTACAGTACCAGTTTTAGGGTTTGGCATTAAACCTTTAGGTCCTAAGACACGTCCAAGTTTACCAACTTCACCCATCATGTCTGGAGTTGCTACGATTACATCGAATTCGAACCAACCTTGGTTGATCTTGTTGATGTATTCAGCATCGCCAACGTAGTCAGCGCCTGCAGCTTCAGCTTCTTTTAATTTTTCACCTTTAGCGAATACTAATACACGTTGTGTTTTACCAGTTCCGTTTGGTAATACAACTGCCCCACGGATTTGTTGGTCATTTTTACGTACATCGATTCCTAAACGGAATGCAACTTCAACAGAAGCGTCAAAGTTTACTGTGCTTGTTTCTTGCGCGAGTTTGATAGCTTCTTCTACAGAGTAGAATTTAGTGTTATCAACTTTTTGAGCGGCTTCTTGATATTTTTTACCTTTTTTAGCCATTTCTTATTTCCTCCTTATAGTGGTTTTAGCGGAATGTCCTCCCACGGGCACTGTCTATAACAGTGCAAGAGCAGACTTAGATAAGTCTGCTTGTTAAATCTTAAAATACTATTTAATTTCTACACCCATACTACGAGCAGTACCAGCAACAATTCTCATTGCCGCTTCAACGCTTGCTGCATTTAAATCTTCCATTTTAGCTTCAGCGATTTCACGTACTTGATCTTCAGTTACTGTAGCAACTTTAGTCTTGTTCGGTTCACCAGAACCTTTTTCGATTTTAGCTGCTTTTTTAAGTAAAACTGCTGCAGGTGGTGTTTTAGTGATAAATGTAAATGAACGATCTTCAAATACAGAAATTTCAACCGGAATAATTAAACCTGCTTGTTCTTGTGTACGCGCGTTAAATTCTTTACAGAATCCCATAATGTTAACACCTGCTTGACCTAATGCTGGACCAACTGGTGGCGCTGGATTCGCTTTCCCTGCTGGGATTTGTAATTTAACAACTTTGATTACTTTTTTAGCCACGATGTGCACCTCCTATAATATCGTGATGTGGTCACAGGGTATGATATTTACCCTCCCACTCAACAACCGTACTAATTAGCACGACCATAAAATATTACCACTTACTCATAAAAATTGCAAGTGAAAATTTACATTTTATTTTTTTAAAATTTATATTATAATTTTTCGATTTGATCGAATTCAACTTCAACTGGTGTTTCACGGCCAAACATATCTACTAATACTGTTAATTTGTATTTCTCGATATCGATTTCTTTCACTTCACCAACCTGGTTTGTAAAAGGACCGCTCGTTACGCGCACTTGTTCACCGACTTCAATTTCAACATCGATCGTTTTTTCGTTCATACCCATTGATTTCAAAATAAACTTAGCTTCTTCTGGTAATAATGGATTTGGTTTAGAACCTGCACCGGCAGATCCTACGAAACCTGTAACACCTGGTGTATTACGTACAACATACCAAGATTCATCCGTCATCACTAGCTCTACTAAAACGTAACCAGGGAATGTTTTCTTTACAGATGTTTTTGCTTTACCGTCTTTAATCGTTGTTTCCTCTTCTTCCGGAATAACAACTCTAAAGATTTGATCTTGCATATTCATAGATTCAAGACGTTTTTCTAAGTTGTCTTTTACTTTGTTTTCATAGCCTGAATACGTATGAACTGCGTACCAATGCTTTTTGCTTTCCTCAGACATAATATGCCTCCTTAGTTAATTAATCGAATAAGCTCAGAAATGCCTAAATCGATTGCGTAAAAGAAAATAATAAAGAATAATACAGTTAATACTACGATTGTTGTATCTCTAACAACTTCCTGACCAGTTGGCCATGAAGTTTTTTTCATCTCAGAAATAACACCTTGAAAGAAATTTTCTTTATGTTCCATGCGTTTGCCTCCGTCATGTTTAAATTGATAAAAAATAGACCGAACCGTAATTCGATACTTATTTTTTAGTACTATATTGTTCACGTCTAATCATCACATTCATTCATTCATTCTAATCCTAGTTTAATATAACGGTGAAATTGTAATTTGTCAAACTAACATGTACCTTGTATGAAGGATTTAATCTTAACTTTCAATCTTGAAATTGCATTATGAATTGTTTTCAGCGATTCATTCTCAATTGCTGCCATCGCTTTGACAGGCATCTGTTCCTTTAAATATTCCAGGACGCGATATTCAAGCGGACTCAATTGCAATGCAACAGGAGTCATACGCGACTGTAAATCAACAAGTTCACTTTCAATATCAGGGTGCAATGCGTTCACATCCTGTATGAACGCTTCAAGCGATGGTTCATCGTCATACTGCGTCGTTTCAAAGCTCACAATAGGACGATTGCGCTCTTTTTGCAACTCCCTCACATAATCCAGCAACGCATATTTCAAATGGTAAAAATAAAACCTTTCAAAATTATCGCTTTTTATTGGGTCATAGACTTTCACTGCCTGATATAACGCAATCAGACTCTCTTGATATAAAGCTTCATGGTCTCTATACGAAATTTTACGAATATGGACTTCAATACCATTACGTAGTCTTGCTACAAGACTATCAAAAGCATCGATATTACCACTCTGAATATCTTTTACAATATGTTCTACCGGCTTAAGATGATACATTGTTTGTTCTTCACAAATCATTTGTGTATAAGTTTTAAACATGCGCTTAACCTCTAGATGTATTTTTCTTTAGGTTAAATGTAATAAATGATTATCTCAAACAATAAAATTATCTTGAATTAATAATCTCCGCGCCTTAATCTTTCTAATCGCTCTTTCGTTTTCTGATCGATTTCAATACGTGTACGCGGTTTATTGTTATCCATCTTCACCATATCTTTCGCCACATTGATTTCTTCTTCACGCAAATTGTTGATAAACTCACGGGACGGGATTCTTAACGCACCGCTTCCAAATATCGTATGCTGTTCTGATAAATCACTCGTTACGACCTTGATCGTTGTAATGTGCTTTTCATACATCTCGTAGACAAGCCGTTCAATAACTGCATCAGCCGTTTCCTTTTCCCGAGAATAGACAACACGGATGCCATGAAACACTTCTTCGCGCTCATGAGATTTCACATCATATGCATCGAACACTACAATCATTTCATCCGCAATACGTGCATTATAATTCGCAATTTCAATCAATAGTTGAATACGTGCCTCTTCTAATGACTCTTGTGCGAGTTGTTTGAGTCGTGAACTTTGTCCGATGACATTATAACCATCAATGATGGTATATTTTTTTATCATGCGTCAAGTGGGTTCCTTTTACGATAAACTTCGTACATTAACAAACTCGCTGCCACTGAAGCATTCAAACTATTAACATGTCCAACCATTGGTAAGTGAATTAAGAAGTCACATTTATCTTTAACGAGCCTACTCATTCCTTCACCTTCTGAACCGATAACAATCGCAAGGTTCATATTAGCATCCATCTTACGGTAATCAACTGATTTGCTGGCATCCGTCCCCGCAACCCAGTATCCTGCTTCTTTCAGTTTATCTATTGCCTGACTAATATTTGTGACACGCATTACCGGCACATGTTCAATCGCGCCAGTTGAAGCTTTCACAACCGTTTGGTTTAAGCTTACTGAACGACGTTTCGGAATCAATATACCGTCTATTCCAATCGCATCTGCCGTTCTTAAAATAGAACCGAGATTATGTGGATCTTCTAAACCATCAAGAATCATAATCGTGCTTAACTTATCTTTATCACGCGCATTTAAGAAGTCATCCAGATCTACATATTCATATGGTGAAATCATCGCCATAATCCCTTGATGTGGTACATCCGATAAATGGTCAAGCTTTGATTTCGGTACTGTCTGAACAATAATCTTTCTTTCCTTACATAAATTTAATATGCTTGAAATTTGTGATTTATTGATGCCTTCCTGGATGAACACTTTATTGATTTCGTGATCCGACTCAATCGCGCTTTTCACAGCATGACGTCCTACTATCATTTCATCAGTTGTTTCTTTTTTCATTATTTACCCCTCATTTCACATAACGTGATGATTTTATCCAGCAGCGTCTGTAATCGTTCTGTTTCGTTATTTAAATGTAAATAACCGATAACCGCTTCAAGTGCGGTACTTTTCTTATAGGAAATAACATCTGTATTTTTCGCGCGGGTATGACTTTTGGCATTACGTCCGCGCATTAATATTTCTTTTTCCTGTTCAGTAAAATAACCTTCATCAACTAAAGTATCAAACGTTTGCGCCTGACTTTTAGCAGATACAAAAAATGTTGCCTGACGATGGAGTTCATTCGGCTTTTTATTCTTTTCTCTTACGATATAATTTCTGACATGTAAATCGAGTACTGCATCACCTAAATAAGCAAGTGTCAGTGGATTATAAAGACTCGCTTCGTTAACCACGTTTAAATCTCACACCTTGTGCCGTATCTTCCAGAATAATATTTTGTTCTTTTAATAAGTCTCGAATTTCATCTGCACGTGCAAAGTTTCTTTCTTTACGTGCTGTTTCACGTTCTGCTATTAATGCTTCGATGTCAGCATCAAGCAATTCTTTTTCTTCAACCAGTTTGACACCTAATACTTCACTAAAGATTTCGAACACTTCCAGGAAACGATCAATCACCTTTAAATCTGTTGATTCATTCTGATTATAGATATTGGCTTGTTTCGCTAATTCATACCAAGCTGTGATTGCATTTGCTGTATTAAAATCATCGTCCATCGCTGTTTCAAATTGCACTAAAATATCATCAACTACTTTAATCATCTCAGTGTGATCAACGATTCCTACAGAAATTTCTTTTCTTTCCTGCAGCGCTGCATATGCATTTTGAATACGTTCAAGCCCTGCTTTCGCGCTAGAAACGAGCTCCATATTGTAGTTGATTGGATTTCTATAATGTACGCTGATCATAAAGAAACGCAATACATTCGGATTAATTTCTTTAATTATATCGTGCACTAAAATAAAGTTACCTAACGACTTACTCATCTTCTCGTTATCAATATTGATAAACCCGTTATGCATCCAGTAATTTGCAAATGTTGTGTCGTTATGTGCTTCAGATTGCGCGATTTCATTCTCGTGGTGTGGGAATGTTAAGTCAGAACCACCTGCATGGATATCAATAGAATCACCCAAATGTTTCTTCGCCATTACTGAACACTCGATATGCCAGCCTGGTCGACCTTTACCCCACGGAGAATCCCAACTGATTTCACCAGGCTTCGCTGATTTCCATAACGCAAAATCTAACGCATCATCCTTTAATTCACCCGTAGCAATACGTGCACCGACTTTAAGTTCGTCAATTGACTGATGACTTAACTTACCATAACCATCAAATTTACGTGTTCTAAAATAAACATCTCCGCCACTTTCATAGGCGTAGTCTTTCTTGATCAATTCTTCGATAAACAAAATAATATCATCCATATGATCCATAACACGTGGGTGATGTGTCGCATGCTTACAATTAAGGGCACTCGTATCTTCAAAGTACGCTTCAATAAAACGATCAGCTACTTCTGGTACAGTAGAATTTAATTCATTGGCAGCTTTAATGAGTTTGTCGTCAACGTCTGTAAAGTTTGACACGTAGTTGACTTCATAACCGCGATATTCAAAGTAACGTCTAACGACATCGAAACTGATTGCAGGACGTGCATTACCGATATGAATGTAGTTGTATACGGTAGGACCGCACACATACATCTTCACCTTACCTTCTTCTAATGGTACGAACTTTTCTTTTTTACGACTTAACGTGTTATATAATGTAATCATCAACAATCTCTCCTTTTTTTGTCGCCTCTATATGACGTTCTAATTCTTTTAATTTTTCATAAATCGGATCAGGTAAATCTGTATGTTCAAAGCTCTTACCGACTTTAACACCATTTTGTTTTACAATGTGTCCTGGAATACCTACTACAGTAGAGAAGTCAGGTACACACTTCAATACGACAGAATTCGCACCAATATTCACATTGTTACCGATTTGAATATTACCAAGTACCTTTGCGCCTGCAGCAATCAATACGTTATCACCGATATCAGGATGACGTTTACCGTTCTCTTTCCCTGTACCACCTAGTGTCACACCTTGATAAATTGTTACGTTATTGCCAATCGTACACGTTTCACCGATGACAATGCCCATACCATGGTCAATGAACAATCTTTTACCGATCTTTGCACCAGGGTGAATTTCAATACCTGAGAAAAATCTTGAAATCTGACTGATCGCACGTGCGATAAAATACATTTTATGATTAAAGAACCAGTGCGCAACTAAATGCCACCATACAGCGTGTAATCCTGAGTATGTCAAAAACACTTCTAAACTACTTCTCGCAGCCGGGTCCTGTTCAAACACCATATTAATGTCATCTTTAATTCTTGCGAACATACACACACCTCCCAATATAAAAAAGAAGCACCTCTAAAATAAGAGGTGCTTCTGCACGGTTCCACTCTGATTAGTAGATAAATCTACTCACTTAAAAAATATGCAATTAACACGATGAGATGCATTCAACAATTAATTTATCACATACTTGCACCAACCGTATGCTCTCTATAGATAATTTAACTATCTACTTATTCTCATATTCTGATTATAATAGATTGCGATTATTTTTCAACTATTTTTGTTGCATTATGCGTAAACACTTAAACGCTCAATAACTTTATCTTTACCTAATAACTCCATTGTATTCGGTAATTCAGGTCCATGTGTTTGGCCAGATACCATCACACGAATCGGCATGAATAAGTTCTTACCTTTAATACCAGTTTCTTTCTGAACTGCTTTAATTGCCGCTTTAATACTTGCCGCGTCAAAAGTATCTAACGCTTCAAGTTGAGCTGTTAAAGCTTTAACAAGTTCAGGTACTTGCTCACCGTTTACAACTTCTGATGCTTCTTCGTCTAATGCTAATTCATCTTTGAAGAATAACTCAGATAATTCAACGATTTCACCAGCGTAGCTCATTTGTTGCTGATATAAACTTACTAAAGATTTCGCCCATGCAAGTTCTGCTTCTGTTGGGTTGTTTGAAATAAGACCTGCTTTTTCCATGTGCGGTAACGTCATTTCAAATACTGTATCTAAATCTTTTGTCTTCATATATTGGTTGTTGATCCATGCAAGCTTTTGTTTATCAAAGAATGCTGGTGATTTGCTTAATCGTTTCTCATCGAACATTTCGATAAATTGCGCTTTCGAGAAGATTTCTTCTTCACCTTCTGGAGACCAGCCAAGTAATCCGATAAAGTTGAATAATGCTTCTGGCAAATAACCTAAATCATGATATTGTTCAATAAATTGAATGATTGAACCATCACGCTTAGATAATTTCTTACGTTCTTCATTTACGATTAACGTCATGTGACCAAACGTCGGGATATCGTATCCTAACGCTTCGTACACCATCATTTGTTTTGGCGTATTTGAAATATGGTCATCACCACGGATAACGTGAGTAATTTCCATGAAGTGATCATCGATTGCTACCGCGAAGTTGTACGTTGGAATACCGTCTTTTTTCACGATAACCCAGTCACCGATACCATTAGAATCAAATGATACTTCACCTTTAACCATATCATTAAATGTGTAAGTTTTATCTTTCGGTACACGAATACGAATCGCAGGTTCGCGACCTTCAGCAATTAAAGCCGCTTCTTCTTCTTTTGTTAAGTGTGCATGTTTACCACCGTATCTCGGCATTTCACCACGTGCAAGCTGTGCCTCACGTTCTGCTTCTAACTCTTCAGCAGTCATGTAACAACGGTATGCTTTATCCTCAGCTAATAACTTTTCTACTAAAGGCTGATAAATAGATTGACGCTCTGATTGGCGATAAGGACCAAATCCACCATCTTTATCGATTGACTCATCCCAATCCATACCTAACCATTGTAAGAACTTTAACTGACTCGCTTCTCCGCCTTCAACATTACGTGCGGTATCTGTATCTTCAATACGGATGATAAAATCTCCACCGTTATGTCTTGCAAATAAATAGTTAAATAATGCAGTACGTGCATTACCGATGTGTAAGAAACCAGTCGGACTTGGTGCATATCTTACTCTTACTTTACTCATTATATTCACTCCATTAATTAGTTTTTATTAAATTATACCACATGATGATAGCTATGCTTAATTCAGAAATATTTATTGTATATTTATATAATTATATTTATTTTCAGAAAAGTATTGCAATTCTGAAAATAAGAAAGTATAATTTTTTTGTAACATATTAAATATAAAAAAGGAGAGCTCAGTCATGAAAAAATTCTTAATTACTTCTTTATCAATTTTATCTTTATCTTCAATTCCTTTTAACGATGTTAGTGCTGTGACAAATGATGGTCCAGATAAGTATATTGCTTATAATGGAACTGTTTACGAAGCTTCAAGTAAATCCACTTATAAAGATGTAGACTGGACTTATTCCCACTATAATCCATCTTCTACTACAGACACAGTCACTTACCAGGTATCACGTACAAAATCTGCAACTGCTTCTGTATCTTCTTCAGCAGAATTTGGAATAATGAAAAATGGTGTTAACATCGGTTCAGAAGTTTCATTAAATACTTCTAATACAATATCTTATAGTGTTACTTATAGCATACCACCTAGATCAAAATATTTATTAAGAGCTGGAAGCGAGAGAGTAAAAACCAACGGCTACATAGTTAGATATAGTAATGGGAAAGTCTCATCTAAAAAATATGTAAGCGGAAATTGGTCATATCGTGGTTTTTCAGATAAAGTCAAACAGTGAGAAGGTGATTAGTATTGAAAACCCGTATCCTCTTGTTATTGATAACATGTATAATAATCAGTGGGTGTTCTAATCAAGAGAAAAATGAACCACAGAATAAACAGAGTGAAACCTTAACTGTAAATAAAGTCTCTGATAAAACTAGTGTTAAAACTGTAAATGATATGTTTACAGACCCACATTTTAAAATTACTAATTTCACATTAACTGATAAAAATAAAATGATACTGTATAAAGTAGACTTTATGTTGGATGAAGAAAGTTTGAAATATATTAAATTAAATAAAAATGAAATTATTTATTTAAATATTTTATATCCAGAAAATGTAATTGAAAAATACAACAAATTACACTCTCCATCTATTAAAGTCCGTTTAGGCGATATTGATGCGCTTCGTTTTGAAATTTCTGACAATATACCTAGTTCAGAAATAAAAAAATTGAGCAATCCAGACATAAATTTACAGCTTCAAGTATTAGATAAAAATAAACAAATGTTTTTTCTATTTGATGGTTTAAATAATTATAGACTTGATAATCAATAAACTTAAAATTAAATTCTCCAAATAAAATAAATTAGACCCTACAATTCTGTAGGGTCTAATTTATTTTATTTAATAATATCACAGCTTGAGCTTGTATTCCCTCTTGTCTGCCTAAATAGCCCATCTTCTCATTCGTCGTTGCTTTGACGTTAACATTGAATATGTCTGTATTTAAGACGTTCGCAATCGCTTCACGCATTGCATCAATGTGTGGTCTGAATTTCGGCTTTTCTGCGATGATTGTTGCATCAATATTGGCGATTTCATAACCCATATCCAATACGTGTTGGTACGCATCTTTTAATAAAATACGCGAATCTGCACCTTTATATTTCGGATCATCATCTGGAAAGAATTTACCTATATCACCTAAGGAAACAGCCCCTAATATCGCATCTGTAATCGCATGTAGCAATACATCAGCATCGCTATGTCCAAGTAATCCTTTGTCGTGTTCAATCTCGATACCCCCGATGATTAATGGGCGCCCTTCAACGAGTTGATGTACGTCGTAACCTTGTCCTATTCTAAACATTTCTTCCCTCTTTTCTTCAGTATTGCTTCCGCGAAGAACATGTCTTCCGGCGTTGTAATCTTAATATTGTCGTAATCACTTTCTACGATATGAACTTTTGCAATGCGCTCAACAAGTGATGCGTCGTCTGTCCCTAAAAAGTTCTCTTGATTAGCGGCATTATATGCATCAAGCAGTAAACTATACATAAAAGCTTGTGGTGTTTGTATTTGCCAAAGTTCATCACGCTTTAACGTTTCAGTCACTTGATTGTTTTCTATACGTTTAATCGTATCTTTTACTTTTACAGCAGCGATGGCGCTGTGATGTTGTTGCACTGAATGATATAGTTTGTTTAATGTGGCCTGCGTAACAAATGGTCTTGCTGCATCATGTACAAATACATAGTCACACGGCTCAATTGCTTTTAATACGTTTTCAATACTGTATTGGCGTTCACTACCACCTTGTGTAATAATGCCAATTTTATCATATGCTTGTAGCATCGATTTCATCATGTCGATTTCATCTTTTTGTGCAGCCAGATGAATCGACCGACAGTTATCATCATTTTGAAACACTTGCACAGTGTGTTCTAGTATCGATTGATCGTTAATCGTCAGTAATATTTTGTTCTTGTCTGCCTGCATGCGTTTCCCCATGCCCGCTGCCGGAATGATTACGTCATACATATTAGTCATTCACTTTCTTTGTAAATATAATTCTGCCTGAAGCAGTCTGAAGTACTGATTGTACTTCCACGTTCACTTGTTTATTAATTAAATGTTTACCATTCTCTACAACGACCATTGTGCCATCTTCTAAATATCCGACACCTTGGTTCTCTTCTTTCCCAGCTTTCGTCACATTCAGTATAAACTGATCACCTTGTGCGACAACTGGTTTAATTGCTTCAGATAGATCATTCACATTCAATACTTTAATGCCTTGCACCTGACATACTTTGTTTAAGTTAAAGTCTGTTGTAATAACGCTCGATTTCGATTCTTTTGCCATTGTGACTAATAATTGATCGACTTCTTTTATATTTTTATTACCTGGAACAATCTTTATCGGGTGACCTGTGTTCTGAAGCTGACTTAAAATGTCCAGTCCACGTTGTCCTTTATCACGCTTCATACCGTCTGTTGAATCTGCGATAAGCTGTAATTCATCTAATACGCCTTGAGGAACAATAATTGTACCATCTAAGAATCCACATTCTACGATTGATAAAATACGGCCATCAATGATTGCCGACGTATCCAATAATTTCGTGTTATCCAGCACACGGCGTTTGTTTGAACTGCTCTGGAATCGTTCTGGTAAGAAACTTTGAATTTCATCACGTTTCTTTAGTCCAACCTGAAACCCTAAATAACCTAATACAACCGCCAGAATAACCGGCACTGTATTTTTAAGTAATGTAAAGCCCATATTGTTAAAGATTAAACTGATCATCGAAGCAATCATCAATCCTAAAATCATACCGAGCGTTGCAAAGATAAGTTCCATAAAATTAATGTTTAATAAAGATTTTTCACCTTTAATAATGAGGTTAACTACGCGATTAATCAACCAATAAAATAAAATAAAAAAGACAATAATCCCAATCGCACCATCAACATATGCATTCTTAAGAATTTCAGGAACATTCAAATTAAATAAACGAATCAATTCAGGTATCGCAAAAATCCCTAAGCTTGCACCTACTACAATAAATATTAACGTTACTAATTTCTTTAACATATTTTCACCTCCTTAAAATGCAAGCTTTAATGCTTCGCTTATATTTGTTACACCAATCACTTCGATATTCCCCGGGAAATCCCAGCCACCGATATTATTCTTTGGAATAATGACACGTTTGAATCCAAGTTTTTCAGCTTCCTGCACACGTTGTTCAATACGCGCCACACGTCTTACTTCTCCAGTCAAACCTACTTCTCCGATAAAGCAGTCATCACCACGGGTAGGTTTATCATTATAGCTAGAAGCAATACTAATAATAATACTTAAATCAACAGCAGGTTCATCTAATTTCACGCCACCTGCTACTTTGACATAGGCATCCTGTTGCTGTAATAGATAACCTTGTTTCTTCTCCAGTACTGCCATTAACAGCGTTAAACGGTTATGGTCAATACCTGTCGCCATACGTCTAGGGTTATGAAATGATGTCGGCGACACTAATGATTGAACTTCAACAAGGAGTGGACGTGTGCCTTCCATTGTGGCAACAATCGTAGACCCAGCTACATTTTTCGTACGTTCTTCTAAGAACATTTCACTCGGGTTTAATACTTCAGTGAGACCTGTATTGCGCATTTCAAATATGCCCATTTCATTTGTAGAACCGAAACGGTTTTTCACAGCGCGTAAAATACGATAACTGTGATGTGTATCACCTTCGAAATAAAGTACGGTATCCACCATGTGCTCAAGTAATCTCGGGCCTGCAATTTGCCCTTCTTTTGTTACGTGACCTACGATGAAGGTCGCAATATTCATCTGCTTTGCAATACGCATTAATTCCTGTGTACATTCACGGACTTGAGATACTGAACCTGGTGCGCTCGTTACTTCCGGATGAAAAATCGTTTGAATCGAGTCAATGACTAAAAACTTCGGCTGCATCTTCTTCACGGTTTCATGTATGATTTGAAGATTTGTCTCCGCATACACATCTAATTCTCCGGCATCTTCCTTTAAGCGATCTGCACGGAGTTTTGTTTGTCTTACCGATTCCTCACCAGATATATAAAGTACAGGATGACGCTGTGACAACATCGCACACACTTGCAGTAATAATGTTGACTTTCCGATACCTGGATCTCCACCAATGAGCACGAGTGACCCAGGAACGATACCGCCACCTAATACACGGTCAAGTTCTCCCATTTGCGTATGGTCTCTTGGTACACTTTCTTTCGTTATATTTTTTAATTTTTCTACTTTAGAATTTGAATCTTGCTGATGTATTGCTGTTTTTGGTCCTTTTTGTTTATGTTCGATGACTTCTTCCATCTGATTCCAGGCGCCACAATTCGGACATTTACCCATCCATTTTGGGGACTGATAACCACAGGCCATACATTCAAAAGTTGATTTCACTTTAGCCAATATATTTCCCCCCATTATAATATGTATTTATTTTAAATCTTTTTGCATATTTAGACAATGTTAACCCCTAATATGATGCAATAATATTTAAAAAATAAAAATACTGCTGAAATAACAGTGTTTCTACTATTATTTCAGCAGTATATGTTTCATTATTGTCTTTCTTTTGTAATTACAAATTCGCCATCTTTATAGTCGATTGTCACATTGTGACCAGCTAATTCTTCGCCTTTTAATAACTCTTCAGATAACTTATCTTCGATGTTCTTTTGAATAGAACGTGTTAACGGACGTGCACCATATTCTGGATCGTATCCATCATCAGCTACTTTTTCTTTCGCAGCATCTGTTAATGTAATATAAATATCTTGTTCTTTTAAGCGTTTCGTTAAGCCATTAACCATGAACGTAACGATTTCTTTTAATTGTTCTTTCTCTAACTTATGGAACACGATAATATCATCAATACGGTTTAAGAACTCAGGACGGAACTGTTTCTTTAACTCATCCATCATCGTTTTGCGGATAGTTTCATAATCTTGTGCGGCATCACTACCACCGAATCCTACGAATTTATTATCTTTTAATTCCTGAGCCCCAACGTTACTTGTCATGATGATTACTGTATTTCTGAAGTCTACTGTACGCCCTTTAGAATCTGTTAATCGACCATCATCCAACACTTGTAATAACATGTTAAATACATCAGGGTGAGCTTTTTCGATTTCATCGAATAAAATAACTGAATATGGTTTACGACGCACTTTCTCAGTTAACTGTCCGCCTTCTTCAAAACCAACATATCCTGGAGGAGAACCCACTAAACGAGACACACTATGTTTCTCCATAAATTCACTCATATCTACGCGAATCATTGCATCTTCTTCACCAAACATCGCTTCTGCTAAAGCTCTTGCAAGCTCAGTTTTACCAACACCAGTTGGTCCTAAGAAGATAAAGCTTCCGATTGGACGTTTCGGGTCTTTTAGTCCAGCACGTGCACGACGTACAGCTTTAGAAATTGATACAACCGCATCATGTTGTCCTACTACACGGTCATGTAAAATTTCTTCTAAGTTCAATAATTTTTGTGATTCAGTTTCTGCAATTTTATTTAAAGGAATGCCCGTCCAGTTCGCAACAACAATTGCAATATCATCAGGTGTTACTGACGTGTTGTTAGAACCTTGCGTTTTTTGCCATTCTTTTTTCGTTTCATCTAATTGTTTTTCAAGTTGTGACTGTTTGTCACGTAACGCTGCTGCTTGTTCGAATTCCTGAGAATGCACTGCTGCATCTTTTTCATTTTTTACTTTTTCAAGTTCAGCTTCAAGTTCTTTTAAACTTGGTGGCGTTGTATAGTTACGTAAACGTACTTTTGAACTTGCTTCATCAATTAAGTCAATCGCTTTATCTGGTAAGAAACGGTCAGAAATGTAACGATCACTCATTTTTACGGCTGCAACTAATGCTTCATCAGAAATTTGAATACGGTGATGCGCTTCGTAGCGGTCACGTAAACCACGTAAAATTTCAATTGCATCTTCTACATTTGGTTCATCTACCTGAACAGGTTGGAAACGACGTTCTAACGCTGCATCTTTTTCGATGTATTTACGGTATTCTTCTAAAGTTGTTGCACCGATACATTGAATTTCTCCACGTGCTAATGCAGGTTTCAGAATGTTTGATGCATCAATTGCACCTTCAGCACCACCAGCACCAATTAATGTGTGTAATTCGTCAATGAATAAAATGATGTTGCCAGCTGCATGAATTTCATCCATCACCTTTTTAAGACGCTCTTCGAATTCCCCGCGGTATTTCGTACCAGCAACAACTGTACCCATATCTAAACTCATGACACGTTTACCTTTTAACGTTTCAGGCACTTCATTGTTTACAATTGCTTGTGCTAATCCTTCAACGATAGCAGTTTTACCAACACCGGGTTCACCGATCAATACCGGATTGTTCTTTGTACGACGGCTTAACACTTCAATGATACGTGTTACTTCATCAGCACGGCCAATAACAGGGTCTAACGTACCGTCTTTAGCGATAACCGTTAAATCACGTGCTAATCCATCCAATGTTGGTGTACCTTGTGCTTTAGCTTCACCATGACCTTTAGCATCCATTTCAGGACTGCCTAACAATTTAACGACTTGAGAACGTGCTTTCGTAATATTTAAATCAAGATTTGCAAGCACGCGTGCTGCAACACCTTCGTTCTCACGAATTAATCCTAATAGAATATGCTCAGTCCCAACAAAGTTATGGTTAAGTTTACGTGCTTCGTCTAATGATAATTCAATTACTTTTTTAGCACGTGGTGTGTATTGAATCGTTCCACCCATATCTGTGCCATGACCGATTAATTGTTCTACTTCCTGTACAACTTTTTCTTCTGTAATGTTATATGCTGCTAACACTTTCGCAGCAATACCATCAGGTTCTTTCACAAGGCCTAATAATAAGTGCTCTGTGCCGATATTATTATGATTTAAACGAATCGCTTCTTCTTGTGCATGTGCTAACACACGCTGTGCTCTTTCAGTTAATCTACCAAACATATTTTATCCTCCTTACAAATGCTCTCGTAGCATTTGTGCTCTTTTTTCATCTATTTGTTTATTTTCTGGATACAATTTATCAATAAATGGTGCCTGTATAGCAACCATCAGTTCATTAAACCTAAATGGTGTATCTTTTATGATGCCCATATCAATACCCAGTTTAATCTCACTTAATCTAAGACTCGCTTCTTCTACAGAAATTTTATGACTATACTTGAGTATCCCTAAGCTTCTGTAGATTCTATCTACTGTATCGACATGGTCATAATTATTCATACGCTTACGCATATTGATTTCTTCTTCAATAATTTGTTCAACAACCTGCGTTAGATCATCGATGATACTTTCTTCTGATTTACCGAGCGTCAACTGATTTGACACTTGATACACATGTCCTAAAGCTTGTGTACCTTCCCCATAAATACCACGAATCGTAAATCCAAACCGATTAATCGTTTGTGCGATTCGCGACATACGTTTCATTATAGAAAGCCCCGGCAGATGTAGCATAACACTTGCGCGTAAACCTGTTCCAATATTTGTTGGACATGTTGTGAGATAACCGTAGTGCTCATCATAAGAAATCATAAGTTTTTCATCAAGTTTTTTGTCTATAGTGCGTGCTCTTTCATATAAATGGTGCAGTGATAAATCATGTCCTAAAACTTGTATACGAATATGGTCTTCTTCGTTAACCATGATACTTTCTGATTCATCTTCATTGATTAATACTGCACCGTGTTTCGTATCCATCAATTCTTTGCTGATCAAATGTTTAACAACCAGCATTTGGCGCTCTTTCATCGGTGTTTCAGCCATCTTAATTAGTTCGTAATCCTCCGTTAATACATTCGACACTTCTTCAATTACTTTATCAGCAGTATCTTCAGCAAACATCATCGGATGAACGAAATTTTCCAGATTACGTGCGAGTCTGATACGTGAACTTAAGATAACGGCAGGTTCATCAGCTGTCTGCATCCAGTCACTTAATATATTCTGAAGATGTTTATTCAGCATGTGTATCTCCACCTTCCTTAAGTGCACGAATTTCATCACGCACACCAACCGCTTCTTCAAACGCTTGTTTTTCTACTAATGTTTGTAATTTCTCTTCCAGTGCTTCTATCTTTTTCTTCAGTGCAATCTTTTCTTGTGATTTATGTGGTGTTACACCAATATGCTGTAAATTACCGGCTTGCACACGTTCAATAACTTGCGGTACATAATCACTAAAAGTGTTATAACATTCATGACAACCAAATTTGCCGATGTGTAATGCTTCTCTTAAAGTCAGTCCACAATTTGGACACTTGTCAGGTGTATGGGCTGCTTGAAACTCACCACTATTTAACAAGTGTTTGAGTAACTGATTCATTGAAAATTCTTCTTCGTATGGCATACAATCTCTCCTTAGTTATAATGAATGATATTCAGCACATTTTGTAAAATGTTAGCGCGTATATAATCACGATAAGGTACATCTACCATTAAAACATCACGATGAATCGTACCAAGTATAATCTTTTTCTCGCGCTCATTAATCAATTCATTTTGGTGTAAACCTTCTATAATACGTTCTGCATTTTGTTGTGAAATCTGTTTACCCGTTAATTCCATTAAATGCTCAATAAATGCCGCCTTATTATTTGATTCAATCTTTGTGATACGAATATATCCTCCGCCACCACGTTTACTTTCAATCTGATAGCCGTGTTCATTCGTAAAGCGCGTTTTAATGACATAGTTCAACTGTGATGGAACGCAATCAAACTTTTCAGCAATATGTGCACGTTTAATTACGACAACATCATCCTGCGCTTCTTCGAGTAACTGTTTTAAATATTGTTCAATTATATCTGACATATTGTGCATGACATCACCCACCTTTGACCTTCTTTGACTTAATTATATTTAATCCTACTTTGTTAATCAAATAATTTGTTTGACCTTTTTTGATGAACAAATTTTCATAATAAGTTGAAAAATTGTTTAGCGCTTTCATTCGTTGTGTAGTATGATATCTATAGTATAAAAAATATGACTAAAGGAGAGATTTCATGAATTATATTATCGGTATCGTCGGTCTTGTTGTCTTCTTGTTACTTGCGTGGGTTATGAGTTCAGATAAAAAGAGTGTGCGTTGGCAATATATCGGTATCATGATGGCCATTCAGTTTCTACTTGCTTTTCTTTTACTTAAAACTTCAGGTGGAATCAAATTAGTAGAAGCATTAGCTACTGGTTTTGGTTATTTACTAGGCTATGCAGAACAAGGTGTCAACTTCGTATTTGGTGGTCTGGAAAATCCAGCTGTCGGTAAAGTACCTGCTGCTTCAACTTTCTTTATGGATGTATTATTACCGATCACATTTATTTCAGCTTTAATCGGAATCTTACAATACTTAAAAATCTTACCATTCATTATTAAATATTTAGGGTGGTTGATTTCTAAAGTAAACGGTATGGGGAAATTAGAATCATTTAATGCAGTAGCTGCAGCAATTTTAGGTCAATCAGAAGTATTCATTTCTATTAAGAAACAATTACCTTTTATTCCAAAGCACCGTTTATATACGTTGACTGCTTCAGCAATGAGTACGGTATCACTATCTATCGTCGGGGCATATTTTACGATGATTGAACCTAAATATGTCGTAACAGCTATTATCTTAAACTTATTTGGCGGTTTTATCATTGCTTCAATCATTAACCCTTACGTTGTTTCAGCAGAAGAAGAAAATGCTGTAATTATGGGGACAAATACGGATGAAAAGAAACAATCATTCTTTGAAATGTTAGGAGAATATATTTTAGATGGATTTAAGGTTGCGGTAATTGTTGCTGCAATGTTAATCGGATATATCGCTTTAATCGCGATGCTTAATGGTATCGTTGATGCATTTACACCTGGTGACGTCAACTTCCAGACTATTCTAGGTTATGTGTTTGCACCACTTGCATTCTTAACAGGTATTGCTTGGGATGATGCAGTGCGAGCAGGATCGATTATGGCGACGAAACTTGTATCGAATGAGTTTGTTGCTATGTTAGACGTTCAGTCAATCGTTAAAGGTAATACCGGCGAATTATCAGAACGTGCAATTGGTATCGTATCAGTATTCTTAGTATCATTTGCGAACTTCTCTTCTATCGGTATTATTGCAGGAGCAATCAAATCATTGAACAATGAACAAGGTGATGTCGTTGCTCGTTTCGGTTTAAAATTATTATATGGTGCAACACTTGTATCATTCATCTCAGCAACAATCGCTGGATTCTTCTTATAATAGTTAAAGCTCAATCTGAAATTTTCAGATTGAGCTTTTTTTGTTAGAATCCTTTTTTCTTACCAATAACACCTGTTTCAGAAATATTATATGACATTATTTCTGAAACATCATGTCTGCTCGATGGATAATGTTCTTTTAAACCTTTACCTATTGCAATACACATTACTGGCGCATAACGTTCACCATCAATATTTAAGGCATCCAGTACTTCCAGACGCTCAAATCCTCCGATAGGATTCGTGTCATAACCATAATCTTTCGCAATCAGCATAAACTGCATCGCTGCCATTGCAGCATCCATCATCCCTTGCGCATACATTAATTCTTTAGGCGCTTTATCAATTAACTGCTGCATGATTTGTGTATTTTCAGTTTTTACAATTTGATTCATATAACCTTTTGAAACATTCTTCTGAATTATTCTATCCAGGTCGTTCACATGATTGTTATCTGAAAGTACAAGGACAAACGCAGCACTTGTATCAAGTTGACGTGTATTAAATTGCACATGATCTCGAATCGCTTCTTTCGCTTCATCCGCCTCAATAATGACAAAACGCCACGGCTGCAAGTTGATAGATGATGGTGCTTTAGTAGCAAGTGCAATCATCTCTTCCATCGTTTCTTGTGGAATTTTTACTTCGGGATCGAATTCTTTAATAGAATGACGTGATTCAATTGCTTCTTTTAATGTTAACCCTTTCATTGATAAATACTCCTTTATCACTTATTTTGTACTGATAGATTATAGCACGCATTAAATAATTTCTAAAAGAAAAAACTCCAGTGTGCACTGGAGTTTATGATTGAACCATTTCTTCTATAAAATATTTCATAATCTTAAAGTCTTCAGTAAGTTCCGGATGGAATGATATACCGAGATATTTTCCTTGTTTAACTGCTACCATCTTATCTTCTACTGAACTTAATACTTCCACTTCCGGTCCAACTGATACAATATGTGGCGCACGGATAAAGACTGCATTGACTTGTTCTTCAATGCCCTTAACGTCTAGATCGGCTTCAAAGCTATCGACTTGTCGTCCAAATGAATTACGTTCAACAGTGATGTCCATCTTCTTTAGATGACCTTCATCATATCCGACGATATCATTTGCAAGTAAGATTAAACCAGCACATGTACCATACATCGGTAATTCACTTTGGCGTAATGTTTTAGTAAAGCCATAGAGATCCATCAGACGACGCATCGTTGTCGACTCTCCCCCGGGCAATACTAATCCATCGATATCCTCTAGTTGTTCTACACGCTTTACAGGCACCCCTGTGTGACCTGCCAGTTCAATATGATGAATATGCTCTCTTACAGCACCTTGCAGTGCTAATACACCAATCTTCATCTTACCAGCCACGTTCCTGCATTCTTTCTTCTAAAGAAAGTTTATTAATATCTAAACCTTTCATCGCTGCACCTAACTCTTTAGAAAGTTCACCGATTAATTTATAGTCTTGATAATGCGTAGTCGCTTGAACGATTGCTTTCGCAAATTTTTCAGGTGATTCTGATTTGAAGATACCAGAACCTACGAATACACCGTCAGCTCCTAATTCCATCATTAAAGCTGCATCCGCTGGTGTAGCAACACCACCTGCAGCAAAGTTTACAACTGGTAACTTACCTAAAGCTTTAATTTCTTTTAATACTTCATAAGGTGCACCTAAAAGTTTTGCTTCTGTCATAATTTCATCATCATTCATAACAGATAATTTACGCACTTGTGCATTTACTTTACGTAAGTGACGCACAGCTTCAACGATATTTCCTGTACCAGGCTCACCTTTCGTACGTAACATCGCTGCACCTTCACCAATACGACGGGCTGCTTCTCCTAAATCACGGCATCCGCAAACGAAAGGTACTGTAAATTCATCTTTCTTTAAGTGGAACTCTTCATCAGCTGGTGTTAATACTTCTGATTCATCGATATAGTCAACACCCATAGCTTCTAATACACGTGCTTCAGTAATATGACCGATACGGCCTTTTGCCATAACAGGAATAGATACTGCATTCATTACTTCTTCAACGATACGTGGGTCAGCCATACGTGCTACGCCACCTGCTGCACGAATGTCACTTGGTACACGCTCTAATGCCATTACAGCTACTGCTCCAGCAGCTTCAGCAATTTTAGCTTGTTCAGCGTTAACAACATCCATAATAACGCCACCTTTTTGCATTTCTGCCATACCACGTTTAACTTTATCTGATCCTACAATTTTACTCATCTTTACACCTCTAAATAGTCTGAATTTTTGTTTACATAGACTAATGTAACGTAATGTTTGGTATTATAAAAGTACCAGTTTTGAATATATTAAAGGGGTCAGTTTATATGGAGATGCTCACATATCGCTTTGAGGAGAAGGAATTTTTATATACACAGCTTTATCAATTTATAAAGGAAGATATATTAGGAGGTAAACTACAGTTTAATGAGAAGTTACCTTCTAAAAGAAAACTAAGCAGTCATTTAAACTTAAGTTTAACAACAGTAGAAATTGCATATCAACAGCTTTTAGATGAAGGCTATATATATTCGAAACCTAAAGTCGGATTTTTTGTTGAAGATATTCAGACGATTCATACGATACCCCGAGAGACGATGGAACTGAAGGAGAATATAGATTCTAGTAAAAAGATTTCATTTAAAATTGAAGACAGTCACATTAAATCATTTCCATTCCAGAAGTTTCGAAAATATGCGCGTGATGCATTTGAAGAAGAACAAATTGAATTACTTGAACGAGGGGATGTACAAGGAGAGTTATCGTTAAGAAACGAAATTCGAAGATATTTATATCATTCTCGCGGGGTCAATTGTAATAATGAACAAATTATCGTTGGCAGCTCTACTGAACAACTGTTTACTTTATTGACTAGAATTCTAGGAGCGCGAAAGTATTACATTGAAAATCCAGGATATCCTTTGATCAAGAAAGTCTTAAAATATGAGGAACGTGATTATATTAATGTAAATGTTGATGAAGATGGTATTATCGCAAGTACTTTAGGAAATAGTGCTAGCGTCGTTCATGTCACGCCCAGTCACCAATTTCCAACAGGCATTGTGCTCAGTGCGAAGCGCCGCATCGAGTTATTAAAATGGGCAGATAATGGTGAGAGATTTATTATTGAGGATGATTACGATAGTGAATTCAGATATAAAGGAAGACCTTTGAAAGCTTTACAAGGCATGAGTGCAAATGACAAAGTTATTTATATGAGCACGTTTTCAAAGTCGATTTTTCCTAGTATTCGTGTGGCTTATATGGTGTTACCGAAGTTGTTATTGGAGAAATATTTTACCCTAGAAAATAAACCTAACAATACTGTTCCTAAACATATACAGTTTATGATTACATCTTTTTTAAGAGATGGTGAGTTTGAGCGCAATATTAATCGTATGCGTAAAATATATAAGAAGAAATTAGAACTTACATTGGATTTGATTGATGAACATTTTAATAATTTCGAAATATATGGAAGTGATGCTGGTATGCACTTTGTATTTGAAACGAAAGAGAAATTAAATACACGTGATATTGAAATAAATACCATTCAAGATTATTATGAAGGGCAGAATACACGTTATAGCAATCAATATATTATTGGATTTGGAAGTTTTGAGGATGATAAAATAGAAACAATTATTAAGCGGTTATTGCAATAATTTATGGAGGCTCAAATGCTACTCAAACGGCATCATCGAAACTTTTACTATCAATATTTATGTAAAATAAATGGACGAGTTATTCTGGAAGACCTGGATTATCAAAACTTAAGGAATTATTTAAAGGGATTTGAAGGAGAATATGCTTTTTTTGAGCATATAAAAGGTTTTGAGCAATTAGTACGCATATGGGATTTAACGCTAGATATGTTTGGCACAGCTCAATATGATTTTTTATTTATAGCAAATGATACGGTTATACACATTGATATTAAAAATTATTCAGGATTATATCGATTTGATAACGGGAACTTTATTAATGAACAAGGTTATGTACATCTTTTTTATTATGGAGGATGGACTCAGTGGGCGAAATAGTTATTATTTCGCCCACTCATATAAACATATGCTTAAATATATAAACAAAAAAGAGACCCCGAAGGATCTCTTATGAATTGCCCGGCAACGTCCTACTCTCGCGGATCGTAAGACCAACTACCATCGGCGCTAGAGAGCTTAACTTCTGTGTTCGGTATGGGAACAGGTGTGACCTCTCTGCCATCGTCACCAGACAAATGAAAGATAATAATATTATACTTTCAAAACTAGATAAACTTAAGAAGAAATATGATGTACCAAACATCACCGTGCAAAAAATCTATAAAATTGATTAAGTCTTCGATCGATTAGTATTCGTCAGCTCCATACATTACTGTACTTCCACCTCGAACCTATTAACCTCATCATCTTTGAGGGATCTTATAACCGAAGTTGGGAAATCTCATCTTGAGGGGGGCTTCATGCTTAGATGCTTTCAGCACTTATCCCGTCCATACATAGCTACCCAGCTATGCCGCTGGCGCGACAACTGGTACACCAGAGGTATGTCCATCCCGGTCCTCTCGTACTAAGGACAGCTCCTCTCAAATTTCCTACGCCCACGACGGATAGGGACCGAACTGTCTCACGACGTTCTGAACCCAGCTCGCGTACCGCTTTAATGGGCGAACAGCCCAACCCTTGGGACCGACTACAGCCCCAGGATGCGATGAGCCGACATCGAGGTGCCAAACCTCCCCGTCGATGTGAACTCTTGGGGGAGATAAGCCTGTTATCCCCGGGGTAGCTTTTATCCGTTGAGCGATGGCCCTTCCATGCGGAACCACCGGATCACTAAGTCCGTCTTTCGACCCTGCTCGACTTGTAGGTCTCGCAGTCAAGCTCCCTTGTGCCTTTACACTCTGCGAATGATTTCCAACCATTCTGAGGGAACCTTTGAGCGCCTCCGTTACTCTTTAGGAGGCGACCGCCCCAGTCAAACTGCCCGCCTGACACTGTCTCCCACCACGATAAGTGGTGCGGGTTAGAAAGTCAACACAGCCAGGGTAGTATCCCACCAACGCCTCCACGTAAGCTGACGCTCACGCTTCAAAGGCTCCTACCTATCCTGTACAAGCTGTGCCGAATTTCAATATCAGGCTGCAGTAAAGCTCCACGGGGTCTTTCCGTCCTGTCGCGGGTAACCTGCATCTTCACAGGTACTATGATTTCACCGAGTCTCTCGTTGAGACAGTGCCCAAATCGTTACGCCTTTCGTGCGGGTCGGAACTTACCCGACAAGGAATTTCGCTACCTTAGGACCGTTATAGTTACGGCCGCCGTTTACTGGGGCTTCAATTCGTAGCTTCGCGAGATGCTAACCACTCCTTTTAACCTTCCAGCACCGGGCAGGCGTCAGCCCCTATACGTCACCTTACGGTTTTGCAGAGACCTGTGTTTTTGATAAACAGTCGCTTGGGCCTATTCACTGCGGCTCTTCAAGGCTTGCACCCTAAAAAGCACCCCTTCTCCCGAAGTTACGGGGTCATTTTGCCGAGTTCCTTAACGAGAGTTCGCTCGCTCACCTTAGAATTCTCATCTTGACTACCTGTGTCGGTTTGCGGTACGGGCACCTAATTTCTAACTAGAGGCTTTTCTTGGCAGTGTGAAATCAACGACTTCGCTACTATAATTTCGCTCCCCATCACACCTTGACCTTAAGAGTACCGGATTTGCCTAATACTCAGTCTCAGTGCTTGGACGTACATAACCAACAGTACGCTTCGCCTATCCTACTGCGTCCCCCCATCGTTCAAACAATCTTAGGTGGTACAGGAATATCTACCTGTTATCCATCGCCTACGCCATTCGGCCTCGGCTTAGGTCCCGACTAACCCAGAGCGGACGAGCCTTCCTCTGGAAACCTTAGTCAATCGGTGGACGGGATTCTCACCCGTCTTTCGCTACTCACACCGGCATTCTCACTTCTAAGCGCTCCACATGTCCTTGCGATCATGCTTCGACGCTGCTTAGAACGCTCTCCTACCATTGTCCATTGGACAATCCACAGCTTCGGTAATATGTTTAGCCCCGGTACATTTTCGGCGCAGCGTCACTCGACTAGTGAGCTATTACGCACTCTTTAAATGATGGCTGCTTCTAAGCCAACATCCTAGTTGTCTGGGCAACGCCACATCCTTTTCCACTTAACATATATTTTGGGACCTTAGCTGGTGGTCTGGGCTGTTTCCCTCTCGACTACGGACCTTATCACCCGCAGTCTGACTCCCGTGTTAAATTATTTGGCATTCGGAGTTTGTCTGAATTCGGTAACCCGAGGGGGGCCCCTAGTCCAAACAGTGCTCTACCTCCAATAATCATCACACGAGGCTAGCCCTAAAGCTATTTCGGAGAGAACCAGCTATCTCCAGGTTCGATTGGAATTTCTCCGCTACCCACACCTCATCCGCTCACTTTTCAACGTAAGTCGGTTCGGTCCTCCATTCAGTGTTACCTGAACTTCAACCTGGACATGGGTAGATCACCTGGTTTCGGGTCTACGACCTGATACTCATTCGCCCTATTCAGACTCGCTTTCGCTACGGCTCCACATATACTGCTTAACCTTGCATCAAATCGTAACTCGCCGGTTCATTCTACAAAAGGCACGCCATCACCCATTAACGGGCTCTGACTACTTGTAAGCACACGGTTTCAGGTTCTATTTCACTCCCCTTCCGGGGTGCTTTTCACCTTTCCCTCACGGTACTGGTTCACTATCGGTCACTAGAGAGTATTTAGCCTTGGGAGATGGTCCTCCCGGATTCCGACGGAATTCCACGTGTTCCGCCGTACTCAGGATCCACTCAGGAGAGAACAACTTTTCGACTACAGGGCCTTTACCTTCTATGGCTGACTTTTCCAAAGTCATTCGTCTAAACTGTTCCTTTGTAACTCCGTATTGAGTGTCCTACAACCCCAGAGAGCAAGCTCTCTGGTTTGGGCTCTTCCCGTTTCGCTCGCCGCTACTAAGGGAATCGAGTTTTCTTTCTCTTCCTCCGGGTACTTAGATGTTTCAGTTCTCCGGGTGTGCCTTCTCATATACTATGTATTCATATATGGATAACATGACATAACTCATGCTGGGTTTCCCCATTCGGAAATCTCTGGATCAAAGCTTACTTACAGCTCCCCAAAGCATATCGTCGTTAGTAACGTCCTTCTTCGGCTTCTAGTGCCAAGGCATCCACCGTGCGCCCTTAATAACTTAATCTGTTATTAATAATTGTGATGTCTGCATAAATGCAGACGCGCGATTTTTTTAAGAATTCAAAAATGAACTCACTCGGTTTTGCTTGGTAAAATCTTTTATTTCTTCTTACTTTATCTAGTTTTCAAAGTACAATTTTTAAGAATTAATGGTGGAGACTAGCGGGATCGAACCGCTGACCTCCTGCGTGCAAAGCAGGCGCTCTCCCAGCTGAGCTAAGCCCCCATAAAGGTATTAATTTAAATGAATATTTATAATGGTGGGCCTAAATGGACTCGAACCATCGACCTCACGCTTATCAGGCGTGCGCTCTAACCAGCTGAGCTATAGGCCCATTAAATGTATAAACATTCAAAACTGAATACAATATGTCAATGTTAATCCCTATCAGACCTAAAGGTCTGATTTCCGTAATTATCCTTAGAAAGGAGGTGATCCAGCCGCACCTTCCGATACGGCTACCTTGTTACGACTTCACCCCAATCATCTGTCCCACCTTCGACGGCTAGCTCCTAAAAGGTTACTCCACCGGCTTCGGGTGTTACAAACTCTCGTGGTGTGACGGGCGGTGTGTACAAGACCCGGGAACGTATTCACCGTAGCATGCTGATCTACGATTACTAGCGATTCCAGCTTCATGTAGTCGAGTTGCAGACTACAATCCGAACTGAGAATGGTTTTATGGGATTTGCTTGACCTCGCGGTTTTGCTGCCCTTTGTACCATCCATTGTAGCACGTGTGTAGCCCAAATCATAAGGGGCATGATGATTTGACGTCATCCCCACCTTCCTCCGGTTTGTCACCGGCAGTCTCTCTAGAGTGCCCAACTTAATGATGGCAACTAAAGATAAGGGTTGCGCTCGTTGCGGGACTTAACCCAACATCTCACGACACGAGCTGACGACAACCATGCACCACCTGTCACTTTGTCCCCCGAAGGGGAAAGCTCTATCTCTAGAGTTGTCAAAGGATGTCAAGATTTGGTAAGGTTCTTCGCGTTGCTTCGAATTAAACCACATGCTCCACCGCTTGTGCGGGTCCCCGTCAATTCCTTTGAGTTTCAGTCTTGCGACCGTACTCCCCAGGCGGAGTGCTTAATGCGTTAGCTGCAGCACTGAGGGGCGGAAACCCCCCAACACTTAGCACTCATCGTTTACGGCGTGGACTACCAGGGTATCTAATCCTGTTTGATCCCCACGCTTTCGCACCTCAGCGTCAGTTACAGACCAGAGAGCCGCCTTCGCCACTGGTGTTCCTCCATATCTCTGCGCATTTCACCGCTACACATGGAATTCCACTCTCCTCTTCTGTACTCAAGTCTCCCAGTTTCCAATGACCCTCCCCGGTTGAGCCGGGGGCTTTCACATCAGACTTAAGAGACCGCCTACGCGCGCTTTACGCCCAATAATTCCGGATAACGCTTGCCACCTACGTATTACCGCGGCTGCTGGCACGTAGTTAGCCGTGGCTTTCTGGTAAGGTACCGTCAAGGTACGTTCAGTTACTAACGTACTTGTTCTTCCCTTACAACAGAGTTTTACGATCCGAAAACCTTCTTCACTCACGCGGCGTTGCTCCGTCAGACTTTCGTCCATTGCGGAAGATTCCCTACTGCTGCCTCCCGTAGGAGTCTGGGCCGTGTCTCAGTCCCAGTGTGGCCGATCACCCTCTCAGGTCGGCTATGTATCGTTGCCTTGGTGAGCCGTTACCTCACCAACTAGCTAATACACCGCAGGTCCATCTATAAGTGACAGCAGAACCGTCTTTCACTATTGCTTCATGCGAAGCTAAATATTATCCGGTATTAGCTCCGGTTTCCCGAAGTTATCCCAGTCTTATAGGTAGGTTACCCACGTGTTACTCACCCGTCCGCCGCTAAAATCGAGAGGTGCAAGCACCTCTGTCAATTCGCTCGACTTGCATGTATTAGGCACGCCGCCAGCGTTCATCCTGAGCCAGGATCAAACTCTCCATAATAGTTTGTTTGATAATGCTCTTTGATTGCTTATGGCAATCACTCTTGGGAGTGAACGAAGTTCACTCAAATCATTGGAATTAACGTTGACATATTGTCATTCAGTTTTCAATGTTCATTTTTTTGCGTTACAAGAATTAATGTTACCATAACTCTCAACTCTTTGCAACACTTATTTTTAAGAAGTTTTACACTTGATTGTTTATTTCGTTTCAAGCAGTAATCTTTCTTACTTTATTATATTACATCGTTATGAACATAGTTTCAAGTGCAAGTTTTACACTTTTTCACTTTGTTATTTTCGATGTCTTAAAACTGTGCATCGCTTGTTTTCAGCGACTTTTATATCTTATCAAGATGGATTACTTTCGTCAATACTTTTTTAAAACTTTTTTGTTTATTTTAAAATTAATTACGGAATGCTTACTGTTAAGCAAAATAAAACAGCGATTGAACGAGCATTCAATCGCTGTAATGATTAATGAACTACCTTATTTTTAAAGACGAATTGATAGATGATGATTAAGAATGAGGCCACTAAAATGCCAAAAGCCATATTATTATCTATCGTAGTAAATACGTTACTGTAATAGAAGAAAGACATAATAATCGATCCTGTCGTTGATCCAATAAATTTAAGCAAACTATAAGTGCTCATCATACTACCTAATTGATGAGGCGCTGCGCTTTCCTGTATCGTTACAATATTCTTTGTAAAAACTGTACCAAAAGATAGGCCTAAAAATGCTGATGCGATCGTTACCGCTATCGCATGATCAAAAATGAATATGATCAAACTTCCGATAATCATATATAAGAAACTTAATTGATAGACACGTTGTATCGTAAGTTTTGTTTCGAGCGTCTTCAATACAAATGTTGAAAGCAACCAGAATATCGAAATCGTAAATGTAGTCAGTCCTGCAAGCAAAGGACTCAATCCCTTTTCTGTCTGAAGGTAAATTGGCAGAAAGATATTTGTTCCCATCATGATAATCGCATATAGCATATCCGTACCCATCACGATGCCTATCCTCTTATTAAATGCTTTCACTGGGATAAACGGTTCGTCAATTCTGCTTTCATATTTTATGAATATGATTAATATCATCATCGCTAATATAAATAAAGCAGCATGAATAAACCAATGTGTTTCTATCAATAATGCACAAAGCAAGCTTCCAAGAAAGATATAAAAGTATATCAATCCTTTAAAATCAAATTTACTTTCTTGTTTCATTTCTTCAAACTTAAAATATTTAATGACAAGAAAAATTGCTAAAAACGCTAAAGGCACATTGACGTAGAATAAATAACTCCAATTAAGATACGTCAAAATAAGTCCTCCGAGTATCGGACCGACGATACTCGAAATACCCCATACCGATCCAACGATTCCCATCACTTTATAGCGGTAAGGAATTTCAAACGCTATCTTCTGTATGATATTCCCCATCGTCATCATAATTCCTGCACCTAACCCTTGCACTAATCTTGATGCAAGCAACATTTCAAATGTAAACGATAGTCCAGATAACATACTACCGATTATAAAAACAATAATACCGAGTAGCATTAACCGTTTAGCACCTAGCCGCTTCATCAATTCTCCAACAATAGGTGTTACAATTACAATTGCTATCATATAAGTAGTAAAAATCAATGCAAGTGACTTTGTTGCATTTAAATCTTTCCCTATCGCGGGCGTCGCAAGTGAAATTATTGATGTTTCAATCGCACTCATAAACATAATAATCACTAATGCACTAATTAATCCTCTTTTCATCTTATCCCTCCATAGGAAAAATCAGATTAAACTTGCGTCTAATCTGATTTATCTTTTCTTTCTATTCGATTTCTTTTTCTTATGCGATACAACCTGTGTTGATTTTGACTGTTTTGTATTCTGTACTGTTTCAATAACAGGTTCTACCCATGTACCTCGCGCTATTTTACGTGCTTTACGTTCTTCAAATGATAAACGATTGTACTTCGGCAATGATAATAACTGAAATGCATTACATAACAGCAAACTAAATATCGTGCAATATAGCCACATCATATCTTTTACTTTTAAAAATGGAATCAATTCAACAGTTGTCATCACAACCATAAAGAACATTGCCGGAATAAATACATTCTTTCCTGTAAGTTTATTCTTATAAATTGCAACTGCAACTCCAAAAATAACGATAAGCAATGGAATCCAGATAAATTTCAAGATATCTCCGTCCTGTTTACCGAAACGTAAATATCTGAAATACACTAAATCAATTATCGCAAACAAAATAATTACAGCCTGAATAGCATTCCATCCGTTCTTGAATATGCCTTGACCCATTTGATGAATAAAGAGATATGCAAAAAATGCCAGCTGGGAAATTGATGCAATCAGCAACCCATAACCCATAAACCAAACTAATGCGGCTAAAAATTCACCTATTTCACCTTTCACCAAGTAAACGGTCAGTTTGTCATATCCGAAAACTAAACTGACAAGCACTGTACAAACAAGGCCGATTAATAAAGTAATACCGTAAAATTTACCTAAATTCTTTAAAGTCACTTTAATACCTCATTACTTTTCTTCTGTTTTATTAATAATGCGCTCTGCCATATTTAAATAAATTTGGCCTAGTTGATGATCTTCAGCATAAACTGACGGTGCAAAAGCTTCTTCAGTCCAGTCAGGTTGTGCAAGTGGTAATTGTCCGATTAATTCTGTATTTAACTCAGATGCTAACTTCTCTCCGCCACCTTTACCAAACACATATTCTTTCTCTCCTGTCACTTTGCTTTCAAAGTATGACATGTTCTCCACTACACCTAATATTTCATGATCTGTGTGAATTGCCATAGCACCCGCACGTGCTGCAACAAATGCTGCTGTCGGATGAGGCGTTGTTACAATAATTTCTTTACTCTTCGGTAACATTGTATGAACATCAAGCGCCACGTCCCCTGTACCTGGTGGTAAATCTAAAAGGATATAGTCTAATTCTCCCCAATTTACTTCCTGGAAGAAGTTATTGATCATTTTACCTAACATTGGACCACGCCAGATAACTGGTGTATTCTCTTCTACGAAAAATGCCATTGAAATAACTTTTACCCCGAAACGCTCAACTGGTTTAATTCTATTTCCTTCAATTTCAGGTTTTTCTGAAATCCCCATCATATCAGGTACACTAAATCCGTAAATATCCGCATCAACTAACCCAACACGCTTTCCTAAGCGTGCTAATGCAACTGCTAAGTTAACAGAAACTGTAGATTTACCTACGCCGCCTTTACCAGAAGCAATCGCAATAAAATTCACTTTATCATCTGGTGAAATCAATCGTTCAATTTCAGAAGATGACTGGCCACGGAATTGTTCTAAAGCTTCGTCATCTAATTGTTCAAAACGAAGTCCAACAGTGTTTGCTCCATTCTCTTTTAATACTTCAACGATCTTCATCTGTAGATCTAGCTGTTCTTGTCCACCAAGTTTCGCGATACCGATCTTTAATGAAACATGATTTTTCTCTTCTTTAACTGAAACTTCCTTTACCCCACCAGTTTCTTTTAACGGAAGATTCACAACCGGATCATTTAACTTTTCGATTAATTCAATAACTTGTTCTTTTGTCAGCACAATAAACGCTCCTTCTCATTTCTAATAGCTATAGTTTAACAAAAGATTGTCACTTTGTATAAATTAATTTCTTATTCTAGGTTATATTCTATTAAAAGGGCTATAATAGATTACGGATTAAATTGAAAATAACGAAGATATACATATTGTACACATTTAAAGGAGACCACTATGACTAAAAACTACACTATTATGCAATACTTTGAATGGCATTCAAATGATGATGGTAATCACTGGAACAGATTAAAGGATGAAGCTGAATCACTTAAAGAAAAAGGCTTTGATGCAATCTGGTTACCACCGGCGACTAAAGCTGATCACGTCATGAATACCGGCTATAGCGTATATGATTTATATGACTTAGGTGAATTCGATCAAAAAGGACAGGTTCGAACAAAATACGGCACGAAAGAAGAATTAATCGCAGCAATCGAAGCACTTCATGAACAAGACATTAAAGTTTATGCGGATGTCGTTCTAAATCATAAAGCAGGTGCCGATGAAGCTGAAACAGTACGCGTTGTAGAAGTTGATCCGAATGACAGAAATTATGAAATTTCTGAACCATTTGATATCGATGCGTTTACAAAATTCTATTTCCCAGGGCGTAATAAAAAATACAGTGCGTTCGAATGGAACTATACACATTTCAATGGTACTGATTATGACCATCGTACTGGACGAACGGGTATATTTAAAATTTTAGGTGAAAATAAAGACTGGAATGAAAATGTCGATCAGGAAAAAGGCAACTTCGATTATCTGATGTTTACAAATGTTGATTATCAACATCCCGACGTACGCGAAGAGACAATTAATTGGGGTAAATGGTTTATCGATACATTAAATATTGATGGTATGCGTCTTGATGCAGTAAAACATATTGAAAGTTATTTTATACGTGACTTTGTACATGCAATGCGCGAACATCGCGGTCAAGATTTCTATTTTGTCGGTGAATTCTGGAATCCAGATCTTGAAGTGAATGAGAACTTTTTAGATGAAGCAGAATACAGCTTAGATTTATTCGATGTAAGACTACACTTTAACTTTAAAGCTGCTTCAGAAGGTGGCGCTGCTTATGATCTACGTCAAATATTTGATGGCACTTTAGTGAAAGAGAATCCTGAGCAAGCAGTAACTTTTGTAGACAATCATGATTCGCAACCAGGAGAAGCTTTAGAATCATTTGTTAAAGATTGGTTTAAACAATCTGCATACGCCCTTATCTTACTTCGTGAAGATGGTTTCCCATGTGTATTCTATGGCGATTATTATGGTATTGGCGGAGAACATCCAATTGATAGTAAACAGATGGCGATTGATCCTTTACTCTATGTCCGTAAATTAAAAGCCTATGGCCAGCAAGATGATTACTTCGATCATCCAAATGTTGTCGGTTGGGTTAGACGTGGATATGCTGAAGATAAATCAGGATGTGCTGTCATCATTAATAACAGCGAACAACCTGCTGAAAAACAAATGTTTGTTGGCGCAGATCGTGCCGGACAAACGTGGTATGACTATACCGACACCATTGAAGAAGGCGTGGTTATCGATGAAGAAGGTAATGGTGTCTTCAAAGTAAATCCAGGCAGTGTGTCTGTATATTGTGAAAAAGAAGCATAATTAAAAAGATGACTGATCAATTAATCTGATCAGCCATCTTTTTTAAATATTATAAATGTTTCACTTCAGGTAATGGTTTCACTTGTGATTCAATCCATTTGCGTTTTGCTTCAAGAAATGGTGGTAAAGATAAACTTTCGCCTAATGATTCAAGCGGCTCATTCACATCAAATCCTGGACCATCCGTTGCAAGTTCTATCAATATGCCTTGTCGCGTTCTAATATAAAGCGATTTAAAGAAATGACGATCTACGAACCCACTAGATGGTATATTATTTTCTTTAATAAAATCTATCCACTCTTGTAATGCATCTTCATCTTTAACACGCAGAGCAATATGATGCATGCTACCTTTACCTGGACGTTCTTTCGCTTCAGTATTATGCACTACTTGCAATTCATCGCCAGTGCCACCAAGGTCTGAACTAAACGTTAGTATTTGCTGTTGTGTGACTGGATGCACAAACGATCCAGTACTTCTATAGCCGAATATTTCTGTTAATACACTACTAAATCCTTCTGCATCTTGAACATCCATCTTAAACGGCCCAAGACCTGTAATACCAAATTCAACGGGTACAATACTTTTCTCCCATGGTGTACCTGCAGCTACACCCGAATTTGTACGGTCTGAAACTAACGCGAGACGTTGACCTTCAAAATCTTCAAACTCTAATGTTAGTCTACCGTTAATCTCAATCGGTGTATCATGATACACATTATATTGCTCAAAGCGTTCTTTAAAATAATGTATCGCTTCATCGCTTTTTACGCGCAATGCTATTTGCGAAATACTATTTGTCCCGCGATATGTGCTGCCGACGTTTGGTATTTCAAAGAATGTAATGTCCGTACCCGGATTTGCCACGCCATCTGCATAGAATAGATGATACATCGACGGATCATCCTGGTTCACTGTCTTCTTCACTAAACGCATCCCTAATATTTCAGTGTAAAATACTAAATTTTTTGCAGCATCTTTTGTAATACCTGAAGCATGATGTTGTCCTAATATTTTTCTCATGTTTATCTACCTCTTTTAATTTTAAAGTTTATTTTAAAGTTTTATATTAAATTTATTCCGAAAATTTATTCCCGTTTCACGATTATTTATGTTTTATCTTTCGAAGCAACTGTAATAATTCTTTTTGTTCCTCCTGATTAAGTCCACCAAAAAGTTCTTCCTGCAATGCAGTGTGTTTAGGTCTCAGTGTTTCAATAACGTGTTTCCCTTTGTGGGTCAATCGTATATGTTTCACTTTCCATTCCTGCGAACGTTCTATTAACCCATCGGCTTCTAATTTCTTAAGCAAATGCGTAATATTCCCTTTCGTGACAAACATTAATTCTGATAATTCATTTTGTGTACATCCAGGATGTGTATCTATTTGATTCAAACAGTCGAAGTGACTAGATGAATACCCTGTCTCTTTTAATTGTTCATTAATTTCTTTCAGAATATCGTTATAAATGCGTGCGATATTAAGCCACACAAGATAACTTCTATTGGTTTCCATCTTCTCACCTCTTTTATCAGTTTAATATTAAACTGATAAATGTCAATAGACTAGCACTGAAGTACTAGTCATCTTCTTTATTCAAATCTTCACTATCAGGATAGAATATTTCAGTTAAGTAATAAAGTAAGCTTATGACTGCCAGTATAACAAAGAAATTTATCTTGATATGCTGGTAATTAATATGAACACCAAAATAAAACACGATTGTTGATATACCAATCGTCAATAAATGGAAGTACCATCCTTGAAAATATTTATTATCTGGTTGCATGCTTTTTACGTCATCTAATATATATTCTATGACGACAAGCAGGAAATAACCTATCGCAATATATGATCCATAATAGAAACTATTATCCATCACATTCTCATTATACGTAAATTCAGCCAGCCTGAAATATATAAGAATACGACTTAAACCATACATTCCAAACGTAATCATCAAAATAAATGAGGCACCGGAGATTAATACAACTGATAAAACAAATAAAATCGTGAATATAGAACCTTTAGGAAATTTAAATTGTTTCATCAACTGCCCCCCTCATTATTTTTCCATTCCCTTTTTTTTGTGCTAAATAATCTAAATATAGATTAACAAAGTATTTTGTTTTTGTGTAAAATAAAATAAACAAGGTTTTTATTTTACGTTTCAGTAAAATTTATACTTTTAATATTTGTTCTATTGAATTTTATTGTATAATAAAGGAATAACTTAATCGTTAAAGGAGATTTACACATGAACACTATATTGGTTACTGGTGGTGCTGGTTATATCGGATCACATACAGTTACAAAGTTGCTTAATTCTAATTATAACGTAATTGTGGCTGATGACCTATCAACAGGGCACAAAGATGCAGTTGATAGCCGTGCAAAGTTTTATCAATGTGATGTAAGCGATGAGAAACAGTTCTCAAAAATATTTGATCTTGAACAGATTGATGCAGTCCTACATTGTGCCGGGAAGATTGTCGTTAGTGAGTCTGTAAAAGATCCATTAAATTATTTTGAACATAACGTATGTGGATTAAATAGTGTATTACGTGTTATTGCAGACAAAGGTGTAAACAAATTTATGTTCTCATCAACGGCTTCAATCTATGGCAATAATTCATTTAATATTAAAGCAGTGGAATCTACACCTATTGCTCCAACTAATCCTTACGCTGAATCAAAACATATCGGTGAACAAATGATTCACTGGGTAAGCGAAAGATATGGTATCAATTACGTTATCTTTAGATATTTTAATGTGGCTGGTGCAATGCTGGATGGGTCTAATGGACTGCGCACAAAAAATCCAACTCACTTAATCCCTTCTATTAACAGCACATTGCTCGGGAAAAGAGAAGTGTTCGAAATCTTTGGCGATGATTACAACACAGAAGATGGTACATGTATTCGAGACTTTATCCATGTCTTCGATCTTGCAAAAGCACATCAACTTGGAATGGATTATTTATTTAACGATGGTACATCAACTGTATTTAACCTGGGTACAGAACAAGGTTATTCAGTAAAACAAGTTGTAGATGCAGCGCAAAAAGTAACCGGCCTGACACTTAACAAAAAGATATCAGAACGTCGTGGTGGAGACCCGGATTTTGTGCTAGCGAATGCTACGAAAGCACGTGCTACGCTTAACTGGTCACCAGAATATACATTAGGCGATATGATTCTTTCTGATTATAACTGGCGAAAGAAATTATAGATGCATATAAAAAGAGTCACACAATAAAATGTGTGGCTCTTTATTAGTTATTTTAAGTTTTCAGCTTGGTATACTATTTTTCCATCAATTACGGTTGCAGCTACTTCGATACCCTGTAACTGATATCGCTCCACTTTAAAAGGGTCCTCTTTAAGAATCGTAAAATCAGCAATCTTACCTTCCTCAATCGTTCCATATGCTGGTACATTATCTGCAACTTTAGCTGCTTCAGTCGTATAAAGTGATATCGCTTCAAAGACACTGAGTGCTTCTGTCATATTATAGCCATCACTTTTATCATCTGCTGCTTTACGATTTACTGCAGCAGCAATACCTGATAGTGGTCTGAAATCTTCTATCGGGCTGTCAGAACCTCCTCCGCAAATAATGCCTTTATCAAGTAATGATTTCCATGGATAGCTGTAACGGATACGCGATGCACCGACTCTTTCGATTGCCCATGGAAAGTCAGAAGCAACAAACATCGGCTGTATGTCACATATTATATTAAGTCGCGCCATTCTTTCGATTAAATCTTCTCTTAAGAAACTCACATGTATCAATCTATCTCTGCCACTGCGCGGTGGATAAGCTTCTATCGCATCAAGCACCATTTCAACTGCTTTATCCCCGATCATATGTACAGCAATATTTACATCTAAATTGCGTGCTTTTTTCACTTGCTCGGCAAGTTCATCTGGCGTATAAATCGCGAGTCCATATGTATCTTCATCACTATACGGTTCGCTAAACAAAGCAGTTCTACCACCTAATGCTCCATCTGCATAAAATTTCATCGCATCTGGTCTAAAATAATCATTATATTCAAACGCATATTGGACGACATCTTCAATGACCTCCGTATGGCGTAAAATATTTATTCTAAAAGGATTATCCTTATTAATAACATTTTTATATGCATTCAACACATCTTTGAAATCATTATAGTAAGCAAGATCCTCTGTATGAACACCTGTTAAACCTGCCTGCGTAAATTGCTGTACTGCATATTCAACGTGACCAGTTAGCGATGCTTCATCTTCTATTGATGCAACTTCTAACATCGCTTCCATTGCATTGTCATGCACCCAACCGTTTAACACGCCATCTACCTTCTCATAATGCCCACCTGGCATATCAGCTACATTGTCATTGATATTAAAATACTCAAACACACTTGAGTTAACAATTGCTGCATGTCGGCAAACACGTTTAATAATCACCTTCTTGTCAGTGATTGCATCAATATCATCTTTCGTTATTTTATATCCATCTAATTGATTTTCATTATAGCCTTCACATATTAAAAAGCTGCTATCATCCATATTTTCAGTTGCATTACGAATTTTTTCGATGATAATCTCTATATCATCATCATCTTTAAAATTTACACCTCTCAGTGCAATTCCTGTTCCAACAAGATGAATATGTGTGTCTACAAAACCTGGAAACATTGCGTTTCCATTTAAATCTATGTATTTAACATCTTTTAAATCCGGTACTTCCTGATAAATTGCTTTTATGTGATTGCCTTCAACAAGTACTGCCTGAACTGTTTCATCCTCACGCTTCATCGTATAGATCGGACCGTTAAAATATAGTTCCAAGATTACCCCTCCAAATAAAAAAAGATATACTAATTAATATTAGTATACCTTTATTATCTGATGATTTAAAATTCTAATCCTAAAGCTTTAAATGTATCGCCTTCACTTAAATCGCCGGCTTCACAACCTTTTTTAAACCATTTCATACGATCAGCACTTGATCCATGTGTAAATGTATCTGGATTTGCTCTACCAATTGCTTTTTCCTGAATCGTATCATCACCTACAGCATGCGCTGCTTTAATCGCTTCTTCTAGGTCACCTTCATCAGTGTACCCCATTTCCTGTGCATGTTTCGCATACACACCAGCTAAATAGTCTGCCTGTAACTCAACTGCAACTGAATATTTATTGTATTCAGTTTCAGATAATTGATTTCTTAATTGGTGGAATTTCGGTAGGATACCTAATTCATTTTGGACGTGGTGACCTACTTCGTGTGCAATAACATAAGCCATCGCAAAGTCTCCAGGTGCATTAAACTTTTTATCTAATTCATCCATGAAAGATAAATCAATATAAACTTTTTGATCTGTCGGACAGTAGAAAGGTCCCATCTGTGCGCTTGCATTACCACAGCCTGAACGCACACCATCCGTATATAGCACTAGTTTAGGTTCAGTATATGTACGATCATATTTCTTAAATAATTCATGCCATACATCTTCAGTATCTTTAAGAACAACTGACGCAAACTGACCACGTTCATCTAATGACTGTTCAGTCTTAGTATCAACTTGTTCAGCCTCTTTCTTCACATTACCTGTTTCAAAAGGATTATCTTGAGAACCAGAGCCACCTGATGTTGCGCCATTATCTTGTGTTTGTTCTTGTTGTGAAGGATCTCCACCAAGAACACCACCTAAATCTCCAGGGTTCCCCCCCATTAACATAAAAATAATCACGGCTATAACACCTAAACATCCCATTCCGCCTCCGCCGATAACCATCGGACTTCCGCCGCCTGAGAATCCGCCACCAGATCCTCTTGCATCCTCAACGTTCGAACTACCTTGTCGACCTTGCCATTTCATATACGTTCCCCCTACTCGGTTGATTGCTAACATAATAGTTAATATTACTTACCCTAAATTGCTATGTCGCAATCATAAAAATGTTATAAAATTTATTTAATCGCTTTTATAGCATCGATTGAAGAAAGACCATCAACGACAAGGTACTGACCATTTACAAAACGTTTCACTTTAACTTTCTCTTCATTTACCTGATCACCATAGATTTTATTGACGTAATATTCTTTTACCGGGTGTGCAAGTTTCTTTTTATTTTTATGTGTTGTTAACTTTTTCTTCACGTATCGCTCTGGTAACCAAATATGATCTTTATAGGATAGATGAATCTTAACATTCATCTTATCTCCGACGTATAGATTTTTATGATGATCTAAACTACCTTGATATAAAAAGCGTTGTGTATCAGCTTCAGGATTTACTGCCAACTGCTCATATGTATCCACAGTTCCATTGTATGATTTATCTTTGTTTTGCACGTGTTTAGCATCAAATTTTAATCCTTCTTCAAGGAAGTCAATCTGCTTTCTGCTTGCTGTTCCTTCTACAAAGTACTTCTCGTCTGTCACAACCAGAATCGGTTTTTTCTGTGCTTTTTCTGAGAATTTCTCAATTTGAGCTTTATCCAGTTTAACAACTTTTCCGTCCGTACTTGCTTTAACTGTTAATTCATCTATCTTACCTGAAATTTGTGTCTGCTTTTCCTTTAATATATCAATATTGTTCTCTGCTTTAGATAGTTCAGAATCCAGCCAGTTTAACTGAGCTTCAATTTCATCAAGTTTATTTTCAGAAGAAGTGTCGCTTTCCATCATTTCCATCGCTAGAATTTGTCCTTCAATCTGATCTTTCTCAATCATCTTGTTATCTAATGAAAGACCAACTTCTTTTTCTTTAGAGAACAGGGCTTCATCATTATATGTGAACAATGGATCACCTTTTTGGACGGTATCTCCTAGTTCCACATGCATGAGAACCGGCTCTTTCTGTTCACCTTCCTGAAAATAGTTCGATAAGTTCTGTTTAACTTTACCATCGACATTTAATACGTGTGTCTTTATACGTTCATCAATTTCAATCGTATTCTTCTTATCCTGTTCATTTAAGTATAAAAATATGACACTTGCTAATACCAACGCAAGTACAATTAACGATAAGACAACCGGCAAAAACCATTTATTCTTCATTACATTCACACGCCCTATGCCAAAATTTCAATTTATAATGCACAACACATTACACATCGTTTATTACTTTTATCTACACATCCAGAAGATTTAATTTCTCTTCTCTAAACTTAAAGCTATTTAATGAGACGGTCATCATCTGATTTAATATGCGCATTAAAATCATCCATATTAATCTTTTTCTGAGATTGATAATACTTATACGTTAATCCGATAAGCATTAAAGCAGCAAATAAAGATACAAACCCCATCCAGCTGACTTCTCCTCGTCCGGGACCAATGATGTAATAGTATGATAAATAGAGATTTATAGCCACAAGCGCTAACATCATGATAATGACATAAATATGTGTTTTAGATTTCAAATGGTTCACCTCTACAATAATTTATTATTGATTAAGTCCTGACGTGCTGTTTCAACACTATCTTTTCCTTCTTTATTCTTTAACGGACTAAATTCACTTGCACGGTCCACTTGTAATGTCTTAAATGATTGACCATAACGGAAGATGTCAAAATAAAACTTTTCAAACTTTAATGTTGATTGTTTTACAGGATTTAATTCACCGTCTAATTGTTCTAAGTTCTTGATTGCTAAGTGATAGGGTAGTTCGCTTTCAGCATGTGCTATTAAATAATCTAATTTAAAGATGTGAATACCAATATTTGCGTTGCGATATGTATTCTCTTCACCTTCAGGTAATTCAGTGTACTCCATAACTTGTTTAACACCTTCAACTTCAATAACACGTCCTACACTTTCATTATCCTTAGCTGCAATTGTCTTTGTAGTAACATCTGACTGACTGTCTACAGCTAATCCACAAAGAATTGGATCTAACACTTTTACGAGAACATTATCAATATTATTAATGTAAAGATATTCTACGCCTTTGTCCTTTAAAGCGTTGTTCACACCAGTTGAATGTAATGCTTCAAAAATACCACCATTGCCATTCGGCGTTGTAAGAAGTGATTGTTCTTTATTTAACAATAATTCACCTGACTCACTCAATGCCACGATATTCGGTTGCTTAAAGAAAGTAATATTTTCTTTTGGCATACCAAAATAATGATGTGCTTCAAAGTAAGCTAATGTTTCCTCGTGATTAATGTCACTTGTCATAATTGTCCATGGTATATTGATACTATATGCTTCATTGTAAGTAATAATTTGTTCAGCCTGAAATTCAAACAAACTTTTCCCATCAAATTCAAATGTACCTTTAGGTCCTGGATGTTCTAAACGTGTACCTTGACCACCTGCCATCAATACAGGTGCTATTTTAAGTTGTTTAATTGCTTCTAACCCTTTTTCTTTATATGTAATACGCATTTCTTCTGACATTTCATCTTTAATGATTGTCTCAACGTCTTTAATTTCACCTTGTGGTAACTTTACCTCTCGATTAACATAAACTTCATCATATAACTTTTGGATGCTATCAAAGTCCTGCTGTTCCAGCATATTTTGTAACTCAACCTTTTTTTCATCAGATAAGTGCTCTAATTGTGTTGCTAAAGTTGTATGACCGTATTGTTTTAATTTATTGTTCATCCGTGAAATTCTCCTTAGACTTTATTATTTTAAAATTATGTTTATTCATATTTTATCATGATTAGTTTAGCCATACTAATGTTCTATGAAACATTTCTGTATAAAATAGATACATCGTTAACACACTAAAAGTCGTTGCAAGTGACAAATCTAAAATCCCTCCAGTCTTAAATGTAAAAGGGAAAACAATCTTCTTATTTATCGGGAAGAATAAAGTTACGCCACGCGGTGTTAACATATCTAATAACAAATGGCTGATTACACCGATTACTGCACTGATCACATATATCGTATTAACATTCAGTACAATGAGTAATATACCTGTAAGTAACATAAAAAAGATTGAATGCGTCAGTGTACGATGCCCAAAAATAAGTGCAATTAACGAACTGATTGGCCATATCTTTTTCCCGAGCTTGCTACCAGCATGGCAAATATCAGGTACGATACTAAACAGTGCTGTAGTACCGATAATACCAGCGAAAGAACTGATATCATAAGCAGCATGCATACCATAAGATGTGCCGATCAGCACACCGAGTGCTATATGTGTTTTTCCAGTCATTAGACACATCTCCTTCATATTTGACACTTCTGTGAAACACATCACATATCCATTGAAATATATTTCACATATTATTATACTAGCATTATAAGTCAATGAGTATTAAATAAATGAAATAACCCCCTTTATTTCGCCCAACTCATTCTAGTCAAATGTTTATAACTACATTTGAACACAAAAAATCGACTCATTTTAGTTTGAGTCGATTTTTTGTGTTCTTGTCAGCCATTTTAAAGCTTCACGTTCTGACAATGGTGAGAGTTTATTGGAAGAGATAAAATCTTTTACGAATACAGCATTCGTCTTTGAATATTCTCTTAGTACCCAACCAATCGCTTTACGAATAAAAAATGCTTTATCATCTTTCGTATTTAGAATAAATTCTGTGAGCAATATTTCGTTCATTTTATCCTTATATTTTAGTTGATGTAAAAGACTAGCGCGTTGTAGCCAGAAGTTATCAGAACGATTCCATTCTCGCATCTTCTGTTCTCCTATGTTACGTTCTCTTAGTACTATTGACCCAACGATATTCGGTGCGATTGTATCTACCGAGTCCCACCAGCTATGTGTCGTTAAAAGTCCTTCAATATAATCAAGATCAGTCACATTAAACAACTTTTCTTTTTTATTAAGAATCACCATACCAATATAGTGATATTCTCGTTCTCTCTCAAGAAAACAATCGTCCACCAGTGTTTTCACACCTTCTTTAGTAGCTGGTAATCCCTGTTTAAATAATACTCTCATTACAGGCGCAGTTACACTCTTCTTAATACCGAGAAATGGAAAGTTATTTTTCATATAACTTTCCATCGAATGTTGATGATCATTATTTTTTAGAGGAATGTATGCTGCTTTAATATCATTGATTGTTATCATCTGAATTGTCCTGCACTGCTGACCTCGATTGTTGCGCTGTATCCTCTTTTGTCAGCGTATTTTTTTGTTCTGTCGTTTTCGGTTCTGTCGTTCTTACTTCATCAGATTCAGAAGTTTGAGGCGGTTCTGTCGTTTTCGGTTCTGTCGTTTTCGGTTCTGTCGTCTTATCCGGTTTAGCAGGGATGACTTCAGTTGTAATCGGGACAGTGCTCTTCTGTTCATTTGTGACCTTCTCTTGTTTTTCAATCGTTTTCTCTTCAGTTTCGGTTTGAACTGCCAAATTACATTGACCACTTCTACAAATATAGCCCTCACTCGTCAGATTGTTCCACGCTTTCGAATATTCAGAAGTGTGACTAATATCCTGACAATCAGCTGTTTTTTCTTTGCCCGGAGTTACAAGGCAAGTTCTTGCAAGATTATACCGTTCTGTATCATAACCTCTTGATGTTTGAACAGTTTTAGTTGTAGTTGTAGTTGCTGTACTGTTTTTTTCTTTCTTTTCTTTCGTACTATTCTTTTCTTTTTTTGCTGTTTTTTTAGTATCATCAGTCTTTTTCTTATCAACTGGTGGTTTTACTTTCACTTCTATATCAGGCTTATGATCGACTTTTTTAGGTGCATCTTCTGCCTTACCACACGCACAAAGTACTACTGACATGAGCAAAATACTTATCCACTTTTTCATTGTTTCTCTCCTTAGATGTATGAAATTAACGACATACAATGTAAGTATTATACCACATGCACTAAAAATGTGTAGAAACACTATTTATCCTGTACTTAAGCATCATTTCAGCACGACATAATAGAGTTTTGCTATGATGATGATAGAAAAGGCGGAGGTGTATATATGCAGGAAAATACAAAAGGGGTACTATATGCAGGTGGTGCATATTTATTATGGGGATTACTTCCTACATATTGGCGTTCAGTCAATACCTTCAACCCTTATGAGATATTATTTCATCGCGTTATCTGGTCAGCTGTATTTATGGTGATCTTGATTGTCGCATTAAAGAAATGGAGCACCTTTAAAACAGATACGAAAGCGTTATTCAATCGTAAAAAAGAATTGATTGCACTGATTATCGCTAGTATCGTAATTATGGTGAACTGGGGTATATTTATCTGGGCGATTAACAACCATCATGTATTGCAGGCTAGTCTTGGATATTACATCAATCCATTGATGAGTATCGCACTTGGATTTATTTTTATGAAAGAACGTTTTAATATACTAGAGACGTTTGCGATTATCTTTGCAGCAATTGGTGTATTTTATATGACAATCAGCAGCGGTACTTTCCCACTCATATCAATTATTCTTGCTATGAGTTTTGCATTATATGGGCTGATGAAGAAGTTTGTCAATATCGATGCTATCTATAGTATCGCACTTGAAACAATCATATCATTACCAGTAGCAATGCTTGGTCTCTTCCTATTAGCAAGACAAGGTGAACAGCACTTCGGTATGAATCACACGAGTTTTCTAATACTTTTTGCCGGGGTCGCTACTGCAGTACCACTCATCATGTTTACAGCAGGCGCAAAGCGTATCCCATTATCTTTAATCGGCTTCTTACAATATATTTCACCAACTTTAATATTGCTACAAGGTGTCTTTTTGTTCGGGGAGTCATTTAGTATGACCGACCTTATAACATTCTTCTGTATATGGACGGGTCTTATCCTTTATAGTTATAGTAAGTATATGCAATTTAAGACAATGAAACGTAAAAAACTGCTCAGTTAACATCACTGAGCAGTTTTTCTATTCAAAGATATATTTATTCTGACTTGAGATAAAAGCAAAAATAAACATCACAATCGTAATCACAAAGAACATAATATAACTCGGTGTGTGACTATTAAATACATCATGTAAATATCCGAGCAACATCGGACCGATAGCAGCTACAAAATACCCGACGGATTGACTGAAACCAGACAATTCAATCGCATCTTCAGTAGTCCTGGCACGTAGTGAGAAGAACAACATGCATAAACTAAATGCCGCACCACCTGCCAGACCAGTCGCTATCATGGCAATTACGATAAATATCGTCTTGTTAACTAGCAATGCACTGAAGCCAATTAGAAATAATGCTGTAAATAAATACACAAGTGGACGTTGATTTTTCATTTTCATTGCAATAACAGGCATTAGAAAAGTCATCGGCAACTGAGCAAACTGATTGAGCATTAAATAATAACCCGCTGCTTCCTGACTAACGCCATATGACATTAAAATATCAGGAAACCATGTAACAGTTGAATAAAAGTTCATCGACTGAAATCCCATCATTAAAGCAATTGCAATCGCAAGTTTAGATTTATATATAGGACGCTTACTTTCTGTTACAGTTAATCTTGGATTATATTTCAGTTGTGGCATCCATAGTAAAATACCTGCAATACTAAATAATATCCAGAATCCTAATGAATATTGATACCCTCCATCATTAACCATACTCAATGGCACACTTAAACCACCACCGATACCTGCTGTCATATTCATCGTTGCAGCAAACACGCCCGTCATCAATCCCATCTGTTGAGGGAAACGCCATTTTACAAAGCTCGGAAGTATTACATTTCCTATCGCTATGCCAATACCAATCAATACCGTACCCGTTAACAACATAGGGATGTTAGGAATAATACGAATGATAAGACCACAGAGTAGAATAAACATGCCAATCATCAATGCAGCGCTCATCCCTACTGAACGAGAGAAACGCGCCACAAACGGTGATACCATGCCAAACATCATCAGCGGAATCGTTGTTAGCATTCCAAGTAAGGCTTTCGGAAGATCTAATGCTTCACCTATTTCTGAAATCATCGGGCCAATTGCTGTAAGCGGTGCTCGTAATGTCGAAGCAACGACAACAACACCGAGTAGTAATATCAACATTTGAATTTTTTTATTCAATTTTGTCCTCCTTAATCGCTCTATTTTTAACGATTGTTTGTTAATTCAATCATATCACGTAATTTTCATTTTTTTTCGGGAAAAAACATCGGTTTAATTGTAAGTCGTCATAAAAAGGAGTATATTTATGGTATCAAATAAATAAGGATGTGTATTAAAAATGGCAATGAGAATTACTAAGAACGATAAAGAAGTAAATATCAAATGGCGTGTTGCTGACATCACAATTCCGAACGAAGACATCTTAGGCGTAAAAGAAGATACAAACATCTACGCTGGTGCAGATGAGAATAACGATGAGAAAGTAGTACGTATCGGTTCAACTTTTGGTAAAACTAATCGTATCCTTTTAGACACTAAAGATAAAAAATACATCATCTACACACACAACGACAAAAAAATCATCAATGAATTAAATAAGTAATTGTAATACGATGGAGGCCGGGTTTATATACGGCCTCTTTTTATGTTTATTTGTATTATATTTTTTGCCCGTCTTTGCCGGATAATACGCGTATCCGGAAAAGATGACACATCTCTCACCTATTTTTCGCCCGTCTTTGCCGGATAGTAAGCGTATCCGGAAAAGATGACACATCTCTCACCTATTTTCCGTCTGTCTTTGCCGGATAGTACGATTATCCGGAAAAGATGACACATCTCTCACCTATTTTCCGCCTGTCTTTTCCGGATAGTACGAGTATCCGGAAAAGATGACATACACTAGCACCTATTCCACCACTCGCCTTCTTTAATAAGCATCATCATTCATATTACTATCCTCTTTCCACCAAGTTTTGTTACTATAAACGTGAAGATAAAGGAGGCAATACAATGGAACAATTAAAAGGAAAAGTTGCTTTAATTACAGGTGGTTCTAGTGGTATCGGTCTTGAAATTGCGAAAGCTTTAGCACAGGAAGGCGTAAATATCGCAATTACCGGACGTAACTTTGATAAGTTAGAATCAGCTATCACAACACTCGATCAATACGACATCGATACGACAGCAATTGTTTGTGATAATAAAAATGCAGAAGATATAAAATCATGTGTCGCACATGTTCTTGAAACATTTGAGCGAATTGATATATTAGTAAATAACGCAGGTGTAATGAAAAATGCACCTTTCTTAGAAACATCAGAAGCATTATTAGATGAGCTCATCCAGACAAATGTATACGGTCCATTCCGCTTTATGCAGGAAGTAGCACCAGTCATGATTAAACAAGGTCAAGGCGATATCGTTAATATGAGCTCTATGTCAGCAGTGAATGCTAATGCCAATTCAAGTGCTTACTCAGCTACAAAATTTGCACTTTCTGGTATGTCTGATAGCTTTATGCGAGAAATGCGTCCGCATAATATCCGTACATTTCTTATTCACCCTTCAGCAGTGCTAACAGACTTAATCGGTGAACCGTCACTTGAACCTGAATCAATGACACACCCTGAAGATATTGCTGAAGTTATTGTGAGCCAATTAAAATTAAATCGACGTACATTTGTTAAACACACTCAAATCTGGGCGACAAACCCAATTAAAAAATAAGGATGTAAAATAATGTATATCGTAACAAATAGAATTAAAATGAAAAAAGGTTTTGCTGAAAAAATGGCACCAATGTTTACTAAAGGTGGCGACATTACAGAGCTAAAAGGATTTACTAAAATCGAAACTTGGTCAATTCAGAATTTAGATGAATATGACGAACTACATGTAAACACATGGTGGGAAACTTTAGAAGATTTCGAAGCATGGAAAACAAGTGATGCATTTAAAAAAGCACACGTACAACGCGGTAATAAGTCAGAATCTGAGAAACAGGACTCACCGATGTTAGGTTCAGAAATAGTAATTGCAAAGCTTGAAACAGAGGTTAGTAAATGATTAAAGTTGTATTCACCTACACAACTAAAAATGAATATCTACCTGAACTGATGCATAAGTTTCAAGTATCTGCGGATCCTAAATTTAATTCAACGCCATCGAGTACTGATATTAAAATGTATAGACAAACAAATGATACAACTACGACAATCGTACTAGATATTTTCTACAATTCAATAGCTGATTACGAAGCACGCACAGCGTTTGAACGTAGTCAAGAGGATTGGAATGCCATTTGGTTTGCAGTTGATACTAAACATACACTTGAGTCGGTAGAAATATATGAATGTTTATAAAAAGAAGCCCGAACTGCTTAAACAGTTCGGGCTTGATTTTATACCTTAGAAGATTAAATGTGCCATAAGCGTAATAATTGGAAGACATATAATCGTTCTCATCAAAAAGATAACAAATAGCTTCGGTAAGCTGACCGGTATTTTAGAACCTAAAATTACCCCACCTACTTCAGATAAGTAGATTAATTGAGAAATACTGAGTGCACCAATGATAAAACGTGTTAAATCTGACTTTACATCTGAGATTAAAATTGAAGGCAGGAACATATCTGCAAATCCAATTAATATCGTTTCAGATGCAGCAACTGCGTCTGGTATTTGCAATAAATTAAGTAAAGGTACAAACGGCAGCCCTATATATGTAAAGAACTTCGTATGTTCTGCGACAATCGTTGCTAATGTTCCGATTGCCATTACAACAGGTAATACGGCAAACCACATATCCCCAACAGTCTTCACCCCTGATAACCAGAACAGCTTCCATCCTGGTGCTTTAATCGCTTTAACTGTCGCATTGTGATAACCATAACTTACAATCGTATGTCCTTCAGGTGTCGTCTCATCAATAATTTCTGTACTGCCATCTGCATATTGATCTGGCACTTTTGATAATGGCCAGATACGTGGCATAATCATCGCTGCAATTAAGCATGATACGATAACTGTCCCGTAAAAGGCGAAGAAATGATTCATTAACCCTACTTGATCACACACTACTATCGCAAACGTAATCGATACAACTGAGAATGATGTTGCAATAACAGTCGCCTCTCGACGTGTAAAGAAATTCCCTTCATATTGTTTCGACGTAATCATTACACCTACTGTACCATCTCCGATAAATGAAGCTAAATTATCTACTGCAGAACGTCCCGGTAATGTAAATAACGGACGCATTACTTTTGAGAACATCGGTCCTAAAAATTCAAGTAAACCATAATCCATTAAAAATGGTAAAAACAGACCTGCAAAGAAAAAGACTGCAATTAAAGTTGGCAATAACCCAGAATAAATTAATTGTCCTGTGGCTTCTGTATCAACAAAAGGAACATTCATTTTAAAATAAACAATCGTTGCAAATACTGCACCTATTAACCTAACAATGCACCATATCCAATTCACATTAAATAAAGTATTAATATAAGATGATTTAGGTTTACTAATAAAACTAAAATAAAATGTAAATAATATCGAAATCATAATTACACTATAAATCAATGTTGGTGTTGTATTACCCAGTACATTTAAAAACCACTTGGCAAGTACAGCCACAGGCAAACTCGTCTTACCATCAACTTGTAGTGGTGTTAAAAATAAAAATATACCGATAATACTTAAAATAATAAATTTCAGCTGACCTATCTTCCAGGTCTTCTTATCATATTGTTCCATTACGTTCCTCCATTTTTTATTCACAAAAATTAATATTTATACATTAACACACTAAAATTACTGTGTAAATACCATTTCAAAACATTCATTTTTTTGAATATTCGAATAATAAAGACCATAATAATACCCAATCGATAATTTCGATTGGGTATACAGTTTTATTTTACTTCTTTGTAATATAAATTTTTATCAGGGATACTTGGATGTAAATGCATATTACCTTTTAACAGTTGCCAATCATTCTTATAGTAGAATGTATTCGCAACGATATCATGTACATCACTTGTTAAATAATATTTACCTGCAGGAAGTGCTGCAAGTAACTTCGTTCCTATACCGCTATGCTTGCTACTCTTATCAACAGCGATTGAAAGAATCTCAAATGCACCATTTAATTTCTCTTTCTCATCAGCTGTTAAATATCGATCGATTAATTCACGATAAAATTGTTTACTTTCACTCGGATAGCCATACAAATAACCATTGATATTACCAAACTGATGACTAATCAATGCTTTAAATCCTGGTGTTTCACTGTATTTTAAAATATTTGCAACCATTTCTTTATGGCTTCTCGCATCTTCGAAATTTGTTAAATAAATCTCAGCAATTCGATCCACAGCATCTTGAAGTTGTTCTTTTGTTAGTTCCTGAATCATGCCAATCACTCCTCGTCAACCATTATGAAAACCTTTTCATTATCATTATGACCTTTTATAACGCTTTTGACAATGAATTTTTAGAAAATTGCCGCTTCTAAAGCTTCAATTTCAGCAACACCCATATCATCGCCATCTTTACGGAAATAGCGTTTCGCTTCTGTGAAGTAAGATTTAGCTTTATCCATCTCTTCCTGTGCAGCATATAATTCACCTAATGCACGGTTAGAAATCGCAATACTTAAATCATCTTCTGACTGTTCAGCTAATTTTAAAGATGCTTCAAGTGACGCTTTCCCTTCATCATATTGATTATTTAATAATTGTACATATCCTAACTCGTATAAATTTACAGATTGTTTAATCGTATCATCACTAAAGTTAGCATCGATTAATTCAGCTTCTTTCTTAAAGTATGCAATCGACTGATCAAACTCTGCATCCATTCTTTCTACTAATCCTAATTGATGATATGCCATTTGTTGTTCTTCTGCATCTTCAGAATTTAATAAGTTATTTAATGATTCGCGTGCTTTATCAAAGTGATTATCTGCTGCATAAATATATGCCGCATTTAATTGATAGTCCGCGTAATCTTCATCACCTGGATTGATATGATTTCCAATTTCCTGTAATAATTTTGTCGCCTCTTCAATATCCCCATTCTCAAACTGTTCAAATACTAAATCGATTTGTTCATTATAATTCATTGTCATGCTCCTCGCTTTGTTTTGTTTGTTGTAATAGACTTGTTGCTATTGCTGCAAATATATCACCAATAAATGAAAGTATTGCTCCCATGATGCTCACCTCTCTTTTATTGTATAGTGTTTATCATAATTATTCATCTGATAACATAAGGATGTACTTTTTTATTTTTACTGATATAATTTCTAATGCACGCTATATTGAAAGGATCTATTATGACACGCCTTAAATTATTTACTTTTATACTTAGCATCTTTGTTGTTGGAATGGTGGAACTCGTAGTTGCAGGTATCTTAACGCTTATCAGTGATGATTTAAATATTAATCAATCACTGACCGGTCAATTAGTCACTATCTACGCTTTTACGGTTGCTATTTGTGGTCCAATCCTCGTGAAACTTACCGAAAGATATAATCCGAAATGGATATTGCTCATCAGCATGATTATCTTTATTATCGGAAATACGATTAATGCGGTTGGGGATACATTTACTGTCATCGTCATCGGACGGATTATCGCTTCTGCGGCATCGAGTATCATTGTCGTGAAATTATTAGCTTTAACCGTAGTATTAAGCAGACCTGAAGAACGCGGGAAAATGTTAGGTCTTGTATACATCGGATTTAGTGGCGCTAATGTATTTGGCGTACCTCTCGGCACAAAAATCGGAGAAATGTTCGGTTGGCGTGCGACATTCTGGATGATTGTTATAGTAAGTATTATTGCAACCATCCTCTTAATGCTTCAGTTACCAAATAAAATTAATGTACAAGCAGAAGATGAAAACAAACATTCAAAACTACTGTATCCTAAAGAAGCTGCAAAATATATTGGTATCACATTCTTTATATTAGCTTCAAACTATATCGTGTTTACTTATATTAGCCCGTTAATGATCAGTCATGGGTATACGCTGCAACACGTCTCTATTCTATTATTTGTTTGTGGTTTAGGTAGTATTGCGGGAACAAGTTTAGGTGGGATGATGGCAGATAAAATTGGTAGTAAGCAATGGTTGATTATCGCCTTATCTGTATTTACGCTATCATTATTTTTCTTTAATATCGCTTTACCATTTTACTTCGTATTACTATTCGTGATGCTTGTCTGGAATATCTTTGAATGGGGAACAAACCCAGCCATTCAAATCGGTATCATAAAGCAAGTAGAAGGTGATTCAAGTACTATCATGGCATGGAATATGTCAGCATTAAATGCGGGTATCGGATTTGGTGCGTTAATTGGTGGTATTATTGTAGAAACATTCTCTTTGTCTGTTGCGCCTTATTTATCAATCTTATTTGCGATTATTTGTTTAGGATTAGCTGTGTCCATAAAGAGAGATTAATTTTAGTCAGAACAAAATAACTAAAAAAGAACACACTTTATCTATTGAACTGATAAAGTGTGTTTATTTTTTATTATAAATATTAGATGTAAATTTATATTGTTCCGTAATAAAGTACTGATTCATTTGGCACGATTACTTTGCCATCTTCAGCGAACGCATCGAACAGGTTCGCTAACTTTTCTACAAACGTATCATATTGTCTATCGCCTTCCACTAAAGCATACGATGCGGATAACGCACGATCGATAAATCCTTGTTTGTCATATGTTAATGGAAATTGATATGACTGCTTATCATATTGACCTTCAAAAAAATCTGAGATACTTTCTTCAGAATACTGTACCCCACCACCATAACCGATAAATCCTTTAAAGTTTGGACAGAACGCTGAATAAATTTCTGCGGTCTTTACATTAATCGGTGCTTCTTCTATACGCGTATTCCAGACAAGACAAACCGGGCCATTCCCTTTTAATATTCTTCTGCATTCTGATTTAAACGCATTTTGATCAAACCAGTGAAAACTTTGTGCTGCAGTAATCATATCAACGGTATGAGATTCAATTTCTGTACTTTCTGCTGGTCGTTCATGTATTTCAAGTTCTTTACACTTTAGTGCCAGACGGAGTTGTGCTGCCATCGCACTATTCGGTTCAATCGCAATAACTTTTGCGCCTAAATCCAGTAATAGTTCAGTGAATATACCAGTCCCCGCGCCGATATCAGCAATCGTTGTCGTCTCATCAATTGAAAAAGTTTCTTTCATATAATCCATTAACGCACAAGCATATTTAGGTCTGGAATTCCGATACTGTTCTACTTTTTCACTAAAAAGTTCATTACTATCCATATAACACCTCTTTAACGTAATCGATCTTGAATGATACCTATTGCACCTAAAAATCCATAAATTATTACCGGTCCGACAAATTTAAAACCACGTTGCTTCAAATCTTTACTAATTTGTTGAGATAAAGCGTTATCTGCAGGCACTAAACTTTCTTCTTCAAAATATGTAACCACTGGTTTAAAGTCTGTAAATGACCATATGTATCGATCAAAACTACCAAACTCCTGCTGAATCTCAATAAATTTCTGCGCATTATTAATGATACTACCAATCTTTAATTTATTTTTAATCATCGCATCTGACTTCATCAGCCGATTAAAATCATCTGCATTATAATTTGCGATTTTATGATAATCAAATTGATCGAGTGCAGCACGTATGCCTTCCCTGCGTTTCAATATTGTCAGCCATGAAAGACCTGCCTGCATACCTTCAAGAACAAGCATTTCAAAGAGATACGCATCATCATGCGATGCAATACCCCATTCATTCTCATAATATTCGGCCATCAATGGATGACTATCTGCCCAGGTAAATCTCATGCTATCACCTTTTTTCTTTGTAAATTACTTACTTATTGTATCATTTAAGCAACCACTCTACTACCACAAAAAAAGCACACAATATAAATTGTGCACTTATCTATAAAATACAAATCCAATAATAATACCGAGCACTACGATAACCCACGGCGGCAATTTTACAAAATATAATAAAACAAAAAGTATTAAACTAAATACAACATCCATCCAATGTGTTACAGTATGCATGATAATAGGATTTATCCATGCAGCTCCTAAAATACCGATAACACCCGCATTAATTCCTTTTAATGCCTGTTTCATCAATCGATGCTCACGAATAACAGCCCAGAATGGCAAAGTTCCGATCACTAATAAAAAGGCGGGTAAGAAGATTGCTACCATTGCGACGAGTCCACCTATTACACCAAATAAACTTGCGCCAACAAATGAACCAAAGGTAAACAATGGACCAGGCATCGCCTGTGTTAAGCCATATCCAGCAAGGAATGTATCGATATCCATCATATCCGGTACGAAGGCACTTTGTAACAGTGGTAATACGACATGACCTCCACCAAATACCAGTAATCCTCCGCGAAATAATCTATCAAACATATGTAGCCATTCATTATTAATCACCTGGGCAATAATCGGTAGTCCAATCATTAAAATAACAAGTAGTATTAATGCTGCAATACTCATTGATTTCGAAACTTGAATAGAGATGGGCGCATCTTTTTTCGTTTCAACTTTATACAATAACATACCAATTAATCCTGAAGTGATAATAATTAAGATTTGCGTAAATGCTGTTGGAAATACAAGTGCAGTGACTAAACTGAGTAAAAAGATCATGATTGCTGTTAAATTATTTAAAGTGGTCTTACCCATACCAACTAATGCATGCAAAACGACGGCAATTGCAACGATGAGTAACCCTTTTATAAAATCCAGATCCATATCGAGTGCCTTCATAAAGTACACTGACGCAATCAGGACAAAGACTGACGGTAATGTAAAGCCTAAAAAGGCTAATATTGCGCCGAGTATCCCTCCACGCATTAAACCAATACCGATACCGACCTGACTCGATGCTGGCCCAGGCAGGAACTGACATAGACTGACAAGATCCTGATATACTTTATCACTTAGCCATTTTCTTTTCTCGACATATTCAACTCGGAAATAACCAAGATGCGCAACCGGTCCTCCAAAACTCGTCACGCCAAGTTTTAGTGCTACTAAAAATATTTCTAATAAACGTCCCATAACCCACCCCATTGATTTGTTAAACTTATCATAACGAATATTCAGTACAGTTATGTTACAACACTTTAAAGATTATGTAAGGTTTAAGAGAATATATAGAGTTACGGTTTAAAATTTCTCGAATTTATGACATTATTAAAGAGAACTGTTGAAATCAATGCATGGAAAACGATTTCATATTATAATAAACCTACACATTAAATTAGGAGGTCCAGATAGTGAATACAGTAAAGATAAAATCACATAAATATCCAGATAGACCTCACGTAGAAGTAGAAGGGAAATTACTTTCTGAAACACCACATTACTTTTTTGTAGTATGTGAAAAAAATTCTCTATTAAAACATTTCATTAAAGACGAAGCATATTTACTTGATTACGATACGCTTCATTTTCTTTCTAAATATCATGGATATACGGTATCAATTTCAATCGATGAACAATATAAACCTGTTAAGATTTTTTGTAATATCTCAACACCTTGCCAAATGGATGATGAAGGCAACATTACATATATCGACCTGGATATGGATTATGTCAAATCGAATACAGGACAATGGTTTTTAAGAAATAATGACATGTTCTTAGATAGTACGAAGCGATATAACTATCCATTGCAGTTAACCAATTTCGCACTCGTTTCACTGCAGGAACTTAAAACAAATATAAAAAATAATGTATTTCCATTCGGCATCGATAATTTTAAAGATGTCGATGGTCCGATAAAATAAGATGCTCTTTTTAGAGTATCTTTTTTTATACATCTTTAACAACTTGTAACAATAAAGGAATACTATTTTATAAATAATATGATACGCTAGTTGTAACATTAACTGGAACGGAGGGATTTACGTGTCAAAAATTAGTATACATGTTATTCAGACAGGGTTTATTACTGTCGATCGCACCGTTACGACACAGACTAAATCCCTAAATCCACTTACAAAGCTTGGATTTATTTCATGTAAGAAAAACCGCAAACAATATCCTATCGCATGTTTCCTGATTGAACACCCGAAAGGATTAATACTTGTTGATACAGGCTGGCATAAACGCGTGCGCACAGAAGAACATAAAGAGTTGGGATTACAGCGACTCATTCATCGCGCTACATTACCTGAAGGACAATCGATAGACGAGCAACTCAGTAAAAGAGGAATACTACCAGGCGACTTAGATTATGTGTTACTTACACATTTACATAGCGATCACGTAAGCGGTGTTCGTCAGGTTAAAGATGCCAAATATATATTTGCAAGTCGTGAAGAAATATTAGAATCCAATAAACGTGTAATGCGTTATCTTCAAAAGTTATGGAATGATATAGATTTAACATGCTTTGAGTTTGACCAAACGGGCATTGGCCCAAGTGGCCAATCATATGATCTATTCGGAGATAAGACAGTACAGCTCATCCATGCTCCAGGTCACAGCGTTGGTTTATTTATGGTGAAAGTAATGAATAGTGCCGGAGAATATATTTTAATCACGAGTGATGCTGCACTGGTCAATGCATCTTATGAAGATATTATTATTCCAGCTCATGTGATGAATCACTATGATTTAAAGAAGGCGTTACTCTGGATTAATAACGTAAGTAAAGATTCTCTATGTAAGAAAATATTAACAAGTCATGACCTCAGTTTAAAAGAAGAAATCATCACATTATAAAAAGATGATTGAGACTATTCTAATAAAGTCTCAATCATCTTTTCTGGTTTATCGATAAATGCCTTTGTAACGATATAATGTTCTGTTTCTCTGTAATCAATTCGTTCATATCCATCATCATTTAACTGAATAATATCAGCACCTGGATACGCCATAATAATTGGAGAATGCGTTGCGATAATAAACTGCGCACCACGCTTTACTAAATCATTGATCCTAACAATCATCGACATTTGACGCATCGGTGATAAAGCACTTTCAGGCTCGTCTAAAATATATAAACCTTTCGCTCGAAATCGATATTTAAGTAACGCTAGAAATGATTCACCGTGGGATTGATCATGCAAACTTTTACCACCATAACTGTTGAGCAGTCTACCGTCAATGGCATTAAGCCGCTCAATTTCAGTTGCCACATTATAAAATCCTTCTGCACGTAAAAAGAATGTATCGCTCGGTACACCCATCTTTCCAAGTCTTATTTCTTCATATAGTCCTGCATGTGAATGTTTCGTTGCAAAGTTAAAGTTCTTGCCTCCGCCTTCTGGATTTAACCCATAATTCACTGCAATCGCTTCTATTAAAGTTGATTTCCCTGTTCCATTTTCTCCGACGATGATAGTTACTGGATTGGTTAAATCAATACGTTCTAATTTTTTTATCGCAGGGATTTTCATATAGTAAGGTGTTGCTTCATGTGGCTTAAAATTTGATGCAATACTTTTGATAAACATCTTTTCACCTCATAAAAAATTCTGTTATATTAATAATATAGTAAAAAAAGTAATAATAAAAATTTATTGTCATTCGAGGTGCAAAGATGGTTCAATTGGTTCCATATGATGAGCAGTACAAAGAGAGATTAAGGCAATTCTATCAACCAGCTGAAGCTTTAAAGTATACACAATTACCAGAATATAGTATCGAAGAAATAAACGATAATGTACATGGTGTCGTGATTATTAATCGAAATCAGCCGATTGGTTTCTTCTTATTGCATCGTACTGATAGAAGATTTCAGTATACAGATGAAAAACAATCTTTACTGCTTACTAGTCTGATTATGGATCATTCATATAGCGGAAAAGGGCATGGTAAACATGCAATGCTGCAATTACCGTTTTACATTAGGAAACATTTTACACATGTCAAATCTATTGTTCTTGGTGTAAACCATGCCAATATCCCAGCACAAAAACTATATGAACGTGTTGACTTCGAAGATACAGGTCGTCGCATTGAGGGCGCTTTAGGTGAACAATATATTTATAGACTGGAAATATAAAAAGATTGAGACAAAATTTTGTCTCAATCTTTTTAGTTAAACCAGCTTCTGATTAGCTTTTCAACTTCAGCTGTTTCATCGATTAAATCTTTCATCATATCGATATCTGCTTTATCGCCGATTAAATTCGTTACAACTGGTGTATCTAACACGCGTTTTACCGCTTCACCAATCGTTTCTTCCTGCACATTATTTGTCGGTTCAGTCTGATCAGTAACAAAATCATTGTTCTGGAATTGTTGTTCTAGACGTGGTGCGTTGTTGTTGTTAAATGCATGAACAACTTCCATAATCGCTTTACGTAAGTCGTTATATTCTTTAACGTTCTTTAAATCATTCAGACGTTTTTTAACCATCTCGTTTTTCTCTAAATATTTAACGCCTTGTACGGCACCAACTGTTAATGCGCCGACTACTAAACCTCTTTTTACCCATTTATTCATTGTAATTCCTCCATTCAACATTATGTTTATTATAATGCATTTATAGATTTATTACATTTATAACGATTACTGCAGAGATAACATTTTATCTAATGCTTTTAAAGCATAGGTCGTCGTTTCATGATCTACTGTAATCTGGTTTTCGAAGTTATGTTCTATTATCTTATCGAGACACCATACAAGATGTGGTAAGTCGATACGATTCATCGTCAGACATGCACACATAAATGGATTAAGTGAGATGATTTCTTTATCTGGATTTTGCTTTATAATGCGATTAACTAAGTTCATTTCTGTACCGATTGCCCACTTAGAGCCAGGTGCTGCGTTCGTAATTTCTTCCAGGATTTTTCGTGTAGATCCTGCATCATCACTTTGCTGAACCACTTCAAAAGTACATTCAGGATGAACGATAATGCGCATATCCGGATGCTGCTTTCTTACTTGGGCAATATTTTGCACCGTAAATTTCTCATGCACTGAGCAATGCCCTTTCCATAAGATGATACGTAAGTCACTCATTTCACCATCATATTCAAGTTTATTTTGAATCGGATCATAGATTGCCATCTGTTCTAACGGAACACCTAAATCATATGCTGTGTTGCGTCCTAAATGCTGGTCTGGTAAGAAGAGTATGATTTCATCCTGCAGAAGTGCCCAACTCACTACTTTATGTGCGTTACCGCTTGTTAAACATGCTCCATCTTTCCTACCGACAAACGCTTTAATTGCTGCTGTAGAATTGACATAAGTCAGTGGTAGACAGTCGATATTAAATTCAGCTCTTAAATATGCGTCACAACGTTCCACCTGATGGATATTCGCCATATCTGCCATCGAACAACCTGCTCTTAAATCTGGTAACAATACAATCTGATCATCATTTGTCAGCATATCAGCAGTTTCTGCCATAAAGTGTACACCACAAAATGCGATAAACTTCGCTGTATTCGTCTTACAAATATTTGCAAGTTCTAACGAATCACCTACTGCATCAGCAAATTGTACGACTTCATCTTTTTGATAATGATGACAAGGAATAAATAAATCATCTCCAAGCAAACTTTTTACTTCTTTCACCCTTGCTTCAAGCGCCTCTTTCGACATTTGTAAATACTGTTCAGGGATTTGTCCTGACTTTAATAAATCAATCATTGATATCCACCTTTCCTGAAATATCGAGTGCATTGGCACCATGAAATAACTTACCAACTGAAATATAATCGACACCTGCTTCGGCATACGCTTTGATCGTGTCGATATTAATGCCACCAGATGCTTCTGTAATAATATGATCTGGCACAAGATGAATATGCGCTTTAATAAATTCCGGCGTACAATTATCAAACATAATGATATCGGCCTGAGCTTTAATTGCTGCTTTAAGCATTTCTTCATCTTCTATCTCAATTTCAATCTTATCCATATGACCACGCAATGCATTTGCACTTTGCATTGCTGCTTCAATCGACCCCATAAATGCAATGTGATTATCCTTTAACATGATTCCGTCATTAAGATTTCTACGGTGATTGCTGGCACCTGCAATACGTACTGCATATTTTTCAAACATGCCAAGTCCCGGTGTTGTTTTACGTGTATCTGTCACTTGAGCTGACGTATGTGCTATTTTCTCCATATACCTTTTCGTTTCTGTCGTAATCCCGCTCATACGTTGAATCATATTTAATACAGTACGCTCTGCCTGTAATAGATGCTTTACTTTTCCAGAGATTTTAGCAATAACCTCACCCTTATGTAACGTATCCCCATCATGTTTGAAACAAACGACATCACACTTATCTAAAATATTAAACCCTCGTAAGATAACATCTTCACCACAAAAATAGCCATCTTCTTTAGCAATCAGTTGCATCGTGCCAGTTGTATTGTTATCAAAGATAGCTGATGATAGATCTCCATATGATAAATCTTCATCCATAAAATCACGTAACTTTTGTTCTAAGCGAATTAAATTCAACAGTTGTTCCTCCATTTAAATGTTTTACGATATTTGTTTTATCGCTGTCTGATATATCTTTATCCTTTATCACATGTGCACCAAGTGTTGAAGTTCGATTTATCGCACATTCTGCAATAAGGCGTGCAAATACTGTTAAAGTATCATTTGAATTAAGCGTGCTTAAGTATTTGTTTAAGCTGTCAGTATCCCTTACGATACCTACATACTTCATAAATGATTCATGATCAAAATCACTATTATATTGAATATTTACAGTAGAAAAAATTCTGCCTGGTGGGGTTAACGTTTTATTTATCAATGTGTCTCCCAGCAATTTCCCCATCGCAAGCCCTTCCAGCAGTGAGTTACTTGCAAGTCGATTCGCACCATGGAAACCAGTACATGCTGCTTCACCAATTACAAATAAGTTATCTACTGCTGTCGCACCATTTACATCTGCTGCTATACCACCCATCGTGTAATGTGCACCCGGTGCAACAGGAATGCGTTCCGATAAACCAAATTGCTCACACTGTGCATGAATGAATGGAAACTGCTGTGCAAAATTGCGTATGTTTGAAATGTCTAAATAAATGCGTTCTCCATTTTGTATGCGACTGAATATTTCGTAACTCGTAATATGCCGTGGTGACAGATCACGCTGCAAATACTTTGCCATAATTGCTTCACCATGTTCATTCACCAATACGCCACCAGCACCTCTTACTGCTTCAGAGACGAGACAGATTGCTTTATTATCAATCGTAAGCATCGTCGGATGAAACTGTATCATTTCAAGGTCACGTAATGTACACCCTGAAAGTAGTGCGAGCATTTGTGCATACACACCAGATACACTCGGGTTCGAGGCAGGTTGAAACATACCACTATATCCACCGGTGGCAAGTACAACAAATTGCCCCGGTAATATTTTATCATCTACTGAAATACCGCAAACCTTTCCATATACATCTTTATGTAATGCCGTTAAACGCCCATAAATCATTTCAACTTGTGGTTGAAGTTGCAAACGCATAAAAGCACAAAGAGATTGTCCTGTCTGATCATGATTCATATGAAAGATGCGAGGTACAGCATGCGCGCCCTCCATACCTAAATCAAACAATCCTGATTTTTGATCGAACTCGATACCTCTATTTATTAAATCCCGAACAACATGATTTCCCGTTTCAATCATCTTACGAATAACATCAATATCTCCGTAATTGCATCCAGCGGTATATGTGTCCTGCACATGACTTTCAATCGAACTTTCAAATAAAGATGACGCAATGCCACCTTGTGCCATAACACTCGAAGAAGCATTGTTCTCCATCACGACAGCAACTTTATAGTGTTTCGGAAGATATCTTAACAGGCTGAGTGCGCTAATACCACCACCGACAATAATTACATCATACATAAAAAACACCTTTACAATATATTTACATTAGTTTTACAATTATATTGTCACATAAACAATAAAATTACAAGAGGTAATTCGATGATAAATTTAGATTATGCTGCAACATCACCTATGTCAGCGAGTGCAATGCAACGTTACTTTGATACAAATCAAAAATTTTATTATAATTCTGAGAGTTTGCATAGTGGTGGCGATATGGTTAAAGATATCGTACACAACTGCGAGAATGCACTGAACGGATACTTTACAGATAACTTTACACTTGTAACGTCGACCAGTGGCTCTCATGCAAACGAAATGGCTTTAAACAATTATCTCTATCATGAATCAAATAAGACAATCATACTTACGTCTAAATTTGAACATCCATCTGTCTATGCAGCGTTACACGAACATGCTCGTTACGACATACACTACTTCCCAGAAGATGAAACTGGCATGATTGATCTAACTCTGACAGAACAATTTATACAGCAATATCATGAAACAATAGCATGTGTAAGCTGTGTTCATGTTAGTTCTGAAACAGGTTATATCTTTCCAATTGAGCAAATAGGAAAATTAACAAATCAATTTAATATTCCATTTCACATTGATGCAGTGCAATCAGCTGGTAAGTTAAGGATTCCAACGCAATATGTAACGTCACTTTCAATTAGCGGACATAAATTTTTCGGTCCAAAAGGGATTGGTGCCCTTCTAATTAGAGAAGAAGCATTGCGCATAACCAATCCGTTCTATCATCACGAACATCATATGAGAAACGGCACGGTGGATGTACCGTCACTTGTTGCGATGACACAAGCATTGATAGACTATAAACAATCAGACACGATACAACAATTCAATCACAAAATTATTACTACGCTCGATCCAGCATTATACGTACCGATGAAATTCGAACCACAGCTTAAAAATATTATTCCGATCCTTATCAATAAAACAGACGGACAATATATCATGCAGCAACTGTCACAACACAATATCTTAATCTCTACCGGAACTGCATGTGGGCATGGTACAATGCATTCAAGAGGCTTAGAAACATTGATTACAAAGCAAAGTTACTCGGTACATCAATATATTCGGGTATCACTTAGTACATTAACAACAGAAGAAGAAATCAATACTTTTTTAGAAGTCATCAATCAAATAACATAAAGGTGAAAGTCTATGCAAACAGAGGAAAGAAGACGACAAATTGCACAACTGATTAAAGAAAGTACAGCTGCTATACCAGGCGCTGCATTAGCGAAACAATTTAATGTTTCAAGGCAAATCATTGTTTCGGATATTGCAAAATTGCGTGAAGAAGAAATCGGCATTAAAGCGACAAAGAAAGGATATATCTTTGAAGCGACACCTCAAACAGGTGAGAAATATAAACGTACGATTACCGTAAAACATGACAATAGCAGAATGTTAGAAGAATTAACGATTATCGTTGAAAATGGCGCAATGATTGATAATGTATCCGTCAATCATCCAGTGTACGGTAAAATTACAGCGAACCTGATGCTCAATTCTGTAGAAGATTGTTATGAATTCTCAAATGATATGACCGAAGATAACGGCAGAATGCTTGCAGAACTCACATACGGTATACATGAACATGTAATCTCAGCTAAATCCGAAAAGATACTCGATAATGCAGAACGTGATTTATTAGCACATGGATTTATTTATGATTATGAGTAAACAGCACAAATAAGGCCAGGACAACGCGTCCTGGCCTTATTAATATTTTATATTGAATTAATGATATAAATTATGCTTCTTCAACTTCTTTATATTTTTGTCTTTTTGATAAGACAAATGTCACTATCATTGACACTGCAAAAGCGATAGCCATTGCAATAAAATAACTGGTCCATTGTCCCGTTTTAATAGAAATAAATCCTGGTAATCCTGCTGCACCTAAAGCCGTCGCTTTAACTTGCATTAAACCAATATATGCTGAACCAGCTGCTGAACCAATAATCGCACCGATAAATGGATATTTTAATTTTAAGTTTACACCAAACATCGCAGGTTCTGTAATGCCTAATAACGCTGAGATACCAGCAGCAGATGCGATACCTTTTAATTTTTCATTTTTCGTGATGAATAATACCGCTAATGTTGCTGCACCTTGTGCTATGTTACTCATTGCAGCGATTGGGAAGATAAATGATCCACCAGTTTTCGCAGCATCTGCAATTAACTGCGTTTCAACTGCGATAAATGAATGGTGCATACCTGTAATAACGATTGGTGCATAGAAGAATCCGAAAATCATCGCTCCAACAAATCCACCAGTTTCATATAACCAAGTTAAACCATCTGTTAAATAAGTACCTGCTGTACGTGTTAACGGTCCAACGAATAGAAATGTTAAGAATCCAGTAACAAATAAAGAAATTAATGGTGTTGTTAAGTTATCTAACCAAGATGGTGTTACTTTACGTAAGTTCTTTTCGATTGTCGCTAATATCCAACTCGCCACTAAAATCGGTAAAACCTGACCTTGATAACCAACACTTTCAATATGCAATCCAAAGATATCCCAGAAAGGTATATCTTTACCTGCAGCAATAAATTTAGGATATTCATACGCATTTAATAACCCAGGGTGGACAAGAATCATACCAAGTGCTGCACCCAAGTATGGATTACCACCGAAACGTTTAACAGCACTAAAACCAATTAAGATAGGTAAGAATACGAATGGCGCATTTGCAAGCAAGTTAATTAGGTCTGCTAATCCTTGTAAATTAGGATATGCTTCAATTAATGTTTTACCTTCGATAAATAATCCTTTTCCTGTAAATAAGTTATTAATCCCCATCAATAAACCACCAGCTACGATTGCTGGAATAATTGGCACAAAAATATCTGAAAGCATCTTAACAAATTGTTGTAATGGGTTCATCTTCTTCGTAGATTTAGACGCTACTTCTGATTTCGTTGCAGCATCCATACCGGTCATCTTGCTCATTTCGTTAAATACAGTATTGACTGTACCTGCTCCGATAATAATTTGGTACTGACCACCTGTTGAGAAAGTACCTTTTACCGCATCCATATTGTCTAATGCTTTCTGGTCTACGATACTCTCATCTTTTAAAGCTAAACGTAAACGCGTTGAACAGTGTGCCATTGCATCGATATTTTCTTTGCCACCGATAGCAGCTAGAATATCTTTTGAAACTTGATTGTAATCCATTCCATTTCCTCCTTTGGAACCGGTTCCATTTTGGTGTAAAAAAATATGTCCGTGAACTATGTGCTTAATTTAAACTAATCTTACTCCCAAAATCACTTTCTGTCAACGCTTACATTTAATATTTTTATAAAAAAAAGCTTGAGACCACCTGTCTCAAGCTTCTCATCATTTATAGTACTAATAAAAATGGATTTTCAATATATTTGATTAAAGTAGCTAAGAAGTTTGCACCGTCTGCACCATCAATAATTTGATGGTCGATTGTTAAGCTGAGCGGTATGATTTTCGTTTCTTTCACTTCACCATCAACTAATTTTAATTCATTTTGCACTGATCCTACACCTAAAATACCTACTTCAGGTGCATTTAGCACTGGTGTGAAATATTCAATACCAGATGTCCCGATATTTGTAATCGTAAACGTACCGCCACTCATCTTCTCATTCTCTAAACTACCGTTTCTTGCTGCGTCAGATAGTTCTAAGATTTGCACTGCAATGTCACCGATAGATTTACTACCTGCATCATGAATTACCGGTACCATCAATCCATCGTCAAGCGAAGTTGCTATTCCGATATTCACATCATCATGTTTCGTTAAAATGCCTTCATCATAAGTACTGTTCATTTTTTCATCTTCTTTTAATGCCAATGCAACAGCTTTAGTAATCAATGCCGTAACAGTTACTTTAATATCTAGTTCGCTATTACTAACTTCAGCTTTAAGTTTTTTATTAAATTTAAATAGTTTATCTGCATTTGCTTTTTGATGTAATGTTAATTGTGCTGTCGTTTGTAAGCTGTTCATCATGTTCGCAGCTATCGCACTACGCATTGGGCTTAAGTTTTTCGGTGTAATAGATTTCTCGGCAACGGCATGAACTTCAGCTGGAGCTGCTTGCTCAGTCTGCGCTTTAGCTGGTGCATTTTCAACATCACGCTTTGTGATACGTCCGTTACCACCCGTACCTTTAATTTGTGAATAATCTATACCTTTTTCTTGTGCTATTTTCTTAGCAAGCGGTGTGATAAATATTCTCTTATCAGATTGTTGAGGTTGCTCAGTTGGATGACCCTCTTCTTCAATTGCATTTTCATTAATTTCCTTATCGTGAGTACGCTCAAAGCTATCTGATTTCTCTGCAGCATCTTTAATTGCTTGACGTTCATCAGTGGGTTCACCAGATTCACTTAGTGCTTCATCGTCTCCTGACGGCTTGTTATCGCTCTCTTCACCTTCTGCACCAACAAGTCCTATTTGCTCACCAACTTTCGCAACACCTCCTGCTTCAACAGTGATTTCAAGTAGTTGTCCATCATCCGGAGATTCAACATCCATCGTTAATTTCTCAGAAGCAATCATACATAATGCTTCGCCTTTCTTAACAGCATCACCTACAGATTTGTACCATTCATCTATTGTACCTTCTGTCATGGTCATTCCTAGCTTCGGCATATCAACTCTTTTACTCATTTAACTTCACCTCGCATTATTTTAAATCATCAATAATTTCTGCTGCTTCTTTAAGCACTCTATCTTTATTTGGAATGTATAGTTTCTCAAGGTTCTCAGCAAAAGGAACAGGTGTATGTGGTGCCGTAATAACTTTAACAGGTCCATCTAAATAATCAAATGCTTTGTCACCAACAACAGCTGCAATTGAATGACCTGTAGAACTTTGTGGATTTGCTTCGTCTATTACAATTAATCGATTTGTTTTCTCTACAGAATTCAATATTGTCTCCTGATCCCACGGTGCTACTGTTACTAAATCAATAACCTCAACTGAAACATCTTGGCCTTCTAATTCATCCGCTACTTCAAGTGCTACATGTACCATTTTACCAATCGCAACGATTGAAAGGTCTGTACCTTCTCTTACAATTTTTGCTTTGCCTATTTCAACAGTATAATACTCTTCTGGTACTTCACCTTTCATACCATATAATGTTTTATCTTCAGAAAATACAACTAAGTTATCATCTTCAACTGCGGCAAGTAATAATCCTTTTGCATCATATGGGTTGGATGGTACAACTACTTTTATACCTGGAATTGCTCCGAACATACCATATAATGATTGACTGTGCTGAGCGGCCGCTGAAGCACCTGCGCCATGCACGGTACGCATCGTCATAGGAATTTTTGCTTTACCACCAAACATGTAACGCATTTTTGAACCTTGGTTAAGTAATGCGTCTAGTGCATATCCAATGAAATCGTTGAACATTAATTCAACAATCGGTCTAAGTCCGGTTGCCGCGGCACCTACACCCGCACCAACATAGTTTTGTTCGGCGATTGGTGTATCAATAACACGTTCACGACCATATTTACCTACAATACCTTTCGTTAAGCCGAACACGCCGCCCCACGCTTCATCTCCATCTAAATGCTCAATTGTATTACCACCAGCAACGTCTTCTCCCATTAAAATAACTGTTTCATCTTTCTCCATTGCCTGGTCGATTCCTTCAGTAACTGCTTGCATAAATGTGAGTTCTCTTGTCATGATTATTCCTCCTTAATCTGCATAGACATCTTCAAGTAATGAAGATTCATCTGGTAGTGGACTATTCTCTGCGAATTTAACCGCTTCTTCAACTAATGCTTTAGCATCATCTTCAATTTTTTTCGCTTCTTCTTCTGTCATCCAGCCTTCTTTTAATGCACGCTCTTTAAAGATGACAATAGGATCTAAATCACGTAGTTCATCTTTATCTGATTTATAACTTTGCGCATCTCCTTCAAAGTGACCATAGTTACGATAAGTCTTACATTCAATTAATGTCGGCCCTTCTCCAGCTTTTGCGCGTTTCACTGCTTCAATCATCACTTCGTTGACTGCAACAACATCTTTACCATCAACATGGTGACCTGGCATATTATATGCTGAGGCACGTTCTGCAACAGTATCTGACGCTGAGGCATAGCTATGTGGTGTCGCCTCACCATATCCATTGTTTTCACAAATAAAGATTACAGGTAAATTTAGAATTGAGGCAAAGTTCAATCCTTCGTGGAAAGTACCTTCATTTGATGCACCATCACCGAAGAAACATACTGCCACTGCATCTTGTTTCAATGTTTTTATAGATAAACCCGCACCATTTGCAAGTGGGAATCCGGCACCAACGATACCGTTGGCACCTAGTATACCTTTTTCAACTTCAGCAATATGCATTGAACCGCCTTTCCCTTTATTTAATCCATCTTTACGTCCATAAATCTCAGCCATCATACCTAAAATATCACAATCTTTAGCAATAGCATGTCCATGTCCGCGGTGTGTACTTGTGATATAGTCAGCATCATTTAGTTCTGCACAAGCTCCTACTGCTATTGCTTCTTCTCCTGCATATAAATGTACAAAACCTGGAATCGTACCAGTCAAGAATATTCTATGCACTTCATCCTCAAACTCACGAATTTCATTCATTTTTCGATAAATCCATAGTGCTTTTTCCTTTTCCATTGTTTATTCCTCCCTTTTTTATGGCTGATGAATACTTAATCCAAAGAAATCTTCAGCACTTTCTCCTATTGATTCTGAAACTGTTGGATGTGCAAAAATTTGATGTGCTAATTCGTCCATTGTACCTTCGGCATTTTTTACAGCTAAGATAGTACTTATTAGTTCTGTTGCATGTGCACCACAAATAACTGCACCGAGAATTTCACCGTATTTCTTTTCACTGATTACTTTTACAAATCCCGTAGAATCTCCATATGAAATTGCTTTACCGTTGCCAGCGAGGTTATAAGTTGAAACTTTTATATCATAATCTTTTTTTGCCTGTTCTTCACTTAAGCCAAATGAAGCGATTTCAGGTGTTGTATACACACAACGTGGCACTTTAGTCTGGTCTAACTTGTGATGGTTATTATTAGCTATATAATCAGCGGCAATTAATCCTTCGTGACTTGCAGCATGTGCAAGTTGATAACCTGGAATAATGTCACCAATGGCATAAATGTGTTTTTGTGAAGTTTGCATATAGTCATTTACTTCAATAAATTTTTTATTTTCACTAAGCTCTAAACCCAATTGCTCTGCAAGTTCTAAATTTGTTTTGCGTCCAGTGGCTATAAGTATTTTTTCAAACGGTATTGTTTCATTACCAACTGTAATTTCGTCTTTTTCTATTTTGGAGATTTTTGCTTTAGTAATTATGGTAATACCTTCTTGTTTTAAATGTTTTTCTACTAATTTACGTGCTGATTGATCTTCCGTCATCAAAATATCATCAGCAACCTCAACAAGTGTTACCTTTGCTCCAAGTGGTGCGAACGCTTGTGCCATTTCTACTCCAATTACACCTCCACCAATGATAACGAGTGACTTAGGTAAAGTTTTCCACGTAAAAATAGTGTCTGTCGTATCATATTGAATACTATTTAATCCTTCGATTGGAGGGATAAAAGGCTGAGATCCTGTTGCCAAAATAATATTTTCTGCCGAAACTTTATTTTCAGCGTATTTAATATCATGATCTTTGATTTCTGTTACGAATTCATTTATCACTTTAACACCATTCTTCTTAAGCAAATATCCAACACCATTTACTAATTGTTTCACTACATCTTCTTTATAACTTTTTACTTTGGAGTAATCCACTTTCACTTCATTAGTTATAATCCCAAACTTTTCCGCTTCTTTAATTGTGGACATAACCTCTGAAATCCTCAGCATTGCTTTAGAAGGAATACATCCCATATTTAAGCAAGTTCCTCCTAAATTTTTTCCTTCAAACAAAATGACCTTCTTATTAAATTGAGCTAATCTAATCGCCGTTACATAACCACCTGGACCTCCGCCAATGATGGCGACATCATAATTATATTTCAACCTTATCACCTCTTTCTTATTTCACAACTTTATTTTAAACCTAATTGTAAACGTTTACAATTAATTTATCAGAATATTTTGTAACTATTTTGTGACGAAATAAAATATCAAAAAGAGAACATTTATTAAGTAGCCATTCACTATATTTAAATAATAGATTAATTCTTTATATATTTTTATATTTTGGTTTGTATTATTTCTCAATATAAATAATAAATTAATAAAAATATTTTTGAAATTATATTTCAATTTTCGTGTCTATACCAAAATGTTTTTTTAATATTATCCAACGTGAGGGAAAGCAAATAATTAAAATGTGTGATATTCCTTACAAAAATATCTATTGGCAAAAAAATTGCACCGTTCAAATAATGAACGGTGCATTTTCTATATATTTATTCTTCTTTAAATTTCAATCCTTGCTCTTCCATTACTCCTTTTAAGATACGAATGGCTTTTGGGCCAAATCCATGTAAAGCTAATAACTCTGCTTCACTATATTTCGTAACGTCTTCTAATGTCTTCACATTGATACTACCAAGTGCACGCAATGCTGGTTTGCTGATCTTTGGTAGTTCCATTTTATTCACCTGTTTCAGCAAAGTGTTTGATACGTGTTCCAATTTCATCACGTACTCGCTGAAATACTGACCAGTCTTGTCCAGCAGGATCTTCAAATCCCCAATGCTCAGTACGTACATGTGGTGGTATAACCGGACATACATCTTTTGCATGATCACATAATGTTACAACTAAGTCTGCATTATTTAAGATGTCTTTATCAATTACATCAGAAGTATTGTTTGAAATATCAATACCTACTTCTTTCATTGCTTCAATCGCTTTTGGGTTTACTCCGTGTGATTCAATTCCCGCAGAATATACATTCCATTCTGGTAAATATTCTTTTCCGAAGCCTTCTGCCATCTGTGAACGGCAAGAATTTCCTGTACATAAGAAATAGATTGTTTTAGTCATAATTATTCTCCTTTTATCCAAATATTCTCATTGATATATAAAGTCCTACAAGCGTCGCAAACAATACGGGAATTGTAATGACGATGCCTGTTTTAAAATACGTTGCCCAAGAAATCTTTACACCTTTACCACTTAATACGTGTAACCAGAGTAACGTTGCAAGGCTTCCGATAGGCGTAATCTTAGGTCCTAAATCACATCCGATAACGTTAGCGTATACTAAAGCATCTTGAAGCACCCCTGATGCCTGGCTTTGTTTAATTGCAATTGAATCAATCAATACGGTAGGCATATTGTTCATAATAGATGAGAGTATTGCTGATAAGAAGCCCATACCTATAATTGAACCAAATAAATTCGTTTGTGTAATATTATCGATTACACCTGCGAGTAAACTTGTCAGTCCTACATTCTTTAGTCCATATACGACAACATACATGCCGATTGAGAAGAAGACGATTGCCCACGGTGCACCTTTAATTACTTTGCCTGTGTTCACAGCTGGACTTTGTCTTGCGAATATAATAAATATAAATGCAATGAGTGATGCAATAATACTTACCGGGAAGTTAATAAAATCACTCACTAAATATCCAATTAATAAGATTGCCAGTACAATCCACGACATCTTAAATAATTTCATATCTTTAATCGCTGACTTCGGTTGACGTAACGTATCCTTATCATATGTTGCTGGTATATTACGCTTAAAGTATAACCAGAGCACTGTGATACTTGCAATTAAACTGAATATGTTCGGTAGAAACATATGTTTCGCATATTCCATAAATGATAAATCAAAATAATCAGCTGATACGATGTTCACAAGGTTACTTACAACTAACGGTAAACTTGTTGTATCAGCGATAAATCCTGACGCAATAATAAAAGGAAAGACCATCTTTTCGTTGAAGTTTAAGTTACGCACCATCGCCAGCACGATCGGTGTAAGAATTAAAGCTGCACCATCATTTGCGAAAAATGCTGCAACGATGGCACCTAATATGCATACGTAAACAAACATTTTAAAGGTATTCCCTTTTGCTAGATGCGTCATATGCAATGCTGCCCATTCAAAGAAACCTATTTCATCTAGTATGAGCGAGATTAATATCACTGCGATAAATGTAAATGTCGCATTCCAAACGATGTTCGTTACATCAATGACATCGTTGAAATCCACAACACCAAAAATAAGTGCGAGTATGGCGCCACCTACAGCAGAATATCCAATTGAAAGATTCTTCGGCTGCCAGATGACCAATGTTAAAGTTATTAAGAATATTGCAATCGCAATGGCTGTTATCATAATGCTGCTACCTCATCTATATTGACATCATAAGGTTGTATCGCTACAAACGGCTGATGTGCTATTAGTTTATTGATTTGTTTACGTTCTTCCTGAATTTTACTATTAAACATATCGTGCGTATCTGCTTGTGTAGCGATTGTATTATTTACGACCCACATACGCTGATTGATACCGGCGCGTTCTAAATCTACTTTCAAACGCTCTGCTTCTTTAATAGGCGTAGGTTCAGCGAGTGTCACAATGACCATTTCAGTTAAATCGTTGTTCGTTATACTCGGCAATAATGATGATACTGAACTTGGTAATACATCTGTATTTCGTTCTATCTCTTTATGATAGCTTTGTGAAGCATCTAGCAATAATAATGTATGTCCAGTTGGCGCTGTATCAATTACAACAATATCATGTGATTTGTCTGCGATAAAATCACTAAAAGCTCTGAAAAACGCTATTTCTTGAGTACAAGGACTACGTAAGTCTTCTTTAATATAATCAATTTGATCTTGAGAAAGATGTTCTGCAGCAGCTAACACCTCTGCTTCATAGTCACTTAATGCCTCTACTTCATCAATATAATTCACTGTAATTTGGTCGTTTGATTCAGTATCATACCAAATATTTGCCGGGTCAGTAGTTGCCAATAAGACAAACTTATCCTGCCTAGCTAAGCGTTTCGCGATTATTTTAGCAATTGTTGTCTTACCTACACCACCTTTACCCATCGTAAAGATGAAACGTTTATTATCCTTGATCATTTTGTTAACGAGTTCATCTATTGAATGCCCTTTATCTAAAACAACACTTTCATGATTGTTGATTGAAGTGTCATCAGTGAACATTTGTTTCATCGCCTCAATCCCGAAAATATTAAACTGTTTCATAGGTACATAATAGGTCGGCACTTGAGTTAAAAAATCTTCAAATTGTTTTAGAACCGTTTGTTCTCTATTCGCTTTTTGACGCGCAAGATTACTCGTTGGATTTTCGATGACACCATTAATAATAACCATGTCATTCGTAATATTTAAATCGCGTAGTTCATCCATTGCACGCATTAGTTCCTGGATGCTGTGCTGATCACCACGAGCAACAAACATCATCGTTGTTAAACTGGCATCTTTCAATTTATTAACTGCTTCTAAGTATATTTTTTTGTTGTCCGATAAACCAGAAAGTTGACCAAGACACGATGCTTCATGCGTTGATGATTCAATAAATGAATACCATGCATCAGGCAGTTCGAGCATCCTTAACGTATGACCTGTCGGAGCTGTATCAAAGATAATGTGATCAAATTGTTCTGCATAATCTCTATTTGCCAGAAAGCCAGTAAACTCATTGAAAGCTGCAACTTCTACAGTACATGAACCACTTAGTTGTTCTTCCATGTTTTTTATCGCAAACTCCGGAAGAACTCCGATATATGGTTTGATGACAGATTGTTTGTATTTTTCAGCCGCTTCAATAGGTTCGAAGTTCGCTACATATAAATTTTGTAATGATGGCACTTGAGTTAATTCGCTCGTTAAGTCCATTTCGAATATATCCTGCAAATTACTCGCAGGGTCTGTGCTAACGAGTGCCACTCGCTTGCCTTGTTCACTTAAATGGACAGCAAGCGCACTCGAAATTGATGTTTTACCGACACCACCCTTACCCGTAAAGAATAAATATTTTGTTAAAGGTATAGCATCTGGATTAAATTTTTGCATGATACTTCACTCCTAACAGCAGTTACCCCCAGGGGCACAACAGTTATTTTGTAAATCATGAACTACGATAATATCTAATACTTCATCTGTTGTCATATAACTACCTGTTTTGACAACTTCGTCGTTAATCATCGTAATCGGCATAATCGCTTCACCTTTATCTTTGATTAATGTCATGATTGCTTCATGTCGCACAAAAGCATTCGGCGCGCTCGTTAAGTTGTAACGTAATACTTTAATTCCATTTTGTTTCATCTTTTCAATATCACCATTCACTCGAATCAGTTCCTGATCAGGAGATGGGCCACATACACCTGAAGAACAACACATCGCTGGTTCAAATAATTTAATTTCTACCATAATTAACACTCCTCATTTGTTTTGCACACACAATTTTGATGTGGTACAAAAATTTGATTTTGTAAATTGACGATTTGTTCGATGACTTCTAAGTTGTTAGCGTACATCACGTTCGTACCCTCTTTCCAACTCGTTACGATACCGCTTTGTTTCAATTGTTTCATATGATGCGATAACGTCGGTTGCGAGAATTCAAAATGCTCTAAAATATCACATGCACATAACGGACCACAGCTCAGTAAATCCACAATTTCCAGACGATTCTTATCTGATAATACTTTCAACAACTTAGCCAAATATTCATAATCCATCGTTTCACCTCTTTATATAGATGATTGTCTATATTCCACTTATAGTATACATTGAATATAGATGATCGTCTATATTTAAATTAAAAATAAAGAAGACTGCATTTTTTACAGTCTTCAGTCTATAAATCCCAATTCTTTTGCCATCTTCCATGCAAGTACTCTGTTATCTGCTCCGAGTTTTTCTAAAATAATGCTCGTATAATTACGGACGGTGCCATCACTCAAAAATAACTTTTGACTGATTTCTTTACTCGTCAATCCTTCTCCTATTAACTTTAATATCTCCTGCTCCTTATCAGTTAATGGATTTTTAGTGAGCATTAAAGGCAGAAGTTCTGGACTATACTCTTTTTTCCCCTGCATGACAGAATGAATCGTCTCTGTAAGTTCATCTACTGAGCGTTCTTTTAATACATATGCGTCCACATCTAAATTTACAGCACGTCCAAAATAACCAGGACGTTTAAATGTTGTGACTATAATAACTTTTACATCTAACTTGTGTTCTCGAATATATGCAAGCACTTCTAATCCGCTCTTTTCAGGCATTTCAATATCAAGCAATGCAATATCAAATGAGTCATCAATAGCATTGATTGCTTCTGCGCCGTTCGACACACTTACAATTTCATCAAACGTACCACTAATCACCAACAGTTTCTTCATTGCTTCACGTAACATACTTTGGTCTTCTGCATGTAGTAATTTCATGACTTCACCTCTACTGTGACATATACGCCAAGTCCTGGATTTAAGCTTTTCGTTTTCACGATACCATCCATTGCCTGCGCTCGCGCTTCGATACTTTTTAAACTCATACCATTTGATAATCCTTTACCATTATCACTCAATGATAAATTTAATATGTTATCAACTTGATCAATAAGAAGTTGAACTTTCGTTGCCTCACTATGTTTGATAACATTATTAATCAGTTCTTTAATCAGCATACTAATTTCATGCTGCTGAATTTCATTAACAGACTCGTAATGAACCTTTCTCTCAATTTCAATATTTGCATCATTCAATATTTTCTCAACTTGTGTTACTTCATCCTCAATTGTAGTCGATTTAATATCTTCAATGATTGACCTTACTTTATATAATGATTCCTGTGATAGTGAATGAATTTCCTGTAACTCCTCTTTCGCCATATCAGGATATTTATCGATCAATTTCACCGCAAGTTCAGATTTGACAGCAAGCGTACTAAATACCTGCCCGAGTGAGTCATGTAAATCCTGAGAAATACGATTACGTTCAATTTGTGTAGAAAGCAACGCAAGCTTTTCATTCTTAATGTTCATCTCATATTGCTTGCGTGATTGCTCTGCGAAGTAATCCATAGAGAACATCATCATGATAATGAATAATACATGCGGTGATAAGTCGATGCCATATGAAGGACTTTGAATAAATAATACAGCGTAATTTAACAACAAAGTAATCAGCGTTATTCTACCGTATAAAGAATTTATATTCTTTCCTAAGGCATAAGGAACATATGAAATCGGAAATAGATAGAATAAAATATTACCAGGATTACAAAAATGAATAAATATCGTGATACTTAATATCACAATACAAAACGCAATGAATATCTTTTTATTCTTATTACTATTCATCATGTAGATGACTGATATTAAATACAGAACAATAAATAATAGCTTCATCAATTTCCATTCAAGTGATGCTGTTTGCAACATACTCGTTATAGGAAAAATTAAAAATATCAATGATGTGCCGTATTGCATCAAATTGATGTGTTTCCATTTCAATTAAATCACTTCCGATCTCCTTCTCATCCATACACTTATCATTATAAAGATGACAGCATAGATAAGTAAAATCCCAATCGATTCCCATGGATAACTTTCTTCAAATTGTCCTGCTGCGATATTTTTAAAGTTATACGTTGGTGTTAGTTTCGCGATTGGTTGTAACCATTCTGGGAATGTCACGACTGGAAACCATAAACCACCCAACATTGCTAAACCAAGATATAAAATATTACCGAGTGTACTGACTTTTTGCGCATCTTTAAATTGAGATAATAGAATACCAAGTGTTAAGAAGATAGTTCCGCCAAACAGTAATCCAAAGAAACTGATGATCCATTCTAGTGCGCTCATATTCACGTCTTTTACAAAATGGCCAACTAAAAATACAATGACAATTGAAATCATAAACATGATGACAATCTTTATGACCTTACATAAATAATAAATGATAGGGTTCAATGGCGTTCTAAATAATGAACGGCTCCACCCATTATTCTTATCGTTAATCATTTCAACTGGGAAAGTGAATATCGCAAAACTTGTTAAACTAAACGTCGTCATTGAAAGCATATAATCACGGATATAAAATGTCATTTGCTCAGGCTTTGGCGTCTTCATTAAAGCAGCAAACACTAAAAAGAATACAACAGGTAGCAAGACTGACATGATAAACACACTTTTACGCTGGCTCATATCAATCATCTCGTACTTTAACATCGCTTTAAACTGTTTCATGACGTTCCTCCTCCACAACTTTAAATACTCGGTCAAGCAATGACTCATTCGTAATTTCTACATGTTCGAAACTAATATGATGATTCAACAATACTTGAACCACAGCATCAACTTTTGCTGTGTGAATGATAATGTATTCACCGTCGACTTTTGTAGATGAAATATCCTTTAAATCCATTGTTTCCGCTTCATATTTCCTAGGTAATACAATTTGTTTCTGCGTTGATTCCTCACGCAGTGCACGAGGTGTTGAATCACGTACTATTTCTCCTTGATGCAGTACGACAATACGGTCAGATAAACTTTCAACTTCCTCTATATAATGTGAAGTAAAAAAAATTGTCTTACCTTCTACCTTCAGTTCTTTAATTAATTCATAAAAACGTTTACGTGTAGAAGTATCCATACCAACAGTAGGTTCATCTAGAATGATAAATTCAGGACGCCCCATCAAAGTCAACGCAACATCTAAAATACGTTTTTGACCGCCAGAAACTTTATCCGCTTCAGTGTTTAGCACCGTATCGTCAAATTGGGTGATTGTTTTGATTTCTCCAATCGTTAAAGCGTTTGGATATAAGTTTTGGAAAAACTCAATAATCTGTTTCACTTTCATGTTCGGAGTAAAATAAGTATGTTGATATAAAACACTCGACTTATAATGATCCAATATCAAAGCCTGACCCTCAATATTACCTGAAGTCATTTTTTTATTACCTAACATACAATCAATCAATGTTGATTTCCCAGCACCATTAGGACCTACAAGCGCTACTGCATCACCTTTGTTAATCGTTAAGTTTATATCTTTTAGAATATGTTTCTTACCAATATCTTTATTTAAGTTTGTAATTGTAATCATGGGAATCACCCTCCTTACCTTTATTAAACAGAAATGTAGTTAAGAAGATAATTCACATACGTCATGAGATTAATATGACATTTGTCATAAAGGGAAAGGATGAGTTTACTCATGTTATTTGCCGGTATTTTCGATTTACCGGCAATCATTTTCGAATTTCGCCCATTTTTATGATTTCATTGCCGGTATTTTGTCGGCCAATATTTTAAGATTCGGTTGCTTTCCAACAAAATTTGGCCGATAAACTCAATTTATCGGCCAATTTTTGCTCATATATTCAAATTCACTACAATATTGGCCGATAAAAAAAATCCCCCCCCATTCGGAGAAGGAAAACTTGTAACTATAATGCATTAATCATCCAAGTCACACCAAATGGATCCTTAAAATGACCATAAAGTTTAGACCATTCTGTTTGTCCTAAAGGCATTTCTTCTTTACAACCCGCTGCAATAGCTTTGTTGTAAAATTCAGTTGCAGCTTTAATCTCTTCTTCATTGTTGCCATCAAATGTGAAGCAAACTGAAGTCCCTTCATTACTCACTTCTTTTTGACCCCAAGTATCACTCACCATAAAACGTTCGGCGAAAATCTCAAACTCGGCATTCATTACGAATTGCTTTGCAACGTCATCAGGCATTTTGAATTCGTCTGGCATGTCTTTGAACATTTCGTCATCACCTAAAGTTTTGCTAATAATCTTTGCGCCTAAATGTTGTTCGTAAAAATCTAGCACCTCTAAAGTATTGTGGAAAATGAAATACGGCACTGCTTTAATCATATTGCCATCCCCTTTTATTTAAATTTTGCACAACTCAAAATACACTTTAAGTATACCAGGATACATAGAATATATAAAATGTGATGTTAATTATTATTTCTATCTATGTAAAGAACTTCTCCATTAATATACTCAACATTATCACCATCAAATAACACGGCTTCATTATCTCGAATACAATATGTATTCATTCTAGTTCCATTTAAAACATGATCATAATATTCATCTTTATAGTGACAAGTAATTGCACAATCAATTAAACCCAAAGGTTTCGTATCACGCGCCTCTTCAAAATACGAAACGTCTTTTCCAAGTGATATACCACCGCCACTTTGTCCATAAATTACTTTTTCTTTCTCATACCAAGCAATTAATTCTACTATGCCTGCAGATCTGATTTCACCAACTAACTTTGAAATAGAACCACCACTGATATAAATTGCTTCATATTGATTAAGCATTTCTAGGGAGATGTTATTCAAATTTGTACACAAATCAACTTTACGAATTCCTATACTATTAAACATATCTTTAACATAGGCATAGCTGTCTTGGTAACTCCTAATTGATTCATCACCCGCATTTGGGATGTATAGAACCGCTCCATTATTAATTAAATCAGCAAAATACTGATTCACAACAACATTGCTTTCTTTTGATCCACCACCGGAAACAAGTACAACCAAGCTATCACCTCTTAATTCATTTCTTATTATTTTATCACAATTAACTATCTTAACCATTCTAACCCATGTAATGCGCTACTTTTCTTTCGCTAATTAGAACAATATCGTATAAGATTAAATTGAACACATGAAATGGAGGTACATATGATTACTTGGGAAGAAGAAATGATAATACCTGTAAATATCGAAAAAGTATGGTCATTATTTGATTTAGAAAACATTCAACGCATTATGCCTCAAATTGTTGAAATGAAAGTATTAGAAAAGAAACCGGGTGTTGTGGGTTCTACGTATGAACAATCGTACAAAGAAGGCAACAAGGTAATGAAGTACATCGTGACGGATTTAGAACATGAAGATACACCGACCCGCAAACACAACAAATCTGGATTTCAACTTGCTAAGATGTTTGATATTGAAGCAGATTATGTATTAGAAAAGATTTCAGAGCACGAAACGCGCTTCATTTACAGCGGTTCGAATAAAGGAGTCAACTTTGCTGGAAAAGCGATGCTTAAATTAATGCCAAAAAAACAAAATCAAAAAGTTGTTGATGATTTTATGCAGCGCGTAAAAGTAGAAGCAATGAAGGAGAACAATTAATGAGTATATTAGCAGCAATTATTGCCGGAGCATTAGCCTTTATGGTAGGCGCACTTTGGTATACCGTATTATTCGGTAAGTTATGGCAACGAGAAGTCGGTATTTCAGATGAACAAATCAAAGCAGCAGGTAGTGGTACACCTCAAATGATTACAGGTTTTGTAGTAGAAATTCTTGTATCACTACTCATCTTTTTCATATTGTCGCACACAGATTTAAATATTTTCTGTGCTGGATTTACGATTGCAATTATTTCTATCTTTTCAGCTCTTAAAAACTATTTCTTTGAAATGAAATCCTTTAAATTAATCGCAATTAATGAAAGTTACAAACTGATTTGTATTATGATCATGACGTTAGCAGCATACTATTTTGGATAAGGAGTGAAGATTGATGGAATTAGGCAATTTTTCAGTAAGTTTACCGGTAAAGGATATTCATGCATCACTTAAATTTTATCAAACATTAGGCTTTGAACAAGTCAGTGGCGACATTACGCAAAACTGGGTTGTGTTAAGTAATGGTGCAGCACGTATCGGATTATTTCAAGGAATGTTTGAAGAGTTTATGATGACGTTTAATCCGAAATGGAATGAGAAAGGTCAGGAAATTGCTGGTACAGATGTACGTGAAATCGCAGCTAAATTAGAGGCAGCAGGTTATGATTGCATCACACCGTTAACAGCTGAGAACGAATCTGGCCCAGGATATTTTATGGTAAAAGATTTAGACGGTAATACATTATTATTTGATCAACATGTATAAGGAGCGTTCATATGGAGAAATTTTGTCAAAGTTGTGGTATGCCACTTAATCTGCACGGTGAAGATGTTCGTGGTACAGAAGTTGATGGGAGCTTAAGCTCTAAGTATTGTAATTATTGTTACAAAGACGGTAAGTATATTGATCCTAATATTACGATGGAAGAAATGCTTGAACGCGGTAAGCAAGGTATTTCAAATGGCAAAGGGAATCCAGTTGCTAAATTTATGATGAAAGCTTTCTATCCGATGCAATTGAAGAAATTAGAACGATGGAAATAAGGGATGTCTTCGGACATCCCCTTTTCATTTCCAAATTCATCCTATTCGTTGTTATACTTAAATCAACATGATGAAGGAGTGATTGATTTGAACAACCGACTTTACGACATACTCGATTTATTAATCAGTTATAATACTGAAAGTCCTCCGGCAAGGAATACAGACCCATTACAAAATGAAATTGAACAGCTACTAAAAAATCTTAACTTTCAAATCGAAAGAATTCCACTGTATAAAAATGATTCTGTAATCGTAGCGACACTAAAAGGTACGGATGCAAATGCTCCAAAATTAATATTAAACGGACATGTAGATGTTGCTGAAGTAAGCGAAGATGAATGGACATATCCGCCATTTCAGCTCACTCAAGTTGATGACTGGTTATATGGGCGAGGTGTCAGTGATATGAAAGGTGGCATGAGTGCATTATTTTATGTATTGGAAAGACTATCACACGAAAACATTCAGCCTAAAGGAGATATTATTGTTCATTCAGTCGTCGGTGAAGAAGTTGGAGAAGCCGGGACAAAAACTGCCTGCGAACATTCTCCTAAAGCTGATTTAGCACTGGTATTAGACACAAGTGACTGTGTAGCACAAGGTCAAGGTGGCGTTATTACAGGATGGATTACTGTTAAAAGCAATAATACCATCCACGATGGCGCCAGAATGAATACCATCCATGCAGGCGGTGGTTTGTTTGGGGCCAGTGCAATCGAAAAAATGATGAAAGTGATCACCGCTTTAAGAGAACTTGAACAGCACTGGGCAGTAATGAAATCAAGTCCTGGAATGCCTGCAGGTGCAAATACGATTAATCCAGCTGTCATTGAAGGTGGCAGACATCCAGCCTTTATTGCAGATGAATGTAAACTCTGGATTACGGTTCATTATTTACCTGAAGAAAATTATCATGATATTACGAAAGAAATAGAAGATTATTTAAATAAAGTAGCCGATGCTGATATATGGTTAAGAGAAAATCCGCTTTCTTTTGAGTGGGGCGGCACTTCAATGATTGAAGATAAAGGTGAAATCTTCCCAAGTTTTACAGTACCTATAAACCATCCAGGATTCGAACTGCTAGCGACATCTCATCAATCAGTATTCAATACACCTCTAAAACACGAAATGAGCTCAACTGTTACAGATGGTGGATGGTTAGCAGACTTCGGTATACCGACGATCCTTTATGGGCCAGGACAATTATCTGAAGCACATAGTGTGGACGAAAGAATTAGTGCAACAGAGTTAGAACGATTCTCTCAAGTATTATACGCATTCCTAAAAGAATGGTATGAGTCACCAAAAGCAAAGACCGTCTGAGTATAACTTAGACGGTTTTTTGTATATCAATCTTTCCACCTTTACGCTGTAACAGCAGAAACACTACTGTCAAACTCATAAATCCAATGCCTGAAATATAAATTGGCACATCTACACCAAATTGTTTTGCCACAACGCCTCCAAGCAATGATCCAACAGGCATCGCTACCATACATAGTGCATTCATTATAGTGCCTACACGTGCTAACACTTTGTTATCAACCATCTTCTGAATATAAGTAAACATACTGATATTTAGCACCATAATTGGTAACGTCATTAAACCATAAAAGAAAATTGAAGCATAATAATTTGGAACGATAGCTGTAAGTACCATACATACACCAGATATCAATGGAGAAATCATTAATATCTTGTTAATATCTACATCTTTAAATTTAGGAGTAATCAAAGAACCTATCAAAGCGAAGACAACACTCGCCGTTAAATAATAGCCATATGCATAATCTCCACCTCTACTATAAGTAAATGCCGGCAATATCGCATTGGTCATACTACCTGTAAAGTTTGCGATCATAGCAGGTAAGGTAAATAAAAACAACTTATTACCCACGAAATATTTCCATCCATCAGTTATAGAAGTTCTGTAAATTTCAGTATTAAATACGCCGTTATCAATATGGCTGTATTTTATCTTGGAGAAGAATAGCACAGCTAGGAAGAAGGTCGCTGCATTTAGAAAATAAACACTTTCTATACCAGCTTTCATGACTAGCCAAACTGTTATTAATTTTGCAATGACACCTATTATCGTTGAACCTGTACTTACAAAACTGTTATATCCAATAAGTTCATCTTCTTCCATCACCAAAGGAGACAATGCACTTTCCGCATTACCTTCTACTACTTCTATTAATCCTAAGATAAACAGACTAAATAATAATACACTTATAGGCATAAGATTCAAATAGAACATCACTGCAATAAAGATCATAATAAATAGTTGCATGATTTGTGCGATTAGCATCATCTTCTTGCGATTGAAGTGATCAATTACCGGGCCAGCAAAAGCAGAAAGAATACCTGGTGTAAAGATAATTGCTGAAGTGACACTCGTAATAAAAGCATCTTTTGTCACATCAAAGATATACCACATAATTGCCACTGAATAAATTGAATCACCTAACGCTGAAATGAGCCTTCCCGTTAAAAGATAATTTTTGTCCGACATATCATCACCCCTATTATTTTTTATCGTTAAAATATATTTTACTGATAAAAATAAATAAGTCAATGAAAATTATCAGACTATTTTACTAAACAAAAAAATAGAGCAGCTTATGCTACTCTACTCAGTTTCATCTTTATATGATGACAGTTGAATTTGATACACATTTTTATGATCTAAATCTTTATACTTTTCTTCATACTTTTGACTTAAAGCTCTCATTTCGTTCATTAATTCCATCCATTGTTCATATGGTAATTGCACTTCTAAATTAGACATTTGAGCACTGTTAGGTGTCTCAATCTTCTTTAATTCTTCATCAGTCAATTTACCATACTCATCAGCATCTCGTTTGAGTGCATCGAATACTTTTTGAACTTCTAATGTGTAAAACGCTAGTATAGTATCGAAGTTTTCTTTTATTGCTGGAAAATCAAAATTAATTGGTGATTTATTTAAGTGTTCACTTGAATAATAATATTCAGTCATATTCTTGATTTGTCTTTCTTCAACTATTTTTAACGCTTCAACTTCCATCAGTTTCTTAATAGGATAATACAGATTTGATGTCTTAACATCTAAAGCTTTTGCAATCTCTTTCGTTGTCATCGCTTTATCCCGTGTCAGCTGAATGATTTGATTTGCTTTTTCATCAATTAATATTTTCAGTAATTCATTTCCCATTTCCTCACCTACAGTTTTTATCGTTTAAAATAATTTTAACATAAAAATAAAAATAATATTTAACAACCTTATATTCTACATTGTCAAAATATTTGTATCTATTTTATGAAATTCACTCTCAAATCGTGTATGATTATTTTATTATATTTTAGGAGTGTTGTTATGTTATATATATTGCTTGCCTTTGTTATTGGGCTGATGATTCCTGTGCAAACTGCAGTTAATTCTAGGTTACGCACATATGTTTTATCACCATTTGTAGCATCATTTATTTCTTTTTTAGTGGGAACAATTTTTTTATTCATCATGACACTCGCGACTAAACATAGTGTTTTAATCGCACCATCAATTTTCTTCAACAATCCGTTATGGATCTGGCTAGGTGGTATTTTCGGTCTTATCGGTCTTACGACAAACATTTTACTTTTTCCGAAACTAGGTGGCGTGCAAACAGTGGTACTTCCAATTATGGGGCAAATTATTATGAGTATGCTTATTGATCATTTTGGATTATTTTATTCACCCGAGAAAAGTTTCACCATTTTGCGATTCATCGGAATTGTTATTTTATTACTCGGTGTATTGTGTGTAATCGTATTACCAGATTACCTGAGAAAGAAACGACAGGCCATCCATATTCAAGGTAGCAGCAGCAATAAATTACCTTTTCAGTTGTTAGGCGTTATTGGAGGGATGCTTATGGCCAGTCAATCTGCAATTAATGGGCATTTAGGCAGCTTACTCCACTCAGCTGTTCACGCTGCGTTTATTTCATTTTTAGTAGGAACTTTGATGTTATTTATTGTTGTAACTTTTGTGAATAAGAATTTAAGCAATTTTAATTTGGCATTTGGCAAAGATAAGCCTATATGGATCTGGTGCGGTGGGATTATCGGTGCTTTCTTTGTCTTACTTATGGCATATCTCGTCCCTATAATAGGTACTGGATTAGTAGTCGTCATTTGTTTATTCGGGCAAATTTTATGCAGCATTATCATTGATATGTTCGGTTTAATTGGTGCCAAAAAAGTCCCAATTACACGTGTTCAAATGTTAGGCTTAGGATTGTTAGTATGTGCTGTAGTGATGATCAGGTTATTTTAAATATATCTTCTTTGTATTTAGGAAATTTCATTTAACGTCGTGATTACTATTTATCATTTTCATTTATATTACATATTTTGCTATAATTGTATCGAGGTGATCATGATGAATAACACGCTTCCTTTAATGGATATCAACAATAGTACATCAATGATCTATAAAGTATACAGTATTGAACATGATCCAAAAGTAGTGAAATTTGAAATTGCTTTTATTAATGGGCATCGTAACTTACTATTTAAACATATATTATATGAAGAAGATCTGATTATACTCAGTCACCTTCAATCATTGAACACAGGTAAATATCATTTTGTAGAACCATCATTATATATCGATATCAAGAATATTCATGAAACGACTATCGATATTACGATTCACTTAAAAGCTTTATTAGAAAATCATGATTCTTCTCACCGCACTGATAATGCATACGATATGACTGTTGAGAAACATGGTTTCATTCAATTTATCGAATATTTACAGCACCACCTGGTACAATAAGACTATTTCAATTCTCCTAATATATGCCTCAATACACGTAAAATAAATTCTTATTTTACTCATATTGTATTAAAGTGACTATAAATACTAGACAATTGTGATGAATCATTATATAATAAATTCAAATATTATCGTACATATGCAAGAAATTAAGGCTCTTCACATCATTACAAAGAGTAATAATGTAAGACAACACTTTTTGTAATATGTGA
>NZ_JAEPRF010000004.1:0-203048 GCF_022501545.1 Macrococcus sp. PK
GAAGGCTTGGGCTGCTGCTGTAAAGATTTGTACAACTCTGAAACTACGATTTGTTTTAGTCAGATTCGCATTTTTAAATAATGTTTTAATAATCGTATACATAATATATCCGACGATAAATGCAAGTAGTGGTGAAATAATTAATCCGAAAACAATTTTCGTAAATCCAGCATATTCTAATATGCCAAATCCACCAGAGGCAACTGCAGCACCTGCAATTGATCCGATTAATGTATGAGATGATGAACTTGGAATTCCATAATACCAAGTAAGTAAGTTCCAAGTGATTGCACTAATTAATGCCGCTAATATTACTACTTGACCATTTTGTAACGTAAACGGGTCAACGATATCTTTTGTTACTGTCTTAGCGACACCGTGGAAGAGAATCGCTCCGATGAAGTTCAGTACAGCTGCCATTAGAATTGCATGACGAGGCTTTAACGCCTTAGTAGAAACTGCTGTTGCTATTGCATTCGCTGTATCATGGAAACCATTGATAAAGTCAAAGGCTAACGCGAAGAACACAATCGCAAACGTAAAAATAATAATCGGTTCCATAAAAATGCTCCTTAACTATTTTTCATAATGATTGATTCAAGTATATTTGCTACTGCCTGACATTTATCAGCGATATCTTCTAAAGACTGATAGATGTCTTTAACTTTCATCACAGTTAAAGGATCTGTTTCTACAGATAAGATATGTTTAATTGATTGTCTTAAAATACCATCACAGTTTGTTTCATGCTCTTTAATATTAATAGAGTGTACACGCACGTGAGATAACTTCTTCTCAGCAACAAGTGTCACTGCTGTCTTAATTTCCTTTGTACAACCTTGAATGTTCTGAACAAATTCAGCCATATACTCATCTGAATATTCGATAGAATACATTTCAAACATCGCTGACGTCTCTTCCATGCCATCCATAACATCATCAATAGCATTGGATAAAGCAAGAATATCTTCACGTTCAATCGGTGTAATAAATGTTTGATTTAAGTCAGAAATCATCTGATGCATTAACTCATCACCATTTGTTTCGTATGCTTTAATATTGTCTGCATATTTTTTCAGATCAAACGCATTATGAAACGTCATCTCACCAAATGCAATCGCTGCACGATCCAGATTTTCTGCCATCGCTTCTAATTGCACTGCAAACTTATCTTTCTTTCTGTTAAACATCGTAAATCCTCCCATTAATAAAAAACATATTTTATGACTACAACGATATTCTATAGGAAAAAACAGTGAAAGCATAGTGTTTTGTAAAAATAAAGTAAACTATTTATAGTAAACGTTTACTATATTACATTATTGTAAATTTAGTGTTTCAGTATTGTAAACTTGTCTGAAAAGTAAAAAAACAGACACCCTGATGCATAGTACATCAGGATGCCATTTTGCCTTTATTTTGTATATTTCTTCTCAATACCTTTTTCCTTTTCTTCCTGGAAACGTTCGATACGCATCTCCACATCAAATATCTTCATCGTTAAATGATGAATGGGTGCCTGCGTAAGCATATAAACAAGCCATGGTAACGTCGGCTCATAATCATGTAGCGCAATGATTAACGTATCCGTACCTTTTAGTCGTCTGAATTCCATACGTGCCCTACTATCAACGTGTGCATGATGTAATACACCGCCTGTTATATTATAGACAATGCGATTGTCATCAGATTTCTCATCATCTTTTTCAAGCGTTAAGATATGCTTCTTAACACCATATATTTCAAAGCGACCGTCATTTTCTTTTACGTCTACAAAGTCCAGTGCCATGTCACTTAACCATGCAAAGTAATGTTTACTCACACGTTCAACCGTCCAGCTGGAAGGCATTAATGTACGCTGAATGCTACGGACATCATTCGATTTAGAGTTTTGGGTTTGCGCAACGATACCTTTTCGTTTAACGGGTGTCTTTGTGATTTGAACTGGTGTTTTATAGCTTTTCAGGATATTAATCGTTTCTTCATCCTCACCTGTACCGCTCACGTAAATGATCGCCTTTAAGTTTGTCGCTTCTGCCGCACGTGCAAAGTTATCAGCACTGATTGCATTAATATCCTGAAACGTCGCATCATTCAGCTTGTTAGAGCGTTTTGTCGGGTCTAAAAAATATACACCAAAGTCCACTTGACCGAGTGCATCTATACAGTCATTCAATGAGAACATATCTCCTGTGACCCAATGCATATCTGCTTTGCTGTCTTCAGCAGGATATTTACTCATTGCATAAATTTCAAAATCATCTTTTAAATACTCATATAAGTTTTTACCGATATAACCTGTCGCACCTGTTAGTAATAAACGTGGTTTCATCTTTTGACCTCCATACGGTTATTTCTTATATTGTACCCAATTTCTTATCTGCATAAAAATGATTTATTAATTTTTGTTCTGCTTCACCTTAATTTCAGGCATCTTCTCTTTTACAGTATTTGATGAATAAGGTGACTGACTTGTATGATTACCGAGAAACATCATGAGTTTACGATATGTCAGACGAGATTCTTTCAGCTCCATATGAAACTGATATTGATGGCGTAATCCATGCGTGTCATCAAAAAATGAATAGGCGTATGGTACATTGTTTGCTTTTAGCACTTTCACCAGTTCATGCGCCTGAGAATCAAATGGATCAGCATCGCCAACCGTTAGAAAGGTCGGTGGATATCGCTTCGTAATATTTGCTGTCGTACTGAGCTGCTCAATCGGTTTGAATTGCTTCTCCCAATGCTTTTCACCGGTATAGCTCTCCATAAACAGTTCTATACGTGGGAACTTTGTCGCACGCACAGTCTGCATATTATATAGCCCTCCAAACAATACTACTGCTTTCAGTTGATTGGCTTTAAACACAGGCTTTTGCTGCATATCATGCATCAGTTTATTATTCGTATGCATCGCTGCAAACTGACTTGCAATTTGAGCACCAGCAGAATCACCACCGATGATAATCTGAGTAAAATCAATCGGTAATTGATGATCATTTTTCTTTAAGAATTTTGCCGCTGCTAATTCCTGCAGAATAGGTGTTGGATATTGGTTTCCCGGTGCCAATGCATAATTGATATTCGCTACAATAAATCCCTTCTCTGCAATCTGTGCAAGATACGGATTTTTATGGCGTTTATCTCCAGCAATAAATCCACCACCGTGTGTCCACATAATAAGCGGTAATTTATCACCTTTTTTGATGTTTTTCGGCATAATGATATCCATCTGTGATAACGGGGCAATATCGCTATATGTAACGTTTCTTAGCATCTTTACATTTGATGCTTCTATCGCACGCTCATTCAGTAAAGCATTTTCTGATAATCTCGCATCATCACTAATATGCCATCCCATCATCACACTGATTCCCATCGTTATCAACGCAATTAAAATTATGTAAATTAAATATCTTTTCTTCAATGCAACCGCCCTTTCTCGTAGGTCATTATTATAGCATAACACCTAAAATGATAAAAAAATAAAATGGGGCAATCCCCATTTTATCTTTATGCGATATGATTTTTACCTTTTTTCTTTCGATCAAAGTATTTCTTTGCAATACCGATACATAAAATAATACCGACATAGCCTAATAATGGATAAGCAGTTTGAACTAATTTAGAAAATCCTACAAAACTTAATAAGTATGATAGTCCCATTAAACTAAATAGCATTATTTTATATTTTTTAGAATATGGTTCAGAAAATCTTGCAATAAATGAGTACATTAATCCTGCAATCGTATTATATATTACCATCAACATAATTATACTTAAAGCAATTCCAAGAATTGGATGAATCGCTTTACCTAATATTAATGTTGGTATTGCAGAATTATTAATCTTATCTAATTCACTTAATAATCCTGAGTTCACCATCAATAATAGTATTAATAACGTAATTCCACCAATTGTTGCACCTTTTCCTGCAACTTTCATACGACTAGCGTCTCCACCTATCGCTGCGAGTATACTAAATCCACTTGCAAAAGCAAGACCTCCATAATTAAGTCCTGACCACCACCACAATGAACTTTCTGGTAAGAATGAAAGTTTAAATGGTTGTTTATCAGTATTAATATGACTTTGAATCTCTCCAAATGATATCGAACCTTTAAAGAAATAATATACAGCAATCGTAGTTACTGCAATTATTAAAAAAGGTGTTACTATACCTAACGCACCAATTATTTTACTAAAATCTAATAATAAAGTAATAATAATCGCTATTACCATAATTAGTGATCCTAACCATATAGGTAGACCAAAACTTTCATGTGCTGCACTACCTGCACCAGCAACCATGATTGTAGCTAAACCATATAAGAAAAATACTAAAAGATAGTCAATCACTTTTCCAAATTTTTTACCAAATAGGTATTGAATCGTAGATTCATGATTCTCTGCATCTAAACCATAACCTAACTTTACAGTTTGGCGTCCAAAGAAAGTGAGCATCAAGCCAGCGATTAATATAGCTAGGTAACTATATATACCATAGTTCGTAAAAAATGTTAAAACTTCTTGACCTGTAGAAAAACCTGCACCTACAATAACACCTACATACGCGAAGCCAATTTTTATTGCTTCTATATTATTTTTACTCATAAAAACGCTCCTTTATCGAATTTAAAAAACATGCCTGTTAAGACAGACATGTTTGTTTACCCTGCTATTATATTAATAAAACATTATTTTGAATGTTCTTCCGGAAGTCCGAACGTTTCACCCTCAGGTGCCACAGATTTCGTAATAAATAATGCTGTGATTAGACCGATAACTGTTAAGGCAATCGCAAACCAATATGCATGATGCACCCCTGTCGTTAATGCTTCATTAACTTGGGTCATCGATGGGTTTGAAATCCCTTCTAGCGCTTTCTTTTGACCATGTGTCATAATACTTACGAACACTGAAATACCCATCGCACCAGCAATTGGCTGAATCATATTACCGATTGCCGTACCATGTGGGTATAGTTTCTTCGGTAACTGATTGATTGCATTCGTGTGACTCGGCATCATAATCATTGAAATACTCACCATTAATACCATATAGACAACGATGAAGACATAAACGCTGATACCAGGATGAATGGTTGAATAGAATAGCATGACAAGTGCCAGTACAAACATTCCAGGAATAATCATTTTTCTTGGCCCTAGTTTATCAAAGATACGTCCCATAACAGGACTCATCGCACCATTTAATAATGCCCCGGGTAATAAAATCATGCCTGCCACTTTTGCACTAAATGCCATCGGACCTTGTAAATACATCGGCATCACGATTTCTGAAGCAAACATAGCCATTACAACGACAACAAAGATGAACATCCCACGCGCATAGTTTGCATATTTAAATACAGAAAGATCAAGTAATGGATCAGCAAGTTTACGTTGTCTTAATGCAAACAATACCATCGCTACAATTCCGACAATAATAAATGTAAGAATCATCGGATTACCAAATCCACCTTTAGCTGTACTTACTGAACTGAACCCATAAATGATACCAGCTACACCAATAGTCGATAACACGACAGATAAAATATCAATCTTCGGTTTCGTTACTTCACCGACATTTTCCAGGTAACGCATAGCAAATATAATTGAGAAGATGACAAATGGCACAACCGAGAAGAATAACCAGCGCCAGCCTAAAGTATCAACGATAACGCCGGATAACGTCGGACCAATCGCTGGAGCGAACATCATCACAAGACCAAAATTCCCCATTACTTTACCACGCTCATGCGGCGGAAATAAATTCAGCATCGCATTCATGATCGTTGGAATAAGTAGTCCCGTACCTGCAGCCTGTATCATACGACCTGCAAGAATCATCGGAAAGTTGACAGCAAAACCTGCAATCAATGTTCCGATTAAAAATAAAGACATTAAACCGATAAATAACTGCCTCGTTGTAAACCATTGTATAAGTGATGCAGATAACGGCATCAATACGCCCATCACCAGCATAAATCCAGTAGCCAGCCACTGAACGGTAGGTGCATCTACATTAAATACGCGCATTATTTCCGTTAATGCGATATTCAGTAACGTTTCATTTAAGAACGTAAAGAATGCACCAATTAAAAAAGTAATCATTATAATTGTTGATTTTTTCATGTTTCCTCCAAAAAAATAATGAGCTAGCGCTCAATACTCTCCTTTTATTTGTCTATACATCTTACAACATTAAATAATACGAATCAATAACAATACATCATGTTAGTATAAAATTACATTATCACCACTAAATTTTACAAACTAAATAATAATTATACAATCAATAACTTTGTGAATCAGTAAAATAATATTATAATGAAGATAACTTATATTAAGGGAGCGATTAGAGTGGAATTAAATAAACAAGTCGTACACATGTTTTTGAAAGAAGCACATGTGAGAGATTTTGATGATATGTCAGCTGAACCGACAACAATGCACCGATTAGATTATGTACAAAGTGAACAAGATCCAAGTCTATATGAATTTAAATTAACATTTATGTTTGGACACTTTGGTACTCAAGTTGATGGCGTTATCGAAGCAGCAATCCTGATCCAAAGTGAAGATGGCAGTGAAGTTGATGTTATTTCAGAAATTAAGAAGGAAGAAGGCATGTTTGCAATTCCTTTATATGCGAAAGCGTCATCAATTATTACAAAACTATCTGAAGACCGTGGACAATTCCCGATTATCGTCCCGATTGAGTTATGGTTAGAAGAATAAAATAGGCGTTAGACAATGCGTTCAGCCTCGAGGTTGCTTTGTAGTCGCCGTAAATAGGCGTTAGACAAAGCGTTCAGCCTCGAGGTTGCTTTGTAGTCGCCGTAAATAGGCGTAAGACAAAGCAAAAGCGTAATGGCATCGGTCATTACGCTTTCTTTGATATTTGATTGAAATCAACGACCACTTTATCTAACTTTTTAGCAGCTTGCTTTAACATATTTCTTGCAACCTGATTTTTAGGATCAAGCTTTAATATTTGTTTCGCTGTATCAAATGCTTCTTTATCCGTAATCACCGGCTCTGGCACAGCATATAAAAATAAGAGTTGTAACAAACTTTTCACTTCATTGCTATCGGTCATTTCAACAGAACGCATTGCATGATAATATGCACTATTAAATGCGCCGTTTACTTCACTTAAAGGATAAACTAACAGTAAGAATGCTAAATCGTGTAGTTCCACTGTTTCTGTATCTTTCATACATTCTAATATAAACGTATAATACATCACAGATTCACTATCATGACAGGCACTTACAAATGCTTCTTCAAACATCATAAAGTCAGTCGATTGCATCAATGCTTTAGCAGATTCAAAATCTCCACTTAACACGTAATATTCTATTTTTTCCTGTAATTCTACGCGCATTTGATGCACCTCCTCATGATTGAATAGCCATGTTATTGTAACATAGAAACGCGTAAATTCCTATTTAAAAAATTAATTGCAATAATGACATTATTTCAAATAGGTAATCTTGCGCCAAATCCATTCGAGAGGGCCCTGTTTAAACTTTTTGAAATAAATACTTGTAAAAATCATCTGGAACAACACGATTGCAAGTGCAACAAGATATACTTGTGCAATTGATAATTGACCATATTGTCTAAATACATAAAATACGATGAACATTAATAAACTCTGCATAATATATAATGTAAAGCTCATCTTCCCCATACGTTGAAATGGCTCAAATAATTTCTTTACTGCTGGATAATCGCACAGTAACGTGACCCATATAATGTAGCTTATAGATAACAATACCCCACCATAATAAATAAAATCATAAGAAGCCATCACATTGATTTCGTAAGCAATCATTAAATATTTCAAAGTAATGCCTACAAATGCAAAGACAAATGAAATCACGAACATCGTCACTTTATGTTCTGTTATTTCCTTCAATAGATTCGCACGTTTCACATACATCCCTAATAATATAAAAGGCATGATCGTTAAGAAATAACTCAGCGTTGTACCTGGATTAATGATTGCAAACCCCTGATAGAAGAAATCACTATTATATTGAACAATATTGCTTAAGTTACCGCTCGACATCACTTTAATCCATTCATTTTGTGAAGTTTCAAAACTTACGAGTTCTTTACCGAAGAAATCCGGCTGCATAAATATCGCAAACATACTCGGTAATGCTCTCATCATATTCAATACAATTAATATTATCGCTGTGATGAGCGTAATAATATTTGGAAACAGTAAAAATATTATTGCAGCAAGTCCTATGACAGCATAGACATTTAAAATATCGCCATAGAACAAGAAGAAACCATGTAAAAGTCCAAATACGAGTAATGCTGCCATCCTTCTATATAACACTGGAATAAAGTTACCACCACGACCTTTAATATTTTCGGCCATTATGGCTAAACCGAAGCCAAATAAAAACGCGAATATCGGATAAAATGAATTATGAATAAAAATAATATTTAACTTATATAACCACTGATCAAGCGGCGATTTAAAATACACTAAAGGATCCGTATAAACTTCATTCATATGGAAGCCCACGATATTCATAAATAATATCCCGATAATACTCATACCTCGAAGTATATCAATGCTATCTATACGCTTATTCATTTAACTTTTTCACAACTTCACTTTTTAAGTTTAACTGACCAAAGCCATCCACTTTACCATCAATGTCATGACCATTTTCCGGTTCGATAATACGGATACTTTTTACTTTCGTACCTTTCTTAATGACGGATGAAGTCCCTTTAACCTTTAAATCTTTTATAATAGTAGCACTATCTCCATCATTTAAAATATTTCCTACACTATCCTTAATAACCGCTGTCTCTTCAACTTCAGGATTGATCGGCCATTCATGTGCGCACATTGGGCATACATAATTTAAGCCATCCTCGTATGTATATTCTGAACCACATTTCGGACAATTTGGTAAACTCATTATTTTTCCTCCTATTAATTAACGTATGGTATACCTTCTATAACTAATAATTCTATCTTCATATCTAAACCACCACTGAAACCAGTGAGCTTACCGCTCTTTCCGATTACACGATGGCATGGTACTACAATCATAACAGGATTTGCACCAATTGCACCACCGACAGCACGAATCGCTTTCGGGTTATCAATCATCTCACTGATATCACTGTAACTTCTTGATTCACCGAAAGGTATATTTAAAAGTGCTTCCCAGATTGATTTCTGAAATTCAGTACCATGCAGATCAAGCGGCCAGTTAAAGTGCTTTAACTCACCTTGAAAATAACGTTCGATATCTCTTATATACTCATTATTTTTCTCATCAGCAGGGTAACCTGTTACACGCTCTGCATCAGGAATAAATCGCTTGATATGATGATCAACATATTCTGTCGTGTCATCATTTGCAAAGAAGATAACACCTAAGTCGCTTGATGCTAATACGTAACCGCGTTCATTAATATCAAACTGACTAATATAAATATTCATATTACGCTCCTTTTAACGGTGAATTCGAACCAAAAGCAGGACGCTCCATATCAACATGTGGAATTAAATCGACAAAGTAGACGTCAGATACTGTGTGAAATCCGAAACTACCGTAAAATCTTTCTAAATGTGCCTGCCCTTGGAGATGTAAATTTAAATAATGATGATGTGTATCAATATATTGTAACGCCTGATCCATCAATTCTTTAGCAAGACCCGTACCACGGAAATCAGGATGCACGATAACACGACCAATATGCACCGTATCCGCTTCAGGAATAATTCGCGCATACGCAGCAATTACACTATCAACTTCTTTATACATATGCACGCATGATAAATCCTTCTCATCGATTTCTTCATAATAGCACTGCTGCTCTACGATAAAAGTATCTACCCTAAGTTTATATATCTTGTAAATCTCCAAAGGTTTAAGCTCTTCAAATAATTTATAATGCCACATATCCCTCAACCCCTTTATATGTTTATTTGATTGTATTATAAGGATAGAAAATAATAAAGTTTAAATAGAAAAAGTCCGATAATTTGAGCATATCGGACTTGTTTTTTGAATTTATGTGATTATGATGAGTGTCTTGTCCGATTTAAGCGATATATCGGACTTGTTTTTTGATTTTACGCGATTATGATGAGTGTCTTGTCCGATTTAAGCGATATATCGGACTTGTTTTTTGATTTTACGCGATTATGAGGTGCGTCTTGTCCGATTTAAGTCGTATATCGGACTTGTTTTTTGATTTTACGCGATTATGAGGTGCGTCTTGTCCGATTTAAGTCGTATATCGGACTTGTTTTTATTCTGTTCTCTCACTTACGAATACATATCTACTTGTTACATAGATTAGCATCATAATCGGAATGATCCAGGCTATAACAGAGAGATTTATTGAATCAATTCTTAACCATTTTAGAATAAAATAGCTCGCCATTACTGTTGCAGTGATGAACAATAAAAATCGATGATCAAATTCATATTTTAACTTTATCGTAAATTCGTCTTCTATAATTACTTCTCCATTTTCGTTCATATTTTCTTTATGTTTTTTGTATCTATTCCATGTTCCTAGGCATACACCACCTAAATAAAAAATCAAAAAATCATAATGAATCTTTTCATTAAGAATAATATGATCTAACAATTCTAATATAATTAATAATGAAAATACTATCATTAAATTTTTATAGTAAGTTTTCTTTGTCGCTTTTTTTACGTACATTTTTAACACGCTCCAATTTAAGACTTTACGTTCTTATATAATAAAAAACCTATCCCATAAATGAAAAATACCAAACATAAAACGATTGAAAATGACATGACAGAAAACTTTTCTATCTTCATTGCGATAGCGTATAAAATAAATGCGATTGGTACATAAAATAATAATATAGGAAGCATTAACGAGTTATATTGATTTGCAATTAATTCGTCTCTCTCATCAGTAATCTTAGTGTCTAGACCACCAGGGTTCTTCTTATACTGAATATAAAACATGACACCCCATCCAATTATAGCTCCTAAAAGTGATGGCCAATATTGTTCTATATTATATAATTGATCTGGTCTTTTGAAATAGTTGATGAACATCGTTGTAAGTACCAATATTACAAGATACAAAAGAAAATAATGAATCTGTTTACGAAGTGTCATTCCTTTTTTCATTTTAATCCTCCTCCAGTTTAAATAGCGCATCAATTGGTACATCGAAGTACTGCATAAGCTTTAAAGCAAGTTCTAAACTTGGATTATATTTATGATTTTCTATTGCGTTAATCGTTTGGCGTGTAATATCTAGATCCTTGGCCATTTGAACCTGAGAAATATTACGTGACGTCCGATGTTCTTTAATATAATTGATAACGATGGTGATCACCTACTTAGTGTAAAGATATCTTTACACTAATTTTTCCCCAAAAAAATATCCCTCACTAATATTCAAGTGAGAGATAATTGAAATTAATATTAAGTTCTAATTAGAATCTGTAGTATCCATCAACTGATCCTGAGATGTATGATACTGCACGTTGACCGATTCCTGCTGATGGGTTTAAAGCATCAACCATTTGTCCACCACCGATATAAACTCCTACGTGGCTGTAGTTGTTGAAGAATACTAAGTCACCTGGTTGTGGATTTGATACTTGTGTACCAGCTGCTGCTTGAGCATAAGTTGTACGTGGAATTGATTTACCCATTGCTGCTAATACTTGTTGTGCAAATGATGAACAGTCAACTGCTGATGCAGAGTTTGCACCATATACATATGATTTTCCTGCTGCAATTGATAATGCTACTGAAGCTACATCATTATTTACAGCTACTGAAGTTGGTGCTTTTTGTACTACACGTGTGCTTTCAGTTACTGCGTTAGTAGAAATGTTTGAAATTGTATTATTTGTGTTATTAGTATTAAAAGTATTATTTACTGTTGATGTTTGTGTAACTGGTGCATGGTAAGTATTTGTAGGTGCAGAGTATGTTGATGTTTGAACTGGTGCTGAATATGTAGAAGTTGTAGAGACATCAGTTCTTAGTTCTGCTGCTGCATCTGCTGAATTCGTCGGTGCTAATGTTGCTACTGTCGCTGCTGTCGTTAATGTTAATAAAGTTTTCTTCATAATGTTTAATTCCTCCAAGAATTGTTTATATATTAGTATAGTATTTAATTAAATGATTTAATTCGTGATTTTGTCGAACTTGATACAAAATTTCAACTCGTCGTAATCACATGTCCAACTATAACATGGATAAACATGAAAAAGTGCGATGTAAATGTTTTGTTAACGAAGTGATATAATTTTTCAAACCTTGTAATATTATTAACTTTGTCGAAAATCCCATACCTATAGTATAGAAAGAAGCTATTCAAATATAGAATTTGTAAACTTTATCCAAGAATATTACGAAACTTTAATTCAAAAAAGCGCACTGTAACATTGTTGTTACAGTGCGCTTTTACACGTTTTTTGTATCATTACTTATTATTTTAATATTTTTTATTAAAATTTATTGATCGGATTTTCTTATATTTACTGAAATGCTTCCGGATAAATGACAGTTCCTTGTATACGTTTTTCTTTAACTTCTTCTGATGCACGAATCATAAATACGTCATCAGGCACTTCAAATGGGGCTTTAATATTATATGTTGATGCTTTTACAAATCCAAATTTAGTGTAATAACTTGGATGACCTAATATTACAACAGGAACTGATAATTGGATCATTGACAAGGTATAATGCATTAACGCGGTACCTATCCCTTGTTTTTGATAATCGGGATGCACAGATAATGGTGCCATCGCAAAACCATCATATCCATCTATTTTTATTTTTGAATACATAATATGTCCTACAATCTTATTATCCATTGTTGCTACTAATGTTAATTCTGGAATATAACTATCTGATCGCATTAATTCTTCTACCAATGTATGTTCCTGATTATCACTCGTCGGTTCATTTTCAAAGGCAAGTTCTGTTGTGCACATGATTTCTTTTAAATCTTGCAAAGTAGCCTGTCTAATATGCATATGATTACTTCCTATACTTTTTATTTAGTACAACTAATATAATAATCATTGTGAAGGGCATAATAAATTCATATTGTGGTGCTGTCATACGGGTAATACATGAAATGACTGCAAATATTATAAATGTATATCCCATATATAAATATAATTTTCTATAATTCTCTTTTTTGTATTTCGTATTTACATTTGCATTAACAATTTGTTTACTGAGATATATCAAATATCCCCCCATTGCTAACATTAATATGTACATTAAATAATTTAAAATCATTATTAAATCTCCTTTCCTTCTATTATAATGCAATAATTTTATATAACAAAAAAAATACACCACATTACGTGATGTATTTTGTATATAAGTTATTAGAATCTGTAATATCCAGTAACTGTACCGTAAAAGTATTTAATTGAACGCTCACCAACACCAGCTCTTGGGTTTAAAGCATCTACCATACGTCCGTTACCAATATAAACACCTACGTGGCTTCCACCGTTGAAGTATACTAAATCACCAGGTCTCGGATTGTAAACACGTTTACCTGCTGCCATTTGTGCATAAGTTGTACGAGGGATTGATTTCCCCATAGCACGCATAACTTGTTGTGCAAATGCTGAACAATCTACTGCGTAACGATTGTTTGCTCCGTATACGTATACTCTGTTTGCTGCGATAGAACGTGCTACTGATGCTACATTATATGAATTGTATTTTTTGTATTTTTTATAAGTTGTCTTTTTAGTTGCTGCGTCTGCGTCATGCGTTGGTACCGATGTGAATACTACTGCTGATGTAACTGCTGCTAATAATAATTTTTTCATTATATATATTTCCTCCAGAATTTTCTTTTATAAGTTTGATTGTCTGTGCGACTTCTTGAGATAATCATAACACCGAAAAATATCGAAATGTGCATTGTAATAGACTTGTTACATAACATATACGTTTTATGACACATTGTTACAAAATTGCATTAGACTTTGTAACATTCGTAAAAGACTGATATGACAAGCTTTAAAGGCATTTACGCATTAATATTGATTCATTTTCTGAGATTAAATATTACAAAATGTAATATAAATATGATGTTTATTTAGATTGATTTCAATGTCCAAACTGATTTTTTGCAATATTTAATTACTATCGTTTATAATTATGTAAGCACTATCATTAAAATAACTGTTAAATATAGGAGGAAAAAACATGAGTAACATATTAAAAGAACAATATGGTTTATTTATTAACGGAGAATTTGTTGATGCAGAAAACAAAGAAACGTTAGAGGTTAAGAGTCCTGCAACAGGTGAAGTTTTAGCGCATATTGCAAAAGCGACTACAGGAGATGTAGATAAAGCTGTTAAAGCTGCTGGTGAAGCTTTTAAAACATGGAGACATACAACAAGCACAGAGCGTGCTGCCTTATTAAATAAGATTGCAGATATTATGTATGAAAATAAAGATGATTTAGCGATGATTGAATCTATGAACTCTGGTAAAGCGATTCGTGAGTCAGCAAATATTGATATTCCAATGGCTGCCGATCACTTCCGTTACTTTGCTGGTGTAATTTTAGCAGATGAAGGTACAAATAAAGACTTAGCTGAAAATACTTTAAGTATTATTCGTCATGAACCTATCGGTGTAGTTGGGGCAGTTGTAGCATGGAACTTCCCAATGTTACTTGCTGCATGGAAACTTGCACCTGCATTAGCTGCTGGTAACGCTGTTGTTATTCAGCCATCTTCATCTACACCACTTTCTTTATTACATTTAGCAGAGTTAATCAAAGATGTATTACCTAAAGGTGTATTAAATGTATTAAGTGGTAAAGGGTCAGAATCTGGAGATGCAATCTTCAATCATGAAGACGTTGCAAAAGTTTCATTCACTGGATCTACTGAAGTTGGTTACGGTGTAGCCAAAGCTGCAGCTGAACGTTTAGTACCTGCTACTTTAGAGTTAGGTGGTAAATCAGCGAACATTATCTTTGATGACGCTAATATTGAGCAAGCCATCGAAGGTGCACAATTAGGTATTTTATTTAACCAAGGTGAAGTATGTTCAGCTGGTTCAAGACTTTATGTTCAAGAAGGCATCTATGATGAATTTGTTGGTAAATTAAAAGATGCTTTCGAAAAAATCAATGTCGGTGATCCATTAGATACAAACAATCATTACGGTTCTCAAACTGGACAAGCCCAAATCGATAAAATCGAAGAATACATTGAAATTGCGAAGCAAGAAGGATTAAACATCGTTACTGGTGGAGAACGTTTAATGGATAATGGACGAGATAAAGGATTCTTCTTCCCTCCAACAATTATTGAATTCGATGACAACAAATCACGTTTAGTTCAAGAAGAAATTTTTGGACCAGTAGTTGTTGTTTCTAAATTCAAAACACAAGAAGAAGTAATTGAGAAAGCGAATGATTCAATCTACGGTTTAGCTGGTGGTATCTTTACTTCTAACATTAATCGTGCATTACAAGTTGCAAATCAAATGGATACTGGTCGTATCTGGATTAACACTTATAATCAAATTCAAGCTGGTTCACCATTCGGTGGTTACAAAAAATCAGGTATCGGTCGTGAAACGTATAAAGAAACTTTACGTCACTATCAACAAGTTAAAAACTTATACATCGATTATTCTGATGCAGCAAAAGGTATCTATAAATAAGTTAGTTTAAAATGAAATGTCCCGCTACAAATTTGTAGCAGGACATTTTTTCATTTTATTTAGTAGTAAAGATTTGTACAGCGTAATAGTAGTTACGTTGTTTGTTAGTGTCATATGCAACTTTCATTGCAATAGAACTTCTTTTGAAATTTGGACGCAACATATTTGCTCTATGATCTTTAGATTGTTTCCATTGATTAAACATTAATTGCGCTAAATATTTTTCATCCGTTGATGGCGTTTCAGTACTTTTAATGCTACGTTTCATAACATTCTCACCTTTAATGATCGGTTGAACAGATTTAGGAAACGCTGTTTTAAAAAGTGTACCATCTGGACGGTAATGAGAGAATACTTTTGTTACTTCTTCTGCTCTTTTATTCGTACCAGTTTTAATCTTTTTATCGCTGATGTATTTAATAGACGCAACACCGTTTGCTTTTCTTTCTTTATTAATAAGCTTTAATAACTCAACATTCAAACGGTAGTTACTTAATTTGTTACTCGTATTAAATTCTGAATTTGTTGCAGCATCTGCTGATTTTGGAGCAACGTAAGATACACCTGAGAATAGAATTGCACTTGTAAGTGAAACTGATAATAATTTTTTCATTATAAATCTCCTCTTTTGATATGTATGACCGAATACATATTATATTCATGAGAATAATATTACTTTAATTAGAGTAAATGTACAATGACAAAGTATATAATTTAAAAATTTATAAAAAAATATCATACAATATTAAATAACGAAAATAATATAGATTAATATATTAGATTATTTTTCATCTTTTCCGGATTCTCCAACTATCCGGAAATGTTGGACTAGATTTTATGTTTATTCCCTTCATCTTTTCCGGATTCTCCAACTATCCGGAAATGTTGGACTAGATTTTATGTTTATTCCCTTCATCTTTTCCGGATTCTCCTAGTATCCGGAAATGTTGGATCATATTTAATGCTTATACCCTTCATCTTTTCCGGATTCTCCAACTATCCGGAAATGTTGGATCATATTTAATGYTTATGCACTTCATCTTTTCCGGATTCTCCAACTATCCGGAAAAGATGAAACGTTAAAATCCTAAAAATCATATTCGATATAACAAGTTGATCTTGCTTCACCGACTTTTTGATAGTGCTTCGATAAAAAATATCGTATCGTTCTTTCATTTAAACCTGTCCATTTGGCAATTTCAGTCGTTTTAGCCCTTCCTTTCTTTATCGCTGCAATGGCATCAAATGTTCTTATCATCACTTCTTTATTCTTCTCTTTATGACCACAGCTACAAATAAAATATTGTTTCTTAAACTTATGACTCATCCCTAGTTTTCCACACTTACTACATTTTATCCCGACTTTCATTCGTTCAAAATCATAGTAATTTATCTCCTCATGTTCAGAATCATTTTTATGCTGTTCGACCAATATATTTCCAAAACGCTGCATCTCTGAATTAATATGCTGATAACGTTTAAGATGATTCACTATTTTATGTACATCAAAATGAAAATTTATATCTTTACTTCCCGGAAAGTTCCTTAAGTCCAATGTCTCATTGATAAATATGATTTTACTAATTACATTAAAGTGAAAACTATTCTCCTTAACGATTTGTTTCAATTTCTTATGTCCCTTTATTATTGAAGACACAAGATCTTTTTCCACATATCCATTCTCACTCGTAAATATGCCATCTTCATAATCATATCGACCACTAAAGTTCTTCACATCAAAATGAAATACAGTATCTTCAGTTATAACGATAAAGTCATATTGTATTTCACCAGGCATTTCTATTCTGATGTCCCATAAGATAATAATATTTTCTATATCGCTTATTAGATGAAGAAACTTTTCTTCACCTTCTAATCCTTTCCTATAATGTGATAATGCCAGGTAGTCTCTTTTCTTAAAGAATAAGCGCTGATCAACTTCTAATAAATATGATATATATCGCGATGGATGATGTGACTTGAGTAACATTTTAAGCCCTCCTTTCGCTCATCATATAAAGGAAAGAAATTGTGTGCAAATTGTAGCAATTCAATAATTGTGCATCTTTCAACGCAGAAAATGAATTTTGGAACAAATTAAAAAAGAAACTGCAGCATTTTCGTTGCAGTTTCTTAAAATTAGCATTTCATTCAAATTTTTTTAATGGCTACATTGTTTATGCATGTCAATAACCATACGACCTTGTATTTTACCGTCATGCATTTCTTTAAATACATCGTTCACTTCATGTAGACAACGTGTTTCAACAATCGGTACAACTATACCTTCTGCACCGAATTCAAATGCTTCACGTAAATCTTCATTTGAATATAATTGATTGTGATTTATTGAACAATAAGTGAAAGTATATAAACAATATTAAAGGTAAATTACATACAAACAAAATAAAAATTTTAAATAAATTACTTTCTTCTAAAATCATTTCGAGTATGGTACTTTGATGAAAAGGGAGTGAAAATATGTTTATTATTCAACCAATGACACTTACAGATGCTAAAGAAATATTAACATGGCAATATGATTCACCTTATGATTTCTACAATATCAATAATACTGATAAAAACCCTGCAGAAATACTGAATGATACAATTCGTACTAATCATTTCTATAGTGTATATCAGCAAGAACTTATCGGACTTATAGAATTACATCACAATAAAAATACCTGTACACTCGGGCTTGGACTTAAGCCAGAATATACAGGTAAAGGTTATGGTGAAACTTTCGTCAGAGAGGCGATCACTTTCATTCGAACGACATATCCAGAAACTACAATTATCGAGCTTGCAGTTGCTACTTTCAATGAACGTGCGATTAAAGTGTATGAACGATGTGGTTTCGAAGCACTCGACTATGAACTAATGGCAGCTCACGGTGTATTACATGAATTTCTGAAGATGCGAAAAATATTAAATAACATCTAAATGATGTTCTTTGATCGGTCTTTTCTTCTCAAGCTGGGTACTCACAATACTTGCTAAAAGTTGCTGAAAGAGCATGCCAAAAGCAACTGGTAAGGCAACTTTAGGCGGAAAATAAGTTGTCGCGACAATAACTCCGGTCGAAATATTTCGCATGCCACATAAAAATGTAATACTGACATGACGTGCATAACTACATTGCATAAAGTGACTCATCACACTGCTAATCACATAACCGCTCACTACAACAACGAATACAACCGCAATGATAATAACTAATTCTATCGAGAAATCTTTCATATACGGTGCAATCGCCCCACCATTGACAAAGATAATACCAAACAATGCAAGTCTACTGAAAGGATTTAGTCTGTTACCTATCTTGTCAGGTATTTTTCCATGACTCGCTTCATTGATGACAATGGCAACTATTGTTGGAACGACAATCATCAATATGAGATCCATGATTAAGTCACTCGTATTAATCTTCACAGTTTCACCTGAAACAATATGCATCGTCAGTGGAATGATCACTGGTGCTAAAAATGTATCAAGTAATACAACAGCTAAACCTAATGGTAAGTCTCCTCGACCAACATTTATCCAGATGATGCTCGTAACACCCGTTGGTATACACATCAACATCACAAAACCAATCACAAGTAAATGATCATCAAAAATTAGATTGGCAATGAGATAACTTAACACCGGCATAATCAAATGCAGAACAATCATACAAAACAATATGTCTCTCGGTGCTTTGTAGAAAATATTCAAATCACTAAACTTCATCTTCATACTGCCGGAAAACGTTATAAATGCGAACAAATACGGCACTATAATTAAAAAATGATGTCCAAATTCATCGAAAATGACACCTAAAGATAAACTAATTAATGTAAGCAAAGCGATATTTTTCTGTAAAAATTTATTCATTAAATCAATCAACGATTTTCTCCTAAAATAATAATTATTATCTATCATTTATTATAAAAATCTGGGTATGTTAAAAGTGTAGCACAATATATAAATGATGTGATTAAAATGACAACATTCGAAACCCTTCTCTATATTGTTATATTCAAACTTGGCATCATAATACTGGTTAATTTCTCTAAAAAAAATTATTATATTTATCAATGAAAAACAAACACATTCAAATGATACAATATTTGATGGTTCTACTAGTACTTCAATCTGGCACTGTAGATAAAGACTGCAATGATTCATCTTTCTTCGACACTGGTGGTGGCGACTAAAATCATCAAAATTAGTATAAGGCAATGCCAAATCTGGCATTGCCTTATCTTTATTATTTCTCTTTTAAACCTAAAGTTTTAGCAGTATTTGCATTGATTTCTTCAAATAGATCTTTGTGCTCTGCTAACTTCAAGCCATATGATGGAATCATCTTCTTAATATGAGGTTCCCATTCAGGCATTCTATCTTTAAAGCATTTATCGATAACTTGTAACATAACATATACAGCAGTAGAAGCACCAGGAGAAGCACCGAGTAAGGCTGCAACACTGCCATCTTCAGCAGTAATCACTTCAGTACCAAATTGTAGTGTACCTTTACCACCATCTTCAGTTTCTTTAATGACTTGCACACGTTGACCAGCAACAACGATTTCCCAATCTTTCGATTCTGCATTTGGAACAAATTCATGTAACTCTTCCATACGTTGTTCATGTGTTTGTAATACTTGAGAGATTAAGTATTGTGTTAATTTCATCTCTTTACCACCAGCTGACAACATGTTTGTTACGTTTCCTGGATTTACTGATGCTAATAAATCTGTATATTTACCCGTCTTTAAGAACTTTGGACTAAATCCAGCGAATGGTCCAAATAATAACCCGCGTTCACCATCGATATAACGCGTATCTAAATGAGGTACTGACATCGGTGGCGCACCAACTTTAGCTTTACCGTATACTTTGGCTAAATGTTGTTCTACGACTTCCTGATTCTTACACACTAAGAATAAACCACTTACCGGGAATCCACCAACGCCACGAGCTTCAGGAATCTTTGTCTTTTGCAATAATGGTAATGAATAACCACCTGCACCGATAAAGACAAATTTAGCATTGTGGATTTCTGTTTGTTTACTATTTTGATCATATACTTTAACATTCCAGCTGCCATCTTCAGCACGCTTAATGTCTTTTACTGTATGTTCGTAGTGTGTCACTGCACCATCAAATGATTTCATCACATCAAATAAGTCTTGTGTTAATGCACCGAAGTTTACATCACTTCCAGCTGCCATACGTGTGATAGCAATTCGCTCATTCGGGTCGCGACCTTCCATCATTAATGGCACCCATTCACGCATCTTATCATGATCTTCAGTTAACTCCATACCTTGGAATAATGGATTATCTTTAAAAGCTGCTAAACGATTCTTTAAGAAACGAATATCGTCTTCACCTTCAACAAAACTTAAATGCGGTACCGGCATGATAAAGTCCTGAGGCTGCTTCAATTTGCCTTCATTCACTAAATAAGACCAGAATTGTTTAGATAATTGAAACTGCTCATTAACATTCACAGCTTTATCGATATTGATATTCTTATCTTTATCTTCAGTCGTATAGTTTAATTCACATAATGCAGAGTGACCCGTTCCTGCGTTATTCCATACGTTTGAACTTTCCAGACCAGGTGCTGAAAGTTTTTCAAATACTTTAATATTTATTGCCGGATCAAGTTCTTTAAGTAATACACCTAAAGTCGCGCTCATTATCCCGCCACCGATTAATATTACGTCAGTTTGTTTAAATACTTTTTTCATTTTATATCCCCCAACACATCTATAATATATTTCCATTATAGACCTTTTTTCATCATTTGTAATACTAGTATAATGAAAATCCAAAAATATTGTAACCGTATTCATTATTTTATTATTATTTCTTCAAATAATAGCTGATTGAAGCCTAAAAAAGACCTCAATCAATGAGGTCTTCAAAAATTATATCTTCTTTCTTAAATCGTCTTTAGGAACTGTAATTTGAATGGCAACAAAAGAAATGATAGACATCACAGCATTCGCAAGTATTCCAATCATCGCACTTTTCTCTAATCCAAATTTCATACAAAAACTATAGATTGCCATACTGATTGCAATACCAAATGCGCCACCTAAAGCTGAAGCCATCTTATAAATACCTGAAGCAACTCCCGCTTTCTCTACCGGTGCTGTTGCAACTGCAGTATCAGTAGATGGTGTGGCATATAGACCAAGTCCTAATCCAAATAAACCAAAGCCTAGCACACAGCTTATGATATAAATATTCTCCGGTAAGAATGTCAGTGAAATCATCACAATACCTGCGAATACTATCGCAGAACCAAGTAACATCGGTTTTTTAGCTCCCATCTTCTGCAATAACTTTTCACCAACGATAATCATTGATAAAACCATTACGACATATAAGATAGAAAGCATACCGGTCTTACTTGAAGAAAAGCCTAAACCTTCCTGAATATATGTATTCGCTACAATCAATGTACCAGCCACTGCATTTAATAAAAAGTTTGAAATTACAGCGCCTAAATATGGTTTATTCTGGAATAGATGAAAATCGATCAACGGATTGATTTGACGTTTCTCTATCATAATAAAAGCAATGAAGCTCACAATACTTAATATAATCAGTCCAATAAATATTGGAGACGTAACACCAAGTGTACCACCCTGCGTAATCACGATATTTAAACTTAGCAACAGAACGATCAACGTAATTAAACCAATTAAATCAAACTTCATATCGTTTGGTTCATCAGATTTTGTTTCCGGTGTGCCGTGAATTAATATCATCGCAAGACCTGAGAAAATAATTGAAATAATAAATATCCATTCCCATCCAAAATTCTTAGCAATCATCCCCCCAAATAAAGAACATAAACCAGAACCACCCCAAGAACCAAATGACCAATAACTTAACGCTCTCTGACGATCTTTATCATCATAATATGCTTTAATAATTGATAACGTAGCTGGCATGATACATGCTGCAGAAATACCTTGAATGATACGACCAATTAATAAAAAAGCAGTCATATGTGTAGCGATCATTGTAAATGAACCGATGATACTTAATATTAAACCGATCTGCGTCATCTTTACACGACCGACTTTATCCGCTAAACCACCAGCACCAACGACAAGCATTCCTGAAAATAATGCCGTTAAACTGACAGCGATATTGATGACATCAAGGCTACTGTTAAAATGATGCTTCAAATCTAGTACAACAATAACAAGCGACTGAGCAAATAACCAATATGTTAATATACCAAGCACAATACCTAGAACTAATTTTCTACCACCCTTATAAGGTGTATCCATGCGAAAGACTCCCTTTTTTACTTTTTATACAGTTAATCTATACCCACATTTTTATTATTTTAGCATAACAACAAGTAAGTTTTTTCTGAAAATTTAGTTTAAAAACTAATGAAATATTATAAAACTTTTATCTCCACAATATAAATTTGTATATATGAAAAAAATACCTTACGATTAAAATATCGTAGAATAACGATGCATCAAACTCTGAAAGGAGCATAAAATGAGCCTATTAGAACATATTCAACAACCCAAAAAAACAGCTTATTACGAAAAAGATATCTTACTGAACCTGACCTTCACATTTACAACGAACAACCGTATCTTCTTTCCAAACGGCAAACATAAAGATTTATTCAATCATAACTACAAATTTGATATTAGCATCAAAAGTCCAGTTGATACATATGGCCTCGCTATAGACTTCTATCAAATAGAACGTGACTATAATGAAAAAATTGCACCACTATTAAATGCACCCATCCTCAACGAATCACTACCAGAAATGAATACAACTGTTGAGAATATCGCTTATTTCATATGGGAACAGTTTGAGCATCTAATTGACCACGCATCTTCTATTCAAACTCTAACATTATATGAAACAAAGAATCACAGCGTAACTATAAATAAAAATTAAAAAAGTACTACGGATATCAAATACTATCCGTAGTACTTTTAAATTTATTTGTTGGTAACGCACAATAATATAACAAAAATATAAATCTTAGACCAAAAAATAAAAAAATGATAGGTAATATTATTTCATCTTTAAATAATTTAATGTCAGAAAAAAAATATAGTAATCCATAAATCATAAAAATCACTCCAAAAAACATATAAAAAATATTGAAGTATTTATATATTTTTGAGTCTTTTCCTACATCAAGCATCCTTCTTTGAAAAGCACTATATATTGGTATTAATACTACCGGCATTACTATCATAACAAACAGCAATCTTCCAAGTATGTTTTCCCCTTCTTCTGCCTTTATTAAAGGCAACAAGATTACAATACAAATAAACATCTGTATTAAAAATGGAAGCCAAAATTGTTGTCTCGAATCTTTAGAATCAAAATCAAATGCATGTTTAATAAATCTCAGATAGGATTGCATCACATTTCACCTCTATATTAATTAATAAATAATAATATTATTTATTTAATTCTTTCAATGAATTATAACCGTTATATCGATTACTAGGCAGTGTGCAATACCACAATATAAAAATGATATAGCTCGAAAATACCATCATCATATAAGTATTGAAATGACCTATCCCTAATAGTTGAATATTAAAAAATATTTTTAATAAATAAATTAAAGCCCCACCTAATAATAATATAGAATATAAAAATCTCATACTCTTAAACAAAGACGAGTTAATCCCAACATCATTCACTCTTCGCATTGCCGCACTTGCAGTTGGCCAGATAATGACCATAAAACCAATTAAAAATACAAGCAACCAGACAAAAGAAAGTAGGAAACAATTTGTAAATAAAAATGTAAAGATTCCGGTAAATAATAATAATAGGATGAACTGAATCAACATGGAAGACCAAAATTGAAATCGTGTGTCTCGCTCGTCATTTACAAATGTAAGATTCCAGAACCTTCTAAATGCTCCTCCCATTTAACCCACCTCTTTTTGTTGTATTAACAATATTATACAATGCCTTAAAAAAAAGTGAATATTATTGTCAGAAAATACAGAAAAAAACTAATAAAAAAGACGCACTTTCGTACGGCCTTCATCACAGAAACTATAAATCAAGTATCTCTTTGAGTACTTTTGCGATACCATCATTATTATTATCATCCGTTACAATATCAGCAACCTGCTTTAAATCTGGATGCGCATTTCCCATGGCAACACCGATGCCTGCATCTCGAACCATTTCCATATCATTTAGTTGATCGCCAAATGCAATGACATTGTCTTTAGCAATATTTAATCCTTCGCAAATATGGTCGAGTGCACTGTATTTATTTACACCTTTAGCAGTAATCTCTAAATAAAATGGTGTTGACCGTATTGCACCAAAGGTATCCCCACAGATCGATAATATCTCTTCATCAATTTCATCTATACGGTCAGGATCTGCTGTAAGTAAAATCTTCATCGGATCAAAATCAAGTCTTTCATGTAAATCATGTGTGAGATTAAAATTAAGTCCATGATCACGATATTCATGAATGACATATTGATTATCTGCATCGTTTGCATATAAATCTGTACCGTTATCAACGATGTGGATAATGTTTAAATGCGCAATCGCTTTTAAGAAATCTTTAGCGTCCTGATTCGTTAATGACTGTTTATATTTCACTTCATTCGTTTCAATATCTATGACCATACCACCATTGTAAGCGCCGATTATTCCATGATGTTTATCAAGCGCTAACTGTTCTATCTCAAACTTAAATCCTGTTCTCGGACGTCCTGATACAAGTGCTACCTTAATTCCTTTTTCCTGCGCTTTCATCAGCACTTTTTTCGTTCTTTCAGTAATTGTTCTATCGTCAGCTATTAAAGTTCCATCACAATCTAAAGCAATTAATTTAATTTCTTTAGCCATAAATACACACTCCTATTTGAAAATAAGGACTTTGACAATTGTCAAAATCCTTATTGTTTTAATTATAGTTCTTCACCATTTGTAGCAATAACGTTTTTGTACCAGTCGAATGATTTCTTCTTACTACGTTTCATTGATCCATTTCCTTCATTGTCACGATCCACATGAATCATACCATATCGTTTCTTCATTTCACCTGTCGTAAATGATACAACATCGATAATACCCCAAGGTGTGTATCCTAGTAAGTCTACACCATCTTCTAATATAGCATCTTTAACCGCTTCAATATGTGAACGGAAGTACTCGATACGCGTATCATCATTGATTGAACCATCTGCTTCAACCGCATCAATGGCACCAAATCCATTTTCAACGATAAATAATGGAATTTGATATCTGTTATAAAGTGTGTTTAATACATATCGTAATCCAACAGGATCAATTGCCCACCCCCAGTCAGATGACTTAATATGTGGATTTTCTACACCATTCGATAATCCCCCATTAACAATATCACCGGTATTATCATTGTGAACATCGTGCTTAACCGTTGTAGACATATAATAACTGAATGCTAAATAGTCCACTGTACCCTTAGCTAAGATTTCTTCATCACCAGGTTCAATCGGTAGCGAAACACCTAATCGTTCTAGTTCTTTTAATGCATAGGCTGGATACTTACCTCTTACATGCACATCCGGGAAGAAGAATCTTTCACGGTTAGCAATTTCAGCAGCCATAATATCTTTCGGGTGACATGAGTATGGATAAACAGGTACATGCGAAACCATTGCGCCAATTTTAAAATCAGGGTTGATTTTCTTTCCGATAATCACTGCTTTTGCACTTGCTAATAATTGGTGATGTGCTGATTGATACATCACTGCACGTGCATCTTCTCCTGGTTGTACTTGAATCCCAGCATTCGTCCATAAGAAAAGTGGGTTATTAACGTCCATCTGGTTATTGATTTCGTTAAATGTCATCCAGTACTCAACTTTATCTTTGTATCGATTAAACACAACTTCCGCAAATCGCGCAAAGAAGTCTACTACTTCACGACTTCTGAATCCACCATATTCTTTCGCTAGGTGTAAAGGTATTTCAAAATGACTTAATGTAATAACCGGTTTAATATTATGCTTTAATAATTCATCAAAAACGTCATCATAGAATTGAAGCCCTTCTTCATTCGGCTCTAATTCGTCGCCTTTAGGAAAGATACGTGTCCATCCAATTGAAGTACGTAATACTTTTAGTCCCATTTCAGCAAACATTGCAATATCTTCTTTATAATTTGAATAGAAATCAATCGCCTCATGGTTCGGATAAAATTCATTATCTTCAACTTTATCTGTGATTCTACGTGGTACACCATGTGCACCTGCTGTTAATACATCAACAACCGATGGACCTTTGCCACCTTTGTTCCAGCCACCTTCAAATTGATGTGCGGCAAGTGCGCCACCCCATAAAAAGTCTTTGCTTAGTTTCGTCATTTTAAAATCCTCCTATTTAATAATTGTTATCATTCTATTTGAATTTGAAACCGACGTATTTGTATTGTCAATAATGACATCATTGTAGTTCATTGTATTTGTCACAACAACTGGAGTTACAGTTGAATAACCTTTTGATTCAATTGCTTTTTTATCAAAATGAATTAATGGTTGTCCAATTGAAACTTTATCACCTTCGTTTACTAAAAGATCAAAATGTTCACCTTTTAATTCAACAGTATCTAAACCAACATGTATTAAAACTTCAACACCATCATTACTCTTTATACCTATTGCATGTTTTGACGGTGTTGTCATAACAATCGAACCTTCAACTGGCGAAGATACAATACCTTCTGAAGGGTCTATCGCAAAACCTTTACCCATTGCACCACTATTAAATACCGGGTCTTTAACTTCATTCAATAGAATAAACTTACCTGATAACGGAGAAACAACCACTTGTTCTAATGACTCAGTAGTGATAATGTTATCCTCATCCTCAATATCTTCTGGTGTATCTAATTTCGTATCAACAGCTTTAGCTGTATCTTCACCATAACCAAACATCATAATTAATACAATCGGTAAAATAATTGCAATTGCAACGCCAATACATATTCCGATAAACGATGATGGGTTATCTTTACTGATACCATTTACAATTGTTAACGGTCCAGGCAATCCAGCATAAACGTAATAGTATGGATTAAAGAAACTTGCTACTACCGCACCAACAGCTCCTGATATACAACCTATAATAAAAGGTTTTTTAAATCTCAAGTTAATACCATAAATAGAAGGTTCAGTGATACCAAAAATACCAGTAATACCTGCTGATAATGCAACTGATTTTGTTTCCTGAACTTTTGATTTTAAGAATACACCCAATACAGCACCAACTTGTGCTATAACAGCGATTGTTTGATAAGCTTGGAAAGAGTCACGACCATAGTTATCGAAGTTAGCAAGGACAACAGGTGTAATACCCCAGTGAACACCAAAGATAACAAACACCTGCCAAAATGCACCAATAATAATTGCAGCTACTATTGGTAAATTCTCTGCTAAATAGTTATAGCCATCAGCTACACCATTTGCAAATAATGTTGATAATGGCCCGATTAATAATATTGTTAAAGGAACCATAATTACCATACACATTAACGGAACAAATAAAGATCTTACAACCTCTGGGAAAACTTTATTAAAGAACCTTTCAACATAAGATAAAATCCAAACTAAGAATAATGGAGGTAATACTGAAGAAGTATACACTGTTTGTGAAAGTGCAATCCCCATAAATGTTATCTTTTCTCCTTCAGCAATACGTCCTGCAATTTCAGCCCAAGTAGGACTTACTAAAGCCATCGCACAAACAACAGCAATATAAGTGTTGACTTTAAAATGTTTAGAAGCAGTTAAAGCAATGAAAATTGGTAAGAATGTGAATGGTGACCATGAAATGAAGCTAAATACTTCATAAGTTCCCGTCTTCGCAAAAGCTGGCCATGCTAAGTTAATTAATATTAAGATACCTTATAAAATCCCCGCTGCTGCTAAGATATAGATGAAAGGTGCAAATACTGCAGACATTGTAGCAATGACTCTGTTAAGAATCGATCCTTTTTGCATGTTTTCCTCTGTATTATCTTCTACATTTGTAATGTTAGTAAATGCATCATATACTTCACCAACATGTTGTCCGATTACGATTTGAAATTGTCCGCCGTTCTCAACTACCGTTATAACTCCAGGCATTTCTGACACTTTCTTTTTAAATTCAGGATTCGAACGTTTTAATACCAATCTTAAACGTGTAGCACATCTTGCTACATTAACAATGTTTTCTTCTCCACCCACTGCCCCTAAAATATCATGAGCGAGTTGTTCATAGTTTCTCACTTGTTTTGCCATAATATCATCTCCATTGATTACGTTCTAATTTATTATACATTTTTATTTTAATTGAACCGGTTCAATTAAACAAGTGCGAAATAATATAAATAATGTATAATTAGTGACAAGTAGATATTTAGGAGTGTTAAATTTGAACAAATATGAAATTATCGCAGAAACTATTCAACAAAGTATATATGACCAGAAATTAGAACAGGGGACTAAATTACCAAACGTTGAATCACTCATGAAACAGCATAACGTTTCAAAAAGCACCATCACGAAAGCGCTCGATACACTTGAGAAACGTGGTGCAATATTTCAGCAGCGCGGAAGCGGGATATTTGTGAGACGTCAACGTCGTGAAGGATATGTCAGTTTGCTGACGAATAGAGGATTTACTGCAGATTTAAAGGAATTCAATATCACATCTGAAGTTCTGAAATTAGAAAGAATGAACGCAGATGACGAAGTAAAGATGAATCTGCATCTGGAAGAGAATGAAGAAGTTTATTACGTAGAACGTTTGCGAAGAATTGATAACGATATTTTATGTATTGAAGTATCTTACTTTCCGGTTAAACTTGTACCATATTTGAACAATGAAATTGCTGAAGGATCCATCTTTAATTACTTAACAGATGCTTTAAAGTTTAATATTAGTTTTGCTGATATTTATATGCATATTGATGAACTCAATGACGTTGATGCTAAGAAACTAGATCTGAAACAAGGTAATCCTGCCCTATTTCTAGAACAAGTTGTCTACCTTGCAACAGGTGAGCCATTTGATTTCTCAAAGATTACGTACCACTATAAACATTCGAAGTTTTTTGTACAGGCTACAAACTATTAAATATACATTTTATGTTATAATGGAATAAAAATGTAGAAGGTGGTAATGTTATGGCTTGGTTTGAAGCATTGGTATCCATCGTAATTAGTCTTGCTCCTATTCTCATAGTCTTTCTTATCCTAATGGATGGTTACAGAACGAAATTAAATTCAGAGAAGATTATTGCACAAAACGAAGAAATCATCGCTTTGTTGAAGCAAAATAATAAAGGTGGAGGACAAAAATTATGATGAGTATAACAGGATTAGTCTTTTCCTTGTTAACAATTCTTCTCTCTATAGTATGTATTATCCTAATTGTGAAGTATATCTATAAAAATTATCAGAATACATCACAGTTAATTAAACAAAACGAAGAAATCATCGCTCTATTGAAGCAAAACAGAAAGGATGATTTCTAATGGAGTGGATTGGAGTATCTGTAATGTCCATCCTATACATCCTTATGTATTTGTTGCCTGCGCTTATCATCGGCTTCGTATTATCACATATTTACAACACACGCCAGAATACGAAATATATCATCAGACAAAATCAAGAAATGATTGAACTGCTTAAAGACATCAAAAATCAATCAAATATAAAATAAACACGCACAACCATCATGGTTGTGCGTGTCTTTATTATTGATATTTTTTCATAATTGCTTTCAGTTTAGCTTGTGCTGCTTTATCTTTTGAAACTATCATATTGTAACCTTTACCTGGTGTGAATGTTCCGCCATATCCGTTATCATTATATTCACCAAAACCAGCTGAGAAACTCATATGTTCACGTTTTTTCTTCAGTTCATAAACTACGCCGTTATCACCCAGTACATATTTTGTAACATAAGTCTTAGGTTTAGCAATGTTAAAATAGCCCTCAGCTGTATACGTGTTATATCCGTCTTTAGAGTAACCATACTGATTATCTTTAGGACTATAGAAAGCTACACCTCCGATAGCGTGTAACCCAAATGCATAATAGCCTGGATTATTAAAATCCTGCACCTGCATATGACCATGAGGTGTTCCAGCATACCAATCTCCTTTTCCTGCAGCTCCGTGATCAAAGAATTTAGTTGTCACAGCTTTATGTTCTTTCTTTGCCTTCACCGATGCCCATTTCACGAAGTCATTAGTAATTGCGTAACGTTCTGCTAAAGTAAATTTCTTCACTGCTAATTGCTTTTTCTTTTTATAGTTACCCGTTACAGTTACTTTTGTTTCGGGACTTTTTGTACCTTTAGCTGTCTTATAGAATACGCGTAGCACAGTACCTTTTTTCTGAGGTTGAATCGAAACATTAGCACTACCATATTTACCAGCTTTTGCTTTACCTAAAGATTTACCACCTTTATAAATATAAACCGTACTATTCTTTGCTGCATCTACATCCACAAAACCAGCAGTATTACTTACTTTCCAAACTGTTACCGGCTTCTTTAAAGCTGCATTTGCTTCTCCACCAATTAAGGATGACACTAGCGTTGCACCAAGCACTACAGGTAATAATTTTTTCATGGTCTAAACCTCCAAAGTTAATTTTGTATTCGGTTTCATTATACACAAATTATTTCTTTATTACGCTCAGTCCAAAGGCTTATTTACATAATATTTACAATTAATAAAAACTACTATTTACTACCTGTCTTCAATGAAAAAATAAATAACATATAGACTAAATAAATAAATGGCAGCAGTATAATAACGTAAAATATTATTTCTACCCATATCACATCCCCAGGTAAACCTTGCCCCATAATCGCAAATAATAAAATATAGAATGTATAACATACTGGAAAAAATCCAATTAGCATCGCATGAATACCCTCAATCTTTAAATCATTACATCTACGCATCATTAATGAGATGAGCGGAATTAAAAATACGACTACAATCAAAAGATGATATAACTGCCAGTTTAAATCGAATAACATCTCAAACAAAGGTGTCTTCAAATTAAATCCTAATTTCGGTAATCCAAGCATCGGACCAATCGTAAATACTAAGATGATACATAAGATGTGTGGCCAGAACCCCATATTAAATTCTGTTCTGTTTGAACGACCTTTGAAGTTAAATGCATTTTTCCAGAAGTTGATATAAGCATCCACATTATCACTCCTTTTATATTATTCTAGCATTGAAAAGAAGCAGTGAACCTTAAATTTACCTTAAAAAACCTCTACCGTATTTGATAGAGGTAATATCAATCATTAATTTTGTTAATAGCATTCAGATTCAATAAATAAACTTTATTTTTCTTGTTGAATAAGCTTTATATATGTCTTCTCTTTATTTTCTTTCTTGCTTTCAGAATAAATCTCAAATTCAGCTACTAAGCCCTTTTCATTTCCTTTAATATCTTTTAGTTTCATCACACCGTCTTTGTAAACCGGATTATCAGCAAGTTTAATAGTCATCTCTTGCTCATCATAAGTCACAGTGCCTGTGCGTGTCACTTTACTTTCATCGGATGAAAAGATTACTTTATCACCTCTGAATGTCATATATCCCATTGTAATGAGATTATCTTTTGCACCGACCTTTGCAATATATCGATTCCCATCTAGTTCCTGCGCTAACCCGCCACATGCTGCAAACAAGATGGTTAGCATGACCAATAACATTATTAATACTTTCTTCATCTTTTTTTCCTCAAATCCTAAAACTTTATTTAGATTTATTTACCCTTGCTGACGTATTACAAACAGTTTAAATGTCATCCTATAAAACCTTAAATTTACCTTAAATTTCAAATGATTCTCTATATTTTTACAGTTTTTCGTCTTATACTAAAAGAAAAAAAAGGAAGAGGGAATATTTTATGAAAAATTTATTAAAAGTCGGAATTGCTTCAACACTTCTACTTGGTCTAACACCTGCTGTCGCTGATGCTAAGACACCTGTGAAGTCATCAACGAAGACTGTTGCACCTTATTACAAATGGAATGGTTACACAGGTTACAGCCACAAATTCGTACTGGATAAAGATTTCAAACGTGCGTTACTGAACTCAAACGTAACGGTAAATGGTATGAAAGTAACTAAGAGTGTCACTGCTAAACAAGCTGATCCTGCGCTGATGGCATTAGCAAAATACAATGAACATAAAAAGTTCAACAGCAAATTATTAACTAAGAAATATGACACACTTGGTCTTAAAGCTGGTAAAGAGTATTTCGTTATTCAGATGCCAGTACAAAAAGGAAAAGTTTCATTAGCACAAATTAAGAAATTGTATGGAAAATATGAAATTGAAGAAGGTCAACTAAAAGATAGTAAGACTAAAAAATTCTATACTGAATCTTATGTTATCAGAACAAAATCTGGTTCAGCAGAATTCCATTTCGATAAAAATGAAAAATTAAATAAAGTATATATCCTTTCTACAACTACGATTACTTTTGGATATTAATTTTTTAACAGCTGCTATTTACATAGAAAGTTACTATGGTTTACAGTGCTCACTGCTTCATTTGTGTTAGGAATTTTTCTTTATCAACTTGAACATTATTATGGCTTTGGACAAGTTACACATGCTTTCGTTGCAATCATTTTAGCTCTTATTAATATCTATGAAATAATTAAATTTTTCAAAGCACAGCACCGATATAGTTAAAAACGCCTATCCTTCTGGATAAGCGTTTTTAATTTATATTCTAGTTATACGGTGAAGCAAAATTTTTTATTTTTTTTTTAATGCTTTCTCTATCTCAATAATCTTATCAATCATCAGCTGTGCCGCTTCTGTATCACTGATATGATTTGGAATGATGGTTATCTTATCTTTCGGGATTTCACTTTCGTAACCCTGAACATATTGCTCCCCTATAAAACAATGAGACATAAGCTGCAATGCTTCCTTACTAATAAATAATTTATTGATATATAATACACTTTTACAATCATAATTATTGCCGAAGCTTGCCATACTCTCAATCGTGTCATCTCCCACATTTGAGAAGAATACTAAAGTATCCGTATCATAGGCATCATAAATGTAATCAAGGTCCCAGTCATCTAACGTATATGTATCATAGTCATCAAATTGATTGAAAAAGATATCTTTTTCTGCCAGATAATCTTTAATATCCTGCAAATCCTCGCTATCTTTAAAACGAGTACCTAAGTGAATACGATATCCTTTGTCATTTAAAGGTAACGCAAGCGCAAGTGGCATCGTATTTAAAATTTCAGACATACTGTCGGATGCTAATTTTTCTTTAAATACCTCTCCAATTACGAAAATCATACCATCACTCCTTCTTATGATAATCTTAGCTAAAAATAATTATATTTACACGTTATATACAGAGAAATAATAAAAAAGAAGCCCACTATAAATAGTGAGCTCAATATTAATTAAAATATTGTCCTTCTGGCCTATTGATAAAAATCGGAACTGTCCCACCTGCATTTCCAATCACTATCTGGAAACCATTATTTTTATTCGTATTATATATTTTCACTGGTCCCAATAAGTCATCATTTACAATTTCAGTTGGTTCACCAAAAACTTTGTTAAATTCAGCATCAGTCATTTCTACACCTGGGGTTATGTAGATTGCACCGACTCTATCATCTTGACCCATCGCTAAAGATATATCACCAACTCTATCTAGCCCACCTTGATGCATATCATAACCTTGGTTCTTTTCAACCGGACCATATAATGCCTCTACTTCTTCTCGAGTCATACCAACCTTTATTCCTGCAAAATCTTCAGTATGCGCTTCATGGAAGAAATACTGTTTAAATGCAGGGTCTTTAATATCAATTTTCCCGTTTTCATCTATAAAGCTGTACTGACTTTTTGTTTTTGTATTGTTTTCTTTACTTTTTGAAGTAGGTTTAGACACTGATTTACCTGCTAATACTTCTGAAGCAATCTTCTTAATTTCAGGATCAGTTGTTTCTTTAAATTCTGGCATCATATCAGATTCAAATCCCCATGATTCAGTGTATAGCGCAAAATATCCTAATCCTTTATTCCCTTTGAAGTGATATTCGTATACTTTACCGTTATTCGCTAATAAATAAATGGTTGTATCAGAATCAGAAGTCATCATACCAGTGATACCTTCAGCTGTAACTGTATCATATGATGCGTCATGTTCCCCTATCGTGCCATCTTTGGCATCGTACATGACAACTCCTGCATCTGCAATAATATCGTGTACATCGGCACCTGGATTAAGCATCGTTTGTAATAAGATTAACCCATCCTCAGTATTGGTGAATATATCTGTCGAGATTCCTCCACCATGGTTTAAGTATCTGCCGGTAACAGCTTTACCTTTATCTTCTGCATAATTAATCATTGCAGACTTAAATTTTTCATATATTGATTTATCAGTTGCAGTATCATCACTTGATTCTAGCATACCTTTACCATCATTAATTTGAGCTAGACCTACTAAATAGTCGTTGTCATCAAAAGCTGCTCGAATTTTGAAACCGTTATTATCGTTATCATTGTATTCTAAAGTATTAAATGGATATACTGGCTCGTCACTAGGATTCGCATATACTCTTAAGAATTCACTTTTTGTAATTTTCTTATTAGGATTAATGACAATCTGACGTACTTTATTTTGATTATCATAGTTTACTGCATATACGTCATATAATGCACTCGTCTTTAATCCATAAAGATCATTACCTTTACCAAGTGACGGACCGTAAATCGCTTCAACTTCATCTTTAGTCATACCGAATTTGATTTTGTCCACGGAAAATCTATGATCATTTCGCATATACATTGAATGAAAAGACGATGTCATAATATCAGTTTTACCTGTTTTCTTTGCTGAAGACTTTGTGACAATCTTCTTTTCAGATGAATTTTTAGTTTCACTGTTCTTCGTATTCGTAGTATCGTTAGATGCATTACTACTTTCTATTTTTGTCGCACCTTTATCCTGAGTTTTTTCTTCTCCACATGCAGCTAATAATGTCGTTAAAGATAAAGCAATGATTAATGATTTTTTCATACATATCCTCCAGAACGATTTAATTACTTTTATTTTACAATTATTGAGCTATAATATGTAAAAATATCCAGAATTAATATACATGTTTGAACTATTCTTGATTAGTTTTTACAATTGATAATATTTAAGGAAGATTAATGGCCGATATTTTCGTTTTATCGGCCATCATTTTATGAAATTAGCTAAAAATCAAAATTCATGGCCGATAAATTCAATTTATCGGCCATAGTTATTAAATATAAAATTTTTGATGTTAACTTTAATATCAATTAGAAGAATAATTTCCTTTCTTATCTTTAATTATCATCATTTTTACATAATCATAATTAAAGGAGTTATTTTTTATATCTCTTAATAAATATTTTTTCCACTTCTTTTTTTTGATTAATGACTTATTATCCATTAAAATAGCAATTGTTAATCTTGGATTTTTGTATTCACCACCAACAACTGTATACACAAAAGTTACATTATCATAAATATCTATATATTCAATTCCAAAACCTTTTTTAACATTAGAAAGAGTGTAGCCTTTTTTAGGTAAACCATATTTTTTTATAATGGAGTTACGAGTATAATCCTTATCGCCAAATGCATTTTGGTCTACAATTCTATTAATTGTAGCAAATTTAGCTTTAGTTTGTTTCTGAAAGTCACCATAAGCATAATCATCATAACCATTTACATAAATTTTCTTAACAGTATGATTAACTACTGTATGGGAGTCATCATATATTTTAAATTTATCAAACTTATCTCCCAATCTCATACCATGTAAAGGCATCTTTCCTTCTTTAACTTTCTTAATTGTTTGAGCATCTTTTAAATAATCGATTGATTTTATATACGACTTTGCCTCAACATTCGTAGTTAAAATTGTTGAAAATAGTAATGTACTAAAAGCTACTGTATTTATTAATTTTTTCATTTTAACCTCCTAAAAGATAAATTATTACAACTAAATTGTAAATCATATACATATTTACCTCAATAAGATTATCTATTTAACAATATTTTATATATTAGTTTCGTTAATTTTGCTTTTCTTTTAAACCTCAATACATTTATCATAACTCTGCATTTTCTTTAAATATCATAAAATAATAAATTTATATTAGAAAAGTGAATATCAATTATCCGCTGATGGCACACGCAACAATTCATAACGTTCACTCACTAACTCGTACCCTTGTCTTTGATACATTTCTCTTGGTGAGTCATTACCGTCAGCAATTAAGATAACTCTCTTACCAACTTGTTCTGCATAATGCCATATTGCTTGTTGTAATGCTGTTCCAACGCCCTGCTTACGCATTGCATCCAACACGTAGAAGTCATCTAATTCCACATACTGCGCACTTTCCACCGCTTCAACTTTACCAGCTGGAAATCCATGCTGATACCCAACAAACTGCAGGATTTGCGGGTTCAATAAATCACGTCGATGCGTGCGCTCTTTCAGATCAGCAAATTCCTCACCATACTCTAAGTCCCCTTCACGACATATTTGAAGAAAGTCTAGGAATACATCATCATCGTTTAATACTTGAACAACTTCAATCTCTGAATCCTTTGATTTCGGCATCTCTTTCAATAAATAAAGCTCCATCTTTTCAACAATAAATCCTAAAGCCTTTGCTTTCTCCTGCAACGCATCATTCAGCACTTCATTCTCAGGAAATATAAACAGGGCATGTTTTTGTCCGCGTTGTTCATGAAATGTCTTTTGCGTTTCATAGTCTGTCATAAAAGTATCAACATCCGGCGTCACTTTATATTGAAAGTAATTGGCATAATATTTAACGAGCTGGCTCGGTGTGTGGTAATGAATATATCTTTCGTTTTCTTCAAATACGTCAGCGTCATTATGCGTATTTGCAAAACTAGGTTGAATGACTGCTTTGTTTATATTTTGATCTCCCATGTTATTCTCCCCTTATCATTTTATATTTATCATACTAAAATGTACTAAAAAAGACCCGTATCATCTGCGATAAGGATCATTTTGTTGATAAGGATTGTAGTATTTATCTTGCCTTATTGCTTTCGGATTTGGTACCCATTTGTTTGTTCCAGGTTCAAAATCTTGAGCACACCACACGATGCACCATATAGTGAGTACTAGATTTACAACAAATGCAATAAGTTGAAAACTATCACTCTTCCTTTTATAACCATTTCAAGATATAATATACATAAAAAGTAAACGAGGTGCGTTATGACTAAGAAGATTTCTTTTAAAATCCTCATGTTCACATTATTCTATCTCGTCTTAATGATATGGATGATTAATATCGGAATATATAAAGATCTCATATTACTTTCATTTATGATTCTTTATTACTTTACTTCAGTAAGACAATTAATTGCTGAGTATAAAACTAAAATGATAGATCCTGCCAACAAAATAGCAATTCATAAAGCAAATATAGTTAACTTTCGAAACAATGTCGTTGAGAGTTTAATAATTTTCATCATTTATGGCACAATCATTTATTTCAAACACTTACCTGATTTATTTGCTACTCCATATTATATGCTTATTTTCCTGCCTGCCGGAGGTGTATTCGGATATGGTGTGCGCTACTTTATGGAGAAAGAAGAACTTCAAATTGCACTGAACAAAAGAAAAACCACTTCACATTAGAAGTGGTTCACTTTATTTCACAGCGATAATGATATTATCGCTGACTTTTTTATGTTTAAACTTGTCTGCATGTTCGAAATCATCATTGAAAATAATATGATATTCATTACCTTTTACAGCATATTTGAACTCGTAATCGATAATCGATTCATTAAATCCTGCAAGCGTAAATTTATGATAAATACCTGCTGTATTATCCTTTAAAACAGGAATCACCGTATATTCATCTACAGGACCATATTTATTTCTGTAAAAGAAGAAGGTTGCTTCACCATTATTCAACTTTGCAACAAGTTGACCCGTTGTTGACACTTGCTTCAATACCGCATTTGCTGCAGTTTGTGGATCATTATACTTTCTTAAAGATGCGTCAGTACCGATACGATTATTCTCACTATCCAGCCATTCACCGTTATTTCCGATCAACGTCACATCTTTTTTCAGTGTTTTATCCATTAGTACCCCGCGCTTACCATCATCACTCTCTATAAAGAGATTAACTGAATCATCACTTCTATCAATAGCACCAGATTGATAATCAAGTTTACCTGCAGGTGTATTAATCGACCAGGTATTATCAATAAATTTGTTATCTTTCATATATTGATGACTGATAATTTTCGGAAACGCCACCTTTGTCTTTCCAGTCTTATCAAATGTTAAGTAACTATTCATAATGTAACCAACTTTGTTCCCCATATATGTTCTTAAATTAAAGTAGTTACCATCTTTAAGTTTAAAGAATTCATTACGCACTGATAAATCATCCAATTGTTCCATTGCAAGCTCATCAACATGTAATTTAGCTTCATCGTAATATTGATAAGAATCTTTAATCTTTTTAATATCTTTTGTTGCGATAATAGATTGCTCTTTCTGCATATTATGAACTACAAAAAATGCTGCAATCGATAATAAAAGTATCACAGCTAAACTGATTAACACGCGTTTCATTTCATCACTCATCTCTCATATAATTCCATCATTATACATTAAATTGATAATTATGTATATTGACTCCAAAAAGAAAACGCCCTATAAAGGACGTCTACTTATTTATCTTGATCTTCTTTACTTACCTTCTTCTCACCAGGCTGTAACTCAAGCTGGTCTTTAACTTTCTCGTTCATCTCACCATCAATAACTGATTCCGGCATAAGTTCACGTCTATTACTTGTAGTATCTTTATCAACGTTTGTCATCTTCATCGCCTCCATAAATATTATATTTTTATATACCCTTGCTGTATTATAATAGTCGTATTAAGTATAAAAACTTTTTTTCTTTAAACTAGAATTATAACTATTATATTTTAGGTTATTTTTAGTTACTTTTTTTGTTTATATTTTATTTTTACATTATTGTTATTTAAAAGAAATGCCTATAAAATATATTTATTAAATATATTTTAAGGAGAATTTCATGAAAAAATTATCTATCACTTTACTAACAAGTTCATTATTATTTTCAACTGTTAATTTGGAAGCTCATGCTGGTGAATATGTAAAATCTATTAATTATATTGAAAGTAAGGAAACAATTCAAAAAGTTAAAGATGGAAATATAGCTCTTCATGGTATGAAAATAGGAGACTACTTATCAAAATTTACAACAAAAAAATATAAAGATTCACACCGTATTGTAGATGATTTTTATACTGAAGCTGGTGCTTGGGTTATAAGAACTGGTGTTGGAGCTGACAAAGGATTTACAGATTTCCAACAAAATAAACCCTTCAATAAATTAAAAATTACACGATTAAATGATGATTATAATAGCTCACCTTACCGTCTATATAAAGATGATATAAGAAAACATTATGGAAAACCTAGCAAAGATAATACCTTAAGAATAGGTAATCCAAATTCTGGTTATAAACAAGTCGATGTTTATAAAAATGTCACTTTTATTTATACTGAAACTAAAATTACTAAATCAAACCCAAAACTTACTTATGTAGTAATAATGAAAAATAATACAAAAACTAAATTAAACAATTGGAAAAATTATTTAAAAAATAATAAATTTAATCGTATAAATAAAAACTTTGAAAAGAACACTATTATGTATGATTCATATGGAAAATATACAAAAGGAAGAAGTAAATAATTGATTGACAGCTTAAAAGCTGTCTTTTTTTGTCTACTTTTTTATGTTCTTATATAATGAAAGAAATAAGGAGGTCAACCAAATGGATTTTAAACAGCGCGCGGTAGAGATGTTACATGAAACATACGGAGCTGAAGCTAACTTTCGAGAAGGTCAACTGGAAGCGATATTAGCTGTAGTAAATAAACAGAAGACGCTGGTGATTCAAAAGACTGGCTGGGGGAAATCGATTGTATACTTCATCGCTACTAAGTTATTAAGAGAAAATGGTAGCGGTCCTGCTGTTATCATCAGTCCTTTACTTGCATTAATGCACAATCAAATTGATGCTGCTGCTAAACTTGGTTTAGATGTCGTAACGATCAATAGCAATAACAAAGATGAATGGGATGATATTTATGCACGGCTTAGTGCGGTTGATGCCATTATTGTTTCTCCTGAGAAATTATCTGATGCAAGATTTATTGAAGCATTATCACAAGTGAATGATATCGAGCTTATTGTAGTAGACGAAGCACACTCTATTTCAGACTGGGGTCATGACTTCAGACCTGATTATCAGCGTATCGTGAACCTCGTTAAAGATTTACCGGATTCAATCGCAATTCTTGGCACAACTGCAACAGCAAACGATCGTGTCATTGAAGATATTAAATCGCAACTCGGAAATCTCCAGGTATTTCGTGGTAATTTAATCCGTTCAAATATTTCGATTCAAGTGAACCCAGCACAATCGAAGGCAGAACGACTTGCTTTCTTAGCGGCATCTCTCACAGAGCATCCTTTTTTGAACAAAGAACAAGGTATCATCTATTGTCTTACGAAGAAAGAATGTGTTTCTGTAGCACATTTCTTAATTGAACAAGGTATCTCGGCCGCACCTTATTATTCAGGTATGCAGAACGAATATGGCGAAGATACTAGCGTAACTACGCTTGAAGCATTTCATAACGCGGAAGTACGTGTAATTGTTGCAACAGTGAAGCTTGGTATGGGGTACGATAAATCAAATATCGGTTTCGTTATTCATTTCCAGCTGCCACAAAACTTAATTTCATATTATCAGCAAATTGGACGTGCAGGACGTAACGGTAAACCAGCGCTTGCAATGCTACTTCATGGTGATGAAGATGAAGCGATCATCAACGCATTTATAGAAAGTGCGAATAAAGACCCGAAATTATTATCAGAAATATTAACGCGCATTAGCCAGCATCCTGAAGGTATGACCAGAAACGATATTCTGCCTCACTTCAATATGAATGTCACAAAGCTTGGGTCGGTACTTAAATACTTATTCGTCCATGAATACATATTAATGGATAAGCGAAAGTACGTCATCAATCCAGATAAACCCTTTAATGCTGAAGAGAATGCTCAATTACAGCAGCAATTAAACGTAACGCGTTTACAGGAACTCGAGCATTTAAAGCGATTTATCAATTACGACAGTTGTTATATGAAATATATCGCTGACGAACTTGATGCACCAGATAAACAGGAAAAGTGTGGTATTTGTGCACATTGTAGAAATCGTGAATTCATAACGATAGATAAAAATCATCCAATGCTATCTATCGCAAGCCAGTATAAGAATAAATTACACGGGGAAATCTCACCGCGTAAACGCTGGTCGAATAATAAAAAGATTGATGAATCATTACAATTTAAGACAGGATGGACGTATACAACAGATGCCTATTCACCTGTCGGCCGTAAATTTATGTATGAACGCGACAATCATCATTTCTCAGAACAGACGACTTTACAGATCAGCCAATTCCTTAATGACATGATACAAGAACATCAGATTGACGCTATCGTAGCAGTTCCAAGTCTTAGACGACCTAAGCTCACTAACAAACTTGCACAAGCTGTAGCTGAGTATAACCATATCGAATATATCGATGCAGTCGTAAAAATAAAGCCTGGTTACAAACAAAGCGAGATGCATAACTCAATCATGCAGGAAAGAAATATCCAGGAAACCATTGCTATTCAAAACGAAGATTTAATAGAAGACAAACACATACTACTCATTGACGATACCGTCAATTCCCGCTGGACAATGACAGTCGTCGCATCAAAACTTTTAGTTCATGCAAAAGCGGTATATCCATTCGCACTTGTGAATACGGGTGCCGGAGAATAAAAAAACTGTCTTTTTTAATACATTATATTAGTATTATTATATAAAATTCAGCAATATATTTAACAAATATATCCTATTTTGATTTAACCTCCAAAATTAAACAGTTATAATATAGAAAAATTATAAGGGGATAGATAGTATGATTCATTGGTATATAAAATATAATAGAAAATTTTTCATACTTAAAAGTTTAGTGTTTGTGTTTACACTAATTATGCTATTTATTTTGTATTATCCGAAACATATTTTATTTGGTACATACTGTCTACTACTTATTCCCTTATTCGTATATGTGGATACAATTACTCAAATTAAACGTCGCTTCGAAAATGTGAATGCCCAAAAGCAGCTCATCAGTGAATGGTTATTATAAGATGCAGCAACATATTCAGGCTTTATTATCTTTGTCGTTATTACTGGGTACTTTGTCATTCACTTCTCGCCATATCACATCCCAGGATTAAATATATTAATCGGCTTACTTATTGCATATATTCTTATCGCAATCGGAAAGTGGTTGAGATGTTTAGAAGATTATTTAGATAGAAAGCGTGGCAATCTTCAATGAAGAAACAGTGCGCTGAATGTTTCAGCGCACTGTTTCTTCAGTTTCTTTTATTTATAGTTTAATGCGATATTGACAAACATTTCAAATGCTACTTTAAAGCTTGATTCATCTATTCCAAATTTAGGGTGGTGATGCGGATAATCAAATCCTTCACTGCCGCTTCCTATAAAGATATATACGCATGGCGCTACTTGTTGATACGCACTGAAATCTTCGCCTCCCATCATCGTTGGCTCAGAGACAACTTTTCCCGGGTAATTACTTTCTGCAATTTCTCTTACCCATTGTGTATGTGCTTCATCATTATAAACTGCATCATATCCTATCGTATAATCTATTTTATGGGTTGCACCATTTGCCAGACATAGATGTTCTATTGTCTTTTCAATTTGTGATTTACATATTTCTCTATTTTCAGCTGTTGTTGTCCTCACTGACCCTGCCAATGTAACTTTATCCGGAATAACATTAGCACCATTAACATTGCCTGCTAAAAATACTGTATTCGATACGACTACGGGTTCAAATGGTTCTACTTTTCTTGATACAATGCTTTGAATTTCATTGACGAAGTGACTACCTATCAGCAGCGGATCTATCGTTTTATTCGGCTGACTGGCATGTCCACCTCTACCTTGAATTTCAATTTGGTATAAGTCTGAATTGGCGCTTGCAGGACCTGATTTTATATCAATATACCCAAGTGGCAATGTTGCCCAAATATGATGTCCATATATAAAGTCAAATCCTTCAAAATAGCCTGTTTCAACTAATTCACGTGCACCACCAGGAATTAATTCCTCAGCATGCTGAAAGATACAATGTATCTCATTTGTCAGTTCATGTGCATGATCATTAAAGTAATGTGCAGCGCCGAGTAAGACTGCTGTATGCACGTCATGTCCACATGCATGCATAAGGCCATCATGTTGTGACATAAAGTCTAAATCAGTACGTTCCTCCTGTATCGGAAGTGCATCAATGTCTGCACGCAGACTAATTTTTTTATTACCACCTTTATTAAAAACACCGATAGTACCTGTTTCAGTTAATTCAATTACTTCACAGTGTTCTAAACTACGAAGCACATCCCTTATATATTTTGTCGTTTCATATTCTTTAAATGACGGTTCTGGATTCTGGTGTAAATGTCTGCGATATTGTATTACTTTATCTTCGTATTTCTGATAATCTATCATATTAATTTCCTCCTAAATGAATCGGTCCACCTGGTCCCACTGGAATGCCTAAGTAAAACCATACAAGTAATAGAATCGTCCAGAAGATACCGAATGCAACAGAATACGGCATTAATGCTGCAATCATCGTTCCTAAGCCGATATCCTTTTGATACTTCTGAGCATACGATAATAGCAATGGTAAATAAGGCATCATCGGTGTAATCGGATTTGTTATCGAATCCCCTACTCGGTAAATAACTTGTGTAAATGCTGGATGTATACCTAAAAGCATCAGCATCGGAACTAAAATTGGTGCGAGTATTGCCCATTTCGCTGAGGCACTACCTATCAACATGTTTATAAATCCAGATAAAATTAGTATACCTAGTATTAATACGATACCATTCTGCCCTTTTAGTAATTCAGCACCTTTAATTGCGATAATTGTTCCTAAATTACTCCACGTAAAGAATGCCAGCATCTGTGCAGCAAAGAATACGATCACAATAAAGCCACCCATCGAGCTCATTGATTCTGCAAGCATTTCAGAGAACTTACGTGTTGAACGCATCGTTCCAGCAACAATTCCATAAACCAATCCTGGAACTAAGAATAGAACTGTAATAATTGGTACAATCCCATTCATTAACGGTGAATCATCAATTAATGAACCTGTCTTTGCATTGCGTAATAAACCACTTTCAGGTATCGCCAAAAGTGCTACAACTGCCATTGCAACAAGTACACTAATATTGGCAAATAACATCGCTTTACGTTCTCTATCTGATACGTGATTCTCTTCGGCACCTTCCTCAATATGTCCTGTGTACTTACCAAACCTCGGAATAACTATCTTTGACGTTACAAACCATGCTACAAATAATAACAAGACTGTTGATGCACATAAGAAATAATAATTCATTGCAGCATTCACTTTCACACTGCCATCTATAAGTTTTGTTGCAGGTTCTGTAAATGACACAGCTAGTGCATCAGTCATACCTATTACTAAACTTGCAGAGAATCCACCAAGCGCAGCTGCATATGCCATTACAAGTCCCGCAATTGGGTGATAACCAAGCTTTATAAACACTAATGCCGCAATAGGCGGTAAGACGATTGTCGCTGCATCTCCTGCAGCATTTCCCATAATACCTACAAATATAATGATCGGAATTATAATTTTGCGTGGTGTCTTCTCAATCGTATATTTCATTAACGTTTCAAAGTATCCTGTCTTCTCAGCAATACCAACACCTATCATCACAACAAGTACTAATCCTAAAGGTGGAAAGGCAGCGAAATTCGGGACCGCTTCTGAAATAATTTTCGCAATACCATCAGGCGTTAATAAGTTAACTGCTTTCACTACTTTTCCATCGGTAGGATTCTTTGCTGATAAACCAAAGAAACTCGCTATTGATGATGCCACTAAGATAATGGCACAAAGACTAATAAAGATAACAACTGGATCAGGTAATCTATTACCGGCTTTTTCAATCATGTCTAAAAACTTGTCCATCATACTTTTCTTTTTTACATTCTCACTCATTACATCTCCTCCATTTAATTATTAGAAAATTCAGTTAAGGATAACTTAATTACTATAATATCGATAATATTTAGTGATTTCAAATCATTTAATACGATATCGTATTAAAGAGTATTAAATAATCGCTGTCACTTAAGTTAAAAAAACCGAACAAAATATCTTTGTCCGGTAGTTATGCGATGACTGTACCTTGTTCTGCATCAAAGTATTTAATTTTATCTTGTTTAATACGAACATGAATGACATCTCCAATATTCAATGGTAATTGCTCATTGAATTTGGCGATACATTTCTCATCGCTAATATTAAAGTTCACAATTGTCGTATCTCCTAATATTTCACATGCGGTAACTGTTACTGCAGTTCCATTTTGATCAATGTACACATCTTCAGGTCTAAACCCTACATCAATCGTTTGATGATTAATCGTTGCAGGGAGACTGAAATCACCAAACTTAATCGCGTTATCAATTAAATGTCCTCTAACAATATTCATTGCTGGACTTCCCATAAAGTTTGCTACAAATTTATTGGCGGGATTATTGTATATTTCTAACGGTGTACCGATTTGTTGAATGTGACCGTCATTTAAGACCATAATGCGATCGCTCATCGTCATTGCTTCGACTTGATCATGTGTAACATAAATCATCGTCATCCCCAGTCGTTGCTGTAACTGACGTAGTTCTACACGCATTTGACCTCGCAGCTTTGCATCTAAGTTAGATAATGGTTCATCCATCAGACATATCTTAGATTCACTTACAATTGCACGAGCAAGTGCTACACGTTGACGTTGTCCTCCTGACAGTTCACCTGGCTTCTTCTTTAAATATCTTTCTAATCCTACAAGCTTTGCCGCTTCCATCATCTTTTGCTGACGGTCATTTTTAGGCACTTTTCTATTTTCCAGGGTAAATAATATATTCTTCTCTACCGTCATATGAGGATAAAGCGCATAGTTTTGAAATACCATCGATAGACTTCTATCTTTCGGATGTAAATGATTTGCTAACGTATCATTTATAAATAACTTACCTTCAGTAATATCTTCTAATCCTGCAATCATCTTAAGCAGAGTACTTTTCCCGCAACCACTAGGTCCTACAAGTACAAAGAACTCACCAGCAGCTACTTCAAAGTTAATATCTTTTAAAACCCATTGCTCTTTGTGATATCTTTTATTTATATTTTCTACTTTCAGCATTAAAATCCCTCTTCCCAAATCAATTGGTCGTCTTTAATTAATTCTGTCACATCATTTAATATAATATCTGCCTCGTGCAAATGTTCATGCTTACTCGTCCCACTTAATACGCCTATCGTAAGTCCAATATTGCCATTCTTACCTAACTGCATATCGATAGGTGTATCACCAACCATAATCATTTCATTCGTCTTAATTTGATATTTTGCTATAAGTGAATCCAGTATTAAATGATTAGGTTTTTGCACAGGGACTCTGTCACTTGTGATAATTTCATTAAAGTAATGGCGAATATCAAACTTTGTTAAGAAATTATCGGTACTAATATAATCATCCGCTGTAATAACTGCTAACAGGTAACCTTTTTCCTGTAATTTTTTCAGTACAACGTCCGTGCCTTTAATCATTTCAAGCTGATGTTCATATTGATTGGCGAGTGCGTCCATATTTTTGCGCGTCCATGTTTCAACTCTTGCATCATTAGTGTAACCTTTAAACACCTTGATAATGTCGTTTGTTGTGCCACTTGATAATATGCCAGCAGGTTCGATGTAATCTGCACCTAAGCCTAATGCTTGTAATATATCTTCTTTATCAACTTGAACATCATACGAATTTATAAAGCTGTCTACAATATTATGACCAATTTTTACCCATACTGATTCGAATCTAAGCAGGGTACCATCTTTATCAAATATGACTAACTTATACTTCATACATCAATGCCTTCACTTCTTTATACGTTGTTGTTGTACGTTCGATGACACCTTGATAAACCGGGTTCGTAAATGCTAACAGTGCTTCGTTTCTAAGTTCAAATCTAAAGAAATCATTAGGCTCAACTTCAATATTAAATGTAGCAACATTATTTTCTAAAGCAGCAACATAGCGTTTATCTTTCGTAAATAGCGTTACTTCTGCCGTTATAGGTTCTCCTTTAACTTCAAATGACACTAGTAAGTTACCACTTGTATTCATTGTCTCACCAAACATTACTGCTTTATCATTTACAGTAACGTTGAATGCTTCAACATCCATAAATCTCGTTACGAATACATGGCCATTACGGATACTTTGGAGTAAATTGTCTTTATTTAGTCCATCACAATATACATGTGTTGTCGGATCATTTAATGCATTTGTTCTATTGTTATCTTTCACATCAATTAGATGATGGAAATCACTACCTCCAACTGCTGTAATGCGATGCCCCGTTACAAGTGATGCGTGCCAGAACTTTAAAGCATCTTCTGTTGCCTGAGGATTATCCTTATAACTTGGATCATTCCATAATTCAAGACTATCAATCTTTGTTAAATCCAGTTCATCATGTAACCATGACCAAATTGTCAAGAATGGATGGTTAATACTCACTAACGTACCTTTATCACGCATGCTATCCATCAAACGATGCGTGCCTTCAATAGATTCAATATTATAGTCATCTGAATACATATCGATGGTATCCTGAAGGTTTAATGCATTCCAATGCCCAGTATTACCTGTAAACTCAACACCTGGAAGTACTAACAGCTCACTCTCTGGCCATATTGTATGGTAAAAGTTATGATCTGTAATAAAGAAGAAATCTAAGCCCACTTCCTTTGCATGTGCAACCAATTCACCTGGTGTTAAACTACCATCCGTAAGGTTCGTATGGGCATGCAAGTCGCCTTTATAAAAACGTTTGTCTGTTATACTTTTATCTGTCATACTCTGAATAACCTGATGGTTCTCACGCATATTAGCAGCCTTGCTATTGGATACTTCAACATTAACAATCGGCATCGTAAACTTCTGCACGTCCATTACGACGTAAGTAAGATCGCTATCATCAAATAATTGTGATTGCCCATAAGATACATCTGCTAAATCAACCACTAACTCAGCATCTCTACCGATATATTGATACACTAATGTATCACCCTGATACAAACGGACATAAGTCCAGAATTCACATTGTATATTAAAAGTAATAAGAGGATATTGGAATCCTCTTATTGAAATTGTACCTATAGCTTTGTTCATTTGACTGGCCCCTTACTATTTAGCACTATTATCTAAAGCTGCTTGTGCTTCTTTTTGTGCCTCATCTAATACTTCTTTCGCTGGCTTCCCTTCAATTTCCATTTTGTCAGCTGCTTTTTTGATTGCATCTTGTATCTTACCGCCAGTTGGATCGATAAATAAGCTTGAAGCATGTTCTGCCTGCTCAATAGGCTTTAAGATTTGTGGATGTTTCTTAGCGTAAGCTTTAAATTTCGCATCTTCTTTTGCTGAACTTCTCACTGCGATATAACCAGTATTCATTGACCAGTCTGCAGTATTTTCTGCTTTCTCAAAGAATTTGATAAATTCAAATGCCGCTGCTTTTTGTTTCGCTTCAGCTTTAGATGGAATCGCTAACTGTTGACTTGATGCAACCGGTGCACCTTTCTTACCATTAAATCCAGGTTGTTCAGCTGCTGCTAATTGTTTAAAGTCAAGATCTCCCTGGTCACCTGATGAACCGATATAACCCGCTGATTTCCCTTGCATTACTTCATCAATCGTTTTATACCAATATTCCCAACCTTGGCCGCCAGAGTTGATTTTCATCGTCTTATCTTTATTAATCCCGCGATCAATAATTGACCATGCTTCAACCCACTCTTTTGAGTTGATCATTACTTTCTTACCTGATTCGTCAATTACTTGACCACCGTTAGAGAAAGCGATATCCATTAAGTTATCAGCACCCCACATCGGCGACCAGCCGTAACGCTCAACTTTATTACCAGACTTCTTAGTTAATTTCTTTGCTGCTGCTTCAAATTTCGTCCAGTCTTTAAAGATATCTTCAGTTAATCCCGCTTCCTTTAATGCATCTTTACGGTAATACATTAATTGTGTTGTCCCGTATGCTGGTAACGTGAATTGCTTATCTTCAAACTGTCCATCCTTTAAGAATGTCTCAATAATATCTTTCGTTTCATAATCATCTTTAACATCAATATATGGCGTTAACTCTGTTAAAATCTTTTTCTTTGCCATAATCTTACCAGTGTCCGTTGTTGTTAAAATTAAAGCTGGTGTCTTACCACTTGCGACAGCAGCTTGTAATTTCTTATAAGTTTCATCATAATCTGCTTGCTGAACACCTTTTACTACAACTTTATCTTGTGATTTATTAAATGCATCGATTTTCTCCTTCATTTGATCGCCTAATTTACCACCTAGACCATACCAGAACTCGATTTCTACCTTGTCACCTTTTTTTAACTCTACAACCTTACCATTAGATCCACCATTTGAAGTACCACCGCAACCCGCTAATGTTGTTGCTAATACAATAGAAGATAAACCTGCATAAATAAACTTTTTCATTTTTTCATTCTCCCTTAGTTTATGATTAATAATTTATTTAATACCATTGTCTGAAATACCATTTACAAATACCTTTTGAATCGCAAAGAACAAGATGAGTAACGGTAAGATAGTGAACGTTGAAGCTGCCATTACTTCCGGCCACTTCACACCGTATGCTCCACCTTCAATAAAGAATTGTCTTAAACCATTCGTTATCAACATCTTATCTTGAGATTGCAAGATTAACGAAGGCCATAAATAACTGTTATAATTCTGTACAAAGCTGATCAACATAAACGTAACAAATGTCGGTTTCGTTAACGGGAACATAATTCTAAATAAAATCTTAAAGTGACTCGCACCATCAATCAGTGCAGCTTGTATCACCTCTTTAGAAATCTGTTTGAATGCCTGTCTGAATAAAAACACGCCGTAAACACTCGCTGCACTCGAAATAATTAATCCGATATGGCTGTCAATTAAATTTAATTTACTCAAAATAATATAGCTCGGTACGTAAGTTGCCGCAGCAGGTAACATATACGTTCCCATGACAATCGAAAACAACGTATGTTTACCTTTCCATTGCATTTGAGTCAGTGCATAAGCAAATAATGCTGAAGTCACTGTTTGAATTAATACAATCGCAATAGACGTGTACGTACTATTCCATATGTATGTTGCAAACGGTGCTGAATGAAAAGCTTCATTAAATGTCTGCCATTTCGGTGATGCAGGAAACAATTTAAATGGCACCTGGAATATCTCATCTTTCGTCTTTAACGCGCTGAGAATCATCCATAGAAACGGAAAGAACATCAGGAAACTTGCAAGCGCTAATATTACATGTCTAATCGTTAAATTGAATTTCCTCATTGATAATGCACCCACTTCTTAGAAACATAGAACTGTATTGCTGAAAGTATCGCTGTAATTACGATTAATATCGTTGCAAGTGCTGTCGCACGACCCATATTGTATTCTTCAAAAGCCATCTGATAATACATGTACAGTATCGTTCTAGTAGAACCTGCCGGACCACCTTGCGTTAATATCTGGAACTGGTCATAAGCTTGCAGGGCATCAATTGCCAGAATAATTACTAAGAAAAATGTCGTAGGTGAGATCATCGGTAATGTAATCTTCATTAGCTGTCTAAATGGTGGTGTACCATCAATTGATGCAGCCTGATAAAGTTCTTTCGGCACTTTCTTTAAAGCATCTAAATAAAAAATCATCGCCCAGCCAATACCTTTCCAAACTGTGACAATAATAACGGCAACCATCGCCCACTGTGATGATTGCAACCATCCAGGTTGCCCTAAATGAAGCATCCCTAACACTTGATTGAGAATACCTATTTTTGGTTCAAAGATCCATGACCAGACGATTGACACAGCAACCATTGGCGTAATCCACGGCGAGAATAATAATGTTCTGTATATGCCACCGAGATGAATCTTCTTCACAACAAGCAACGCGAAACATAACCCCAATACTAAAGTAGGAATTGTCGTTCCAACGACAAAGTAAAATGTATTCCATAGTACTTTGTAAAATTGCTCATCAGTTAAAATACTTTGATAATTACCTAATGCAACCATATTGTATTCTTCACTCATAAAATCCCAATCTGTAAAGCTGATATAAAAGCTATAGAACATCGGAAAAATCCAGAATGCTGTTAATGGAATTAAACAAGGCAGAATAAAACATAATAAAGTCAGCCAATTGCTTTTTAATAACTTCTTATTCTTGTTCATGTTGATCTCCTTTCAATGCTAATATACAAGGTAATTATGTATTCAATGTTAATAATATGTAAATTATGTGTAAACACATAAAAAACACACAAATTAATTTGTGTGTTTAATCCATCCATCTATATAATTTTATATTTACTCGCATATTTCTCTTTTATATTTTCAGCCAATCGCTCATCACTAATTATTACATCACATAATTGATCATCTCCCAGATGTATAAGGGATACATTATCAAACTTACTATGATCGGCAACAGCCACTACAGTTTGTGCACGTGCATGAAATGCCTTTTTTATTTTCACTTCTTCCATACCATAATCGGTAAAACCTTTGTCTAAATCAATACCACTTAAACTCATGAAGAATAAATCAATATTGTATTTACTAATATGCTCAATCGCAACATCCCCAATAATACATCGTTTCTGATTATATAACACGCCACCTGGTACAATAACTGTGAAAGTTGTTATTTTAGCAACAATCTCTATGATGGGAAGACTGTTGGTAATAATGGTTAAGCGGTTAAACTTTCTGGCAAGACGTCTCGCAATCGCTGTATTTGTCGTACTCACATCTAATGCAATGGACATTCCCTCTTTTACAAACTGCGTTGCCTTTCTGGCAATCTCTCTCTTCTCTTCTGCATATAAATTCTCACGCTCTATGAAATTCTTCTCCACATCCGACTTCGGTTCAATATATTCAGCACCACCATGAACTCGCTTTAACTTCCCTTGCAATTCTAATGCTTCAAAATCACGGCGTATCGTTTCGAAAGACACATTCAATAAATGCGCAGTTTCTTTAGAGCGAAGTTTCTTATGCTTTAACAATAAATTTAAAATTTCATTATATCTCTCATCAACAGTCACAATACACACTCCTTTTTGTGCATTTACACAGTAATACTTATACATTCCCACAAATCCAAATATTATGCAATAATATTAAATTTTAATGTAGATGGGGATAGGTGCTGAATGTAATTCGATTCGATTAATTAGAATACTAGTAAAGACCCTAGAGCTATCTCTAAGGTCTTTATTAAATATCCATCTTTTCTCTTTTCATTTTATTAAATGACACAATATGATTTACGTCTTTTCTTTTAAGTAAAGCTCTTATTTCTTCGTTATAAATTCCGATATCATGTGGGAAGTGGCTATCAGAACTTGTAGTGAAATGTACATTATGTTTACTCAATACATTAATAAATTTTTCACTCGGACATTGTTCTTTCACTGGATAGCGATATTTTAATCCGACGTTTACTTCAGTGGCAACGTTGTTTTCTACTAATGCTTTTGCTACCTTTTTATAAAAAGGTATTAATAATTCTTCGTCAGGTCGGAAATTAAATACTTTCAAATTATCTAAATGTGCAATAAAACTAAAGATGCCACTTTCAGCTGCTTTTATTACAGTATTAAAATGGTCTTCATATAGTTCAACTAAATCATATTCTTCAAATTTACTTGCAAGTTCAGGATTATCAAATCCCCATCCCTGATTAAAATGTACAGATCCAATGATATAATCAAACTCATAAGGTTTTAGTAAAGATTTTAATGTTTCCTCGCCACCAACAAAATAATCCGCTTCAATTCCAAGCTTTAATTCGACTCCGGCATTAGCCCATTTCTCTTTTTGATTATTGATAAAGTTAACAAAATCACTCATCTTATGTGTCATAACTTGTTTTAACCATTGCCTTTGTCTGTTACCTAAGTCAGTATCCGATACATCCATATGCGTTAGAAAATAATCTTCAGTTTCTACAAAGCGATATAAGTGGTCTACAATACCAACTTGTTTCAGTCCTTTTTGAAGTGCTCTATCTAAATATAGATCCAACCACCATTCTGAATAATCACCTTCTGAGAGTCGCTTTCTAAATAAATACTCTTTTCTCTCAATATCTTTAAGTGTTCCATCTGAAGTTGTATTATTTACTGTGTCTATTGATGTAATCGTCTTGTTAAAAAAATTATTTGTATATGGTCCTTCTTCTAAATGAATATGTAAATCTATCAAATTTTCACCTCTTTATATTTACCCATTCCAATTGTGGATTTCCACTTATTGAATCTGGTTTATCAAAATTTGTAACCACACATTGAATAGAGTGGTAATCCGATATTTTATATAATGGTTTTTTGCTATATTTAGATGCGTCCGTGATTAAAAAATTATACTGGCTGTGGTTTATCATTGTCTTTGAGCAAATTGCTTCATTCATATCAAAATCATAAATAAAAGATTCATTAAACGATCCACACGAAATAAATGCTTTATCAAAAGTAAAATCTGAAATTTGTTGAACAGTCATTGCACCACTTAAAGCACGTTGTTCAGGATTAGATACTCCCCCAAGCATAATAATCTCTCCTGAAATACGACATTCTTCTAATGCACGATTAAAGAATTCACATGCAATTAGAGAGTTCGTTACAACAGTTAAATTCGTAATATCTTCAAGATAATCAGCGATATAGCAGGTTGTAGTACCGACATCAACGATTATTGTATCTCCAGAATGGATAAATTCTGCTGCTTTTTTTGCGATTTTACGCTTTACACCTGAATTAATATCCATACGCTTTTGTAGTGCCATCTCTTTATTAGAAAACTTATATTTCACTGCTCCACCATGTACACGAGACAGTAACTTATTATCTTCCAGTAGAGATAAATCTTTACGTATTGTTTCAGGCGTTACTTCAAGATAAATAGCTAATTCATTTACTTTAACAAATTTGTGCTGCTTAACATGGTTAACAATATAATCATGTCTCTCTTTGATATCCATAACTATACACCTATCTTCTGTATAGATTTCTTCCATTCATTTCTATTGAAGCGTCCTAACATTAAAAATGCACGTATCAATTCATCAAAAATCATTAAAATAAATACAACAAAAATGCCTAACCCGAAGAATTTGATACCAATAAATGCACCTGGTATTAGCAAAAACCAAGTAACAATAATATTAATCTTTACAGGATAAATTACATCACCTATTACATTAAGTATAAATACTAAAAATACATTGATAGCTCTTATAGGCTCAAGTATTAATGATAGAAATAATAAGTTCAAAATAACTTTCCATGATTCTTGTTCAAAATAGTTGTGACCTAAATAAAAAAATACAATTGTTATCATTAGCACAATAGACAAGCTTATTAAGCAGGTTAGTTTTAAATGCTTGTGAACTAAAGTGCGCAATATATTATATTTATACTTTGCAATAAATCTACCTAAAAAAATTTGATTGGCAATCGCAAAACTTAATGCAAAGGTAAATGCAAATCCTGTCATCGTTTGAGTAACAATTTTTGAAGACACAGCAAGTGTACCTATACTAGCGATTAACGCTGTTAATATAAGCTGAGAAAAATTATATGATATATTCTCTCCTGCACTAGGCAATCCTAATCCAATGATTTTCTTAAAGAAACTTATATTAAATTGTTTTATTTTTATCGATATTAAATACTTTTTAATTAACCAGATTAATAATATACACCCTGCAATTCTACTAATATTAGTTGCCCAAGCTACCATTAATACTGGCTCATCATATTTATCACCAGAGCCATAAAGAATATATGCATTCAATATAATATTAATACTACTCATCAAGATAGAAACTATCGTCACATATTTAGCATATTCAAGTACTCGTAGTACCGTCCCCATTAACATATTGGTTGTATGGACAAAATTCATTAAAAGCAAGGCAAGTGCAAACGACTTTGTAACTTGATAAACATCTTTAGGGATATTAAGTACATTCAATATAGGATCAATAAATAACATAGCAAAAATAGATAATATGACTGTTACTACTATATTGAAAATTAACCCCATCGTTATATCCGTCTTCATTAATTGCTTGTCTTTTTCTTTACTATGAATTAATCGAATTGAAATTCCGACATGTATTATAGTGATAAGAAAAGTTACAATCACCAATACTTGATTCGCTAAACCGACTGCAGCGACAGTAGACAAACCTATACCTGTCAGCATAATTATATCGATTTGACTCATTAGCATAAAAAAGAACTGTTCGATTAATACAGGATAAAAAAGCTTATTAAATCTTTTATTTGAACCTTTTATCATATTCTAATACCTTTGTTGTTACTCGTCCTGATGGTTCAAGTTCAAACATTCTGGCACCGCGATGAACATCTCCATAACAATGAAATCCGCTTACTCTTCCAAAACATAAATTAATACCATTTAAATTAAACTGGAAATCATTATCGTGGTCATGGCCACATGATACATATGACACATCATTATTGTGTAACAATTGAACGAACATGCCACTATTGATATCCGCTGAAGAAACCTGTTCATTGTATATTCCTTTTAATCCATTCTCTTTGTTTGCTAATTTATACTCAGGAAGCGGAATGTGCGTAAATAATATATTGTTATTACCTGTAAAACCAGAATTCACATATCTCTCTCTGGTCTTACGAATCCAGTTGACATGTTCCGGATGAATGTAGTCATAATGACTGATATTCAACTTATCATAATCGCCACTATCTATTACATAAATCACATGTGTTAACTTATTGTCTTGCGTAACTTCTATACAATACGCTTCTTTATCATCAACAATATAAGTATGTTTCTTTTCAGCTAATAAATTGATTTCTGATTCAAGTGCTCTTAAATCAGACCTTGTAAATTGATTTTCTGTATCATGATTGCCATAAGTTATAGCAACAGGAACATTTAAACTATTCAAATGTTGTATTAATTTTTTATATGTCTGATCACTATCGATAATACCTTCTGACCAGATTTGATCACCAGTTAGCATCAATAAATTCGGATGATAGTATAGAACCATTTGAGAGATTAATTCAAATGTTTCCACATCCTCTTTATTGTGATGTGGACTTAAATGTAAATCAGTTAATTGAATAATTTTATAACTCATAAATAACACTCCTATTCTTTCATCGATCCAATATTTACACCTTTAACGAAATGTTTCTGAATAAATGGATAAATGATAAGAACAGGTATAACAACAATGACTATTGTTGCCATTTGCAATGACTCACCTGTAATAGTTATCTTATCCAGCATTTCATATGACCCAGATTTTTGTTTCAATGCGTTAGCAATTGCTTCTTGTGTTGTTAACATTTCTTGCAATACAGTAGCGATAGGTTTGAGATTTGCATCTCGTACGAAAAATGATCCTGTAAACCAATCATTCCACTGTGAAACAATATTGAACAATGCGATTGTAGCAATAACCGGACGACTCATTGGGAGAATAATTCTCCAGAATATTTGAAAGTCATTACAGCCATCTAACATCGCAGCTTCCTTCACACTATTCGGTATTTCTAAAAAGAATGTGCGCATAATCAATATATTCCACACACTATATAAAGATGGAATAATATAGACCCAAATTGTATTTGTTAAGTGCAATTGGTTTAACACAAGATAAAGCGGAATGATTCCGCCACTAAATAGCATTGTAAAGAATATAAAGAATGTGATTGTCTTTCTAAATGGCAATGTTCTTGAACTTAATGCAAAAGCTGCCATGGCAGTGAGCAGTACACTCAAGACGGTCCCAACAACCGTCTTGAATAGACTGATCCAAAGTGCATTTACTATCTTACCTTGTTTAAATATTTCGATATAATTATCAAGTGTGAACATTCTTGGCCAAAAATAAATACCACCCTTTTGCGCATCATTACCATTATTTAACGATAAAGCTAGTATATTAAGAAATGGTAATACTATACTTAACGTTAGTCCGATTAAAATGATCATTGTAACAATTTTAATAACAAGCCAAGACTTATCTTTGCCTACTGGCATGGTACAACCTCCTAAAAGCTAAATACTAGAAGCGAACTTTTTCACCTTTTTTTATTTCATCTTCAACTAATTTTATAAAATCTTCAATGCCCGCATCTTTAACGCGTTGAGATGCTTCATCTAAAATTTTCTTTGATTCATTATCAGATTTTGCATAATAAGCACGTTGTAGTGCTTCATCATATTCATTTAAAGCTGTCTCTAAATCTTCTGAACGCTCAAAACGTGGTAAGAATGACTTTACAGTTAATCCATCAATAACTTCTGCATTTTTCAGTTTCTCATCATATCCCCACATATCAGCTATCTTTTGACCTGTATTTTGCGTATTCTTACGTGCACTTGCACCATATTCAGCTTCACCAAAGTCTGCTTTACGATCGATATCAGTGTATCCTAAATGTTCTGCCCAATAAGCACCTGCTCCGCGGAATCCACGTTTCTTTGCTTTATCTGGATTGTTTGCAATTTCATCTAAAACTTCTTTTTTAACAACCGGGTTACCTTTTTTGTCTAATGTGTAATCGCGACCTTCAATACCGTATTGTGAGATTAACTTTCCTTCACGACTTGCTAAGAAATCAGCAAATTTAACAATTTCTTCTGGATTTTTAGTAGTCTTAGGAATTGCCCATCCTGCATACCCAGATTTATATGGTAATGACATCTTGTATGGTCTATCAATAAAGTTTAATGGTCCAACAGGGATGTATTTCATGTTTTGATTTTCTGTTACATAGTTGTGTAAATCAGAAACAATTCCGAATGAACCATTTACAATACCTTCTTTTGCTTTATTTTCAGGTAAAGTGTAAAACTCAGGATGCATTAACTTCTCATCCATTAATTTTTTAACATATTTCACACGTTCCATACTTTGTTCAGTTTGCGCTTCGTGTTTAATCTTTCCATCTTTATCTTTTAAGAATTTTTCATCAGCTGGACCAGTCCATACTAAATCATTATAAAAAGCAGTACGATCACTTCCACCCCAAGCTGTTGGTCCAATTGGTGTTATTGATTTTCCATTCTCATCTTTAAATTTTCCATCTTGAATTTTCTTTGCAAGTTCATACATATCTTTTGAAGTTTTAATAGACTTAGGATCTATTTTAAGTTTCTCTATAATATCTTTTCTTACATATGGGCCACCAATTGTCTTTACTTCAGGACTTGCTGCATTTCTCGGAATACTCATATGTACTAAGTAAGTCCCATCTAAGTCTTTACGGAACATGATGTTGTCTTTTGTATCTTTTGGTAAATAATCATCTTCAAAATATTTTTTATATACTTTTGAATCTTTTAACATGTCAGTTAAGTCTGTTAATTGACCTTGCTTAGCAGCTTTCATTAAAACTTTCATTTCTGGACGACCACTATCATTTAAATAATATGCAATAAAGTCTGGCAAATCTCCTGCTGCAAGGCCAGCTGTTAAAGCGTCAGTTGAGTCACTACCTGGAGCTGTCTGTAATTCTAATTCAATTCCTGTCTTCTTTTTTATTAATGCTTGTACTTCTTTGTTTTGTAGTGGAGAAACATCTCCTTCACTTTGAAATACTAAACCTTTAATCTTACGATCTGCTATCCATGTATCCGGTTTACCTTTTTTATCCGCCTCTTTACTCTCTTTTTCCTCTGTTTTGCCACATGCAGTTGTAAATAGTAATAAAAAAGATACCATTAATAATATAATTTTTCTCATTTCAATACTCCTTTTACCATAATGATGTTTTGAATTTTTTTGATGAAATATAATTCACAAATAATACGAGAATTAAACCTATGACACCTTGAATTAAACCTATTGCTGTAGCATAACCAAAATCACCTTGCTGAATACCTGTACGGATAACAAATGTATCGATAATTTCAGCGACTTTAGCATTACCTGGTGTTTGCAACAAATAAATTTGATCAAAGCCTGCAGATAAAATGTTACCTAGCGATAAAATAAACAATACAATGATCGTCGGAAAAATTGATGGAATAATAATGTGAATAATTTGATTTAGTCGATTTGCACCATCCATTGCTGCTGCTTCAAATAACTGAGGATTAATACCCATTATTGCAGCAAAGTATATAATGGAACTCCATCCTATATCCTTCCATAAATATGTAGAAAACATAATTGCGTGAAAATAGTCTGGATCCATCATGAAGAAATGGTCTCCCTCACCTCCTGAAAATTTTATAATTTCATTTAGCAGTCCTGTGTCGGGCGCTAATATATTCCTAGCAATCCCCACAACTACTACCCATGATAAGAAGTGAGGAATATAAGAAATACTTTGAAAAAAACCTCTTAATTTATTGTTTTGAATTTCGTTAAACATAAGTGCTAGTAGGATTGGAAAAGGTAAAGCTAAAAACAATTTCATACCACTAATAATAAGTGTGTTAATAATAATTTGAGTGCTTCTTGAATCACCAAAAAATCGCTCGAAATATTTGAAACCAATCCAACCTTCTCCCCATATACCAGAATTAAAAGTAAACTCACGAAATGCTAATATCATTCCAGTCATAGGGATATAACTAAAAACGAAAAAGAAAATTACACATGGCAATAACATTAAATATAAATATCTATGTTTCCATAAATTTTGCCATGTCGCTTTTGTACCAGATTGTGTTTTAATCATCTTTTGTTTTTTTGCCATTCATAGTGCCTCCATTAAAAATAGGATTGCCTATAGCAACTAATTTATCTTCCACATATTTTTCAATAATAATCCATTCCAAATTATCGAAATCAGTATCACTATCAAATACGAGATATCCATTTTGAACATTTACGTTTAAATATCCAAAATTAGAGTCCACTTTAACTTGTGCTTCATCAGCAACTATTTCAAATTGGTAGTGGCGGATATCTACTGCTAATCCATATGGCAGATATTTGTTAGTACTGATTTCAAAACCATATTGTAATTCTGATTGTCCTGATTTTATAGCCTGGATAATATCCTTATAGTTACTATTCTTTTTCCCAAATACTTTTAAGTGTGGAACTAGTCCGGTATAGCCTTCATTATGCCAGTCACGTCCACAGGTCATAACAACAGATGGATTTTCGTTTAATAACGCTTTATAGAACTTGAGCGCTTTATAATTTGATGTAGTATGCGGGTTATCTCCATTCCAGATTTCAATTGCATCAAATAAATTATGTGTTGCGTTATCATATTCATACCTGCAGCCTGTACATATCGGTGAACCTGTATCAAATGGATGAGCCATGATAAGCAGTGTTTCTTCTGATTTTAACTCGATTAAATATTCAAAGATATTCTCTTTTGTTATGCGAGTAAAGTCATGGTTTTTATATCTATCTGGATTTCCCAGACATAAGAAATGACCATCAAACGTTGTATATTCAATGCCTGGAATAATTAGTTGATCATGATTCATTTTTTGTGCATCATAATAACTCGTTAATGTATTATGATCTGTTATTCCAATTACATCTAACATTCGCTTGTTAGCACACTTTAATAATTCATCAACTGTAAAAGAAGCATCGCTATGATTCGTATGACTATGCAGTTCAGCTTTATACGAAACGATGTCGTTAGAACATTGCATACCACGTACTGAAATACTTAGTGTGACTTTTTCTGAAACAATTGCATGACAACTCATTATTATTTCTAGTAAGCCTGATTGAAAATTAACTGAATTAAATCCAACTGAAGAATCTTCACCTAAAATTATCTCCATTTGATCAAAACTATGATTTGCTCCAATAAACTCATTGTTGTAACGAATACTTGGAGTAATTAAATTTCTTAAACTATGTGTTGTCGTATATGGATCAATACTTCCTAAAGAAATTGCTTCATTAATTGCCACATCCACTAATTCACTACTCTCTTCTACAACTGGTCCGTAACAATAATTAATTACTATAGACTCATAATCATCTTTTAAATCTATTTGAATTGGCAGATGTGTCTTGTTATTTAACTGACTTAATTGAAATTCTGCTTCAAACAGCTTCTTCATTTGATGTCTCCTTGTCAATTCTTAATCCAGTATGTTCATTAAAGAACAATAATGCTTCATATGGGATAAAAATCGATAGTTTCTGATTTCTGTCAAACACTGACTTTGCATCAAAAACTAATTTAAATTCCATATTATCTTTATGACAAGTAACAATTTTTTCAGCACCTGTCATTTCAACTACATCCACAACAACATCTTTCAAAGTTATTCCGTCAGCTTGACCATTCCATACTTCTGCATTTTCCGGACGAAAACCCATTGTAATCTTTGACTCATTATTATTTAATTTAAAAGGTAAGTAGAATTTTTCTCCTGCAATTAGATAATCGTTATCAACTTTATCAACATCAACAAAATTCATATTTGGAGATCCTATAAAACTTGCTACAAAACGATTTGCCGGATTATTATAAATATCTTCAGGAGTGCCAATTTGTTGAATTACACCATCTTTCATAACAACTATTCTTGAAGCCATCGTCATCGCTTCCGTCTGATCATGTGTGACATATATTGTTGTAGCGCCCACACGCTCATGTAATCTGATTATTTCTGTACGCATTTGTGTACGCAGTTTAGCATCCAGATTTGATAAAGGTTCATCCATTAAAAACAATTTGGCATCTCTGACAATTGCTCGACCTAGTGCAACACGTTGACGTTGTCCTCCAGATAAGGCCATTGGTTTACGTTTCAGTAAGTGGTCAATCTCTAATATTTTGGCGATATTTACGACCTTGTCATGATATTCAGATTTTTTGATTTTTCTCATTTTTAATCCGAATGTCATATTTTGGTAAACTGTCATATGAGGATATAATGCATAGTTTTGAAATACCATGGCTATTTCTCTGTCTTTTGGGTGCAAATCATTGATAACTTTGTCATCAATTTTGATGCTGCCAGATGTGATACTCTCCAACCCTGCAATCATTCTTAGCGTTGTTGACTTCCCACATCCTGATGGACCAACGAATACGATAAATTCTTTCTCCTCAATGTTAAGATTAAAATCGTTAACTGCAATAACATCCTTATCGAATGTTTTGTTCAAATGTTCAATTTGAATCATATTTCCACCTCGTTGTATGTATTAACAATACAAAATATATCAAAGAAGTTTTAATTTATATTTAAACTAATGTAAATAAATCATTTTTGTTATACTTTTGTTTTTTACAAATCAAAAGTGTTTTAAGCTAAAACAAACGTTTTTTACGCAAAATAAAAAGCCCAGAAAAAATTCTGAGCTTTTACATATTTGTATTAACTGAATAAATTTATTGTCATAATAATGATTGGTACTGAAAATACATCAATTAAAAATGCACCTACAACAGGTACGATTAAAAATGCTCTTTGTGAAGGGCCGAATAATTTTGTAACAGAGTCCATATTGGCCATGGCGTTAGGTGTTGCACCTAATCCGTGACCTAAGAAACCAGCTACCATCACTGCACTGTCATACCATCAACTCCAGCTGCTCCTTTGTTTGCCTTAACTCTTTTTATTGCCTCATTGAGATTTTCATCATTTACAACAAGCTCCATCAGAGATAGAGAGATACTATACATTTCTTTCATTTCGTCTAGAATCAACTAAACACTTTTATCATTAACTTTATTTCACGATGAGTGTAAATTGTCATTAACTATTTTTTACAAAAAAACACCTAGATAAACTAGGTGCAAGAATACTTATTTCTTTATCGGCGTCTTATACATATACTTCAAATTACCTTTGTAGCTATCGAACACTACGTATAAATCATAACCATACTTTGATTTATCATATTTTAGAATATGTTCTACAATGTGTTTACGTGAAAGTTTAGAACTTACCGGTTTACCGTATGCGCGTTTAATTGCGTAATATGATACCCCGTCTTTAGGTGCGTAAATAAGTTTAGTCGCAACAATCTTTGAACCTTTTCTCGCTCCTTGATAAGCAGCATTATTACCAGCATCAAACTCACCAATCGTCGTATTGAACGTACGAGATACACGGTAATCATTATTTACCTTACCTAAAATATCTCCAGCTTTATGGCCACGAACTATATTTTCTTTACTGTTCACATATTCTTTTATAAATTGTTTCGATGTAAATCAATTTTTGCTGTATCTTCTTTCGGTTTAGAATATACTTCCTTGCTTGGTTTACCGCTTTGAATCCAATCTTTATAGGTCATTAACCCGTACGCATCATCTTCGATCATTCCATCTCCGCCGACTAAAGTTAGCATGATTGAAATTTCTTTTTTATCTATCCAAGGTTTATATAAGTAATCTCTTGAAATAGTATATTCTTTATAAGCGTTATAGTATTTCTTATTTTTCGCCTCGTTCAATCTTTTTACGGCCAATCCACTTAAAGATTCATTATAGTCAATTGATGTATTTGAAGGTTTAGTAATTTTAATATTTTCATCATCAACAGGCATATAATAGTTACCTTTAAGTACTAAATAGTTATAACCTCGTACTAATTTATGTTTAGTAATCGTTACTTTAGTTCCAGCTTTAATTGTTTTGATATTTTGTTTTGAATTGTACAGAGAATTTCTAATCATAACTTTTGTGTCTTTCAACATCACTGCAGAATAATCTTTATTCCCTACTTTTAATTCTGATGGTTTTGATGGTGTAACCTGGGCGTGAGCAGGTAAAGTGGGTAACAACAAACTTAAAGTTAATGCACTAATAGCAATTTTTTTCATTTCATTTTCCTCCAATGCGATTCACCTAAATCATACTATCATTTACAGAAAACAACAATCTATTTCGAATATTAATTATGCATAAGTTGACGTAGTGTTTCATACTCAGCGTCCTCCAAATGCACACCATTCACACCGACCACTTTACTCGATACTAGATTTGCAAAATCAATGGCTTCATGTAGTGTTTTCTCGGCGCTTAATGCTGCCATTACGCCACCAGTATGACTATCTCCAGCGCCTATTGTATCAACGACTGCAGCTTTATATCCTGTTACACTGTGCAGCTTACCATCATAATAAATTGCACCCTCTGCACCAGTCGTCACAATGACTGTATTATGTGTCCAGTCATACATTTTTTGTACCGCTTCTTCTATATTTTCTATCCCGGTTAATTCTTTTATTTCCTGTTCATTTAAATAAATGATTGGAGACAACGCATAAAGTGCTTCCATCTTCCTCTGTTCAATTAATTTACCTCGAGGACCCGGACAGAAGATAATCTGACCTGAAACTTCTTTCAACATTTCTATAATCTTATCGCCATCTGTTTCTTCAATCTCCAATCCACACACATAAATATAATCAAATGAAGTCATATCTAAATCCGTTACCCATTCTGGATTAAATGAATACTCCACGCCGTGATGGGACAAGAATGTTCTATCACCATTTTCTTCAACGAAACAATAACAACATCCATTCGCACCACCTAGATGTATTTCACTTTGTATACCTAGACGATTCAATTCTTTCTTCACAAAATCACCATACATACCTGTTCCTACTGGTGATATAAAAGTATAATCTACACCCATCTGATGCAATACATTCACAACGTTAAACGCACACCCACCTACTGCCATCATCTGCTTTTTAATATGTTCATCACCTTGACTCGTCGGTAATCTATCCATGTAAATCATAATATCAGCAACAGTTGATCCAATCACTAAACACTTCATAAGCACACCTACCTTTATTAAATTCATTTTATATCAGTTTCATCAATTAATCATAAAATTTTCTAGAAAAAATATACCATTTTCTTCAACTTTCCTAATTTGTGGTTTATAATAAGTATATTGAACAAAAGGGGTGGCGACATGATATCGTGGTATATTAAACACAATAAAAAATTTTATATTACGAGTATGGTTGGTCTTATCATTGTAGCTTGTGCATTTATCTTTATATACTATCCGAAGTATACTTTATTCGCGGTATATGCATTTACAATGATGCTATTGATTTGCTATGCAGATACGATTACACAAATTAAAAGATACCTGGAAACCAACAAAGCTAAAGAATGGCTCGTTGCACAGTGGTATTTAAAGGACTGCATTACATACAGCATTGTATTATCTATTATTATTGGTCTCGGCTATATTGTAATCCATCTCTCACCACCAAACATTCCAGGAAGCAATATGCACTACACGACTATAATTATGTTTATTTTGTATGTCCTATTTAAATGGCTGCGCTACTACGAGTTACGTCGTGAAATGAAAGAAGAAAAGACGATTTGAAGCAATATTTAGTAAAATATTATATTTACTTCTCTATTTTCACCGCATTTTTGTTATATCTATTTTTAACGGGTAATGGTCATCTTCATCCACTAGAAATTATTTTTATTTCATTATTAATGTTTGGTTATCTCCTATTCATTTGGCCGGAAGCAAAAATTAAATACGATGATTTTGATAATGAAAGTCAAAAATATTCATATCGATTAAAGTATCAAAAAGTCAGTTTAGTTTTCGCAGTTTGCTTGTTGTTAATAAACCTCTTTTCAAGTATCTATTTATATTTCCAGCACTATGATATATTTCTAATGATTCTTATAGGCTTTATTTGGAGTGTATTTACGATTGGGATGATTTAGAACAAATATGAAATTAAAAACAGACTACGCAGCGTTTATTGAACGACAAAACACCAGTGAAAGATAATCATTTACTTTCACTGGTGTTTTTTATTTTCATTTTATCTCATGTCTATAAGGCATGCCACCTTGTGCACCTAATCCTCCCACTGAAAGAGCAGCTGCCTGATTCGCAAATTGTACAGCATCATTCAATGACATACCTTCACTTATGCCTACAGCAAGTGCACCGTTGAATGTATCACCTGCACCTGTCGTATCTATAACTTCTGCTTTCATAGCTGGAATATTAATCAACTCACTATCGAAATACGTCGCTCCTTGTTCTCCAAGCGTCACGATCATTTGTTTTGGGTATTTTTCAATCACATCGTTAAATTCCTCACCAAACATCGCCTTTACTTCAGTTTCATTCGGTGTAAAGTACGTCACTTTCTTCAGTAATTCAGGATTGATTTCAATGAACGGAGCTGGATTATAGATTGTCGTTATCTTCTTTTTATAACTTTCTTCAATAACGTATTCAATGATGGATTTCGGAATTTCATTTTGTAGTAGTATAATACTATCTTGATCCATACTATTTAGTGCTTCATCTACTAATTCAATTGAAACTTCACTATTTGCACTAGGTACAACAATAATTGAATTATCATTATCCGCTAATGTAATATGCGCAGTGCCACTTGCACAGTCATCAATCTTCTCTATATATTCAACGTTAACTTTATTCGCTTTCATATTCGTTACAATCATCTCACCGAAATTATCATCCCCAACACAACCTACCATATAAACATTTGCACCAAGGCGTGCAGCACTGACAGCTTGATTTGCACCTTTACCACCCTCTGTCATAAAGAAAGCATCTCCTAGGATTGTTTCACCTTTCTTTGGTAACCTGTTTGCCTGCACAACTAAATCTACAGACATACTTCCGATAACATATATCATATACTCACCTCTTAAAATTATCATAACGAAATACATAGAAAATAACACGTTACATACATAATTTATTTGTTATACTATCAAAAATGAGGTGATTAAATGGATACAGTGATATTAAGAGAAGAAGATAAAGCAACGCTGAGAAAATATAATATAGATCCGGAAAAGTTTGAAGAAGATTTTGAAGATATTTTTAGAATGATCGGCTATGAATATGATGAGCTATTATTTAGTGAATTTGGCTATGAATTCGATCCTGATGAGATAGAACAAATCCCCAGAATTGCAGCAATGAAAAAAGATTTCCTACAAATTTACGACCATATTGCGAAGGATGAAGGCTATTTGAATTATAACCATCATTACGTATCATCTTATAGTGATGTATCGTGCGAAATAAAGTTAAAAGACGGGACGATCATCAAAGGCAAAAGTACAGATACGCATTGGGAGGATAAAGAAATCAATATAGAGGTAAAACATCTATTCAGAAAACAAATCGTGAAAATCAATCTAGATGAAATAGAATACATCAACATAAAAAACAGCACAATTTAAATGTGCTGTTTTTTGTGTGCTATGCTTTTTTCCAAACAGATCCTTTTAAATACATGATAGTCCATTGATCGCCACCGTATTTTTTATCGATGTTACGCCATTTCTTCAATGTTTTTAAATCATTTGCTTTGATTAAAGCAATGCGGTCAACAACGACGTTCGTTAATTTTGTATGATCTTTGTTATATCGTTCGCTTGAAATGATTTTTATATTTTTATAAAAATCTACATATCCCATTTCTGAATGGATACCGATACGGATAGAATACAGCGGTTTACCATAAACTTGATGAATCTTCTTACGAGACACTGCTTTAATATTATCTGCATTCACCTGCGTAATCGTTCGTTTCATAAATGGTACGTTCTCCTGGAAGTTTGTAAATGCTAATGCATTTGGTGAACGTACTGAATCATAACCCGGTTTGTTACCCACTAAGAAGTCTTCATAGTGAACACCTTTTTTATTCTTATAGTAACTCACCTTTTGCCCAGCTTTTAACCCATTGATTGTCAATTTACCGCTCTTTGCTTTGTTCGCAAAAGCTTCTGTTGCGATATTGATCTTCTTAGGTGTCGCTGCTTCTGCTTGTACATTTACTGATGTTAATACTAATCCAGCTGCAAGTCCTGTTACGAGTAATTTTTTCATCATCAATCACTCCTTTAGGTATTATTATTATCAACTAAATTATAACATAAGTGTTTTTTAGAGTACATTTATACGAAATCTTCTATAATTTGGCACAATTAAATTTAGAAAAAGAACCGTATCGTAGATGATACGGTTCTTGATTGCCTTGATATTCATTAGGACCAGGTTGTGAGTCTTGTACACACCAAATGATCGTCCAGACAAAAAATACGAGAGAAGTAGTAACAATAATCAAATTAATTACAAGATAGATACCCATTAAATCTGTATCGCCACCAGAGTATTTAGTAAAAGAAATAACATAATATAAAATATTCGGTACACCAATTCATAAAATAGCCCATTTACCACTCTTACCTATGTCATGCAAACGACGTACAAGCAAAAAAATGTTAGGTATTAACAAGATTAAACTAATCAAACATAGAAATACAATCATTACAGCAATTGAAATAGTAGTAAATGCAAAAGCCTCATGATTACCATCAGTTGAAGATGTGTCTATCGCAAATAACCCTGATATCATAATAAAAAGATAAATCACTACACTAATAATATAAAATAAGACTTGTGTGAATACCTGTACCCAAAATTCTTTTCTTCGTGAACGTCCACTAAAATCAAATGCTCTCGTCCAAAATAACTTCGTTGCTTCCCAAAAAGACATTGATCTATTTTGCACAAGCCCTCCGTAGTGTGTAATTTGTTACTTTAATTATAAAAAATTTTTATGCTTTGTATAACAAAAGCACAGGAGAATCATTAATAATTACTCTCCCGCGCTAAAGATTTTGTACCAATTCGATCCTTCATTTTATTTATGAATTTTTCCTTTCCCTAAGTTTAAAGCTATAGCAGGGATTCAGAAAGTTTTTATCTATTCTTTCGGCTATGGATTAAGGTAATCATCTTTATACTCAAGTGCTCTTGTATCATATTTACCAAGTCGTTGATATACCTTTTCAGCAGCTGCTTTGACATCAGGATAATCTGCAAACGCACCTGGAGCAGCCCCTCTAATCATCAAATTCCACGCAACAGTTTGTGACTCTTTGTCAGAGGGATTTTGTTCAAAATTATCTAAACATTTATTTGCTATTGCAATTGTAAGTAATCTTTCTTCTTTTTCGTTCTCTGCTACTGTTGGTCCTCCGTATTCACATGACACTTCACTATTAGTTTCCTTAGCTTCGTTTGCACTCGGAGCATCATCATCACTTACGATCAATTCTCCAGTCATTTGATATGTTTCTGGTTGTTGTTCCATTGCGATAAAATTATCATTCTTATCAAAGTGGAGAATAAGCTGGAATCCGTTTGAATGATTATTGTTATAAACTAATGAAATCACTTCTCCATCATCACTTTTCCAAACTTCAGTAGCAACACCATATTTAGCAAGAATCTCTTCACGTGTAACTGGCGTTGATGAATTGATATAAATCTGAGAAACTTTATAATCTGTATTTTCTATCGCAATATCACCAAAACGCTCATGATTACTACCGACTCTACTCTTACCATCATGAGTTGGTTTACCATACATCTTTTCAACTTCAGCGACATCCATACCTTGCGTTATACCTGCAAACTCTTCGATACGGTTTTGTCTCGTGTATGCATTGATAAACGCATCAGACAAAATATCAATATGACCATCTTTATCCATATAAGGATACTTACCACTCAAGTTTTTCTCTTCCGTAGAATCTTTTTTCTCTACTACTTTTTTTGTCTCTTTCGCTTTTTCTTCAGTGCTTACTTCTTTCTTCTCTTCAGTAGATGCAGATGTTTCAGTCTCTACTTTTGATGCACCTTTTTCTTTCGTTTCTTCTTCATCGCCACATGCCGCCATCAACATTGCTGTCATAGATAATAGTAATAACTTTTTCATAGTAAGCCCCTTTAAAATTTATTCATTACTTCTATTATCTACTAATTTTGTGTATGAATAAATATTATTTTTAATAATTTACTTATTTTTAATATAAAAAATCCGCATATGTAATTACATATACGGAGAATTATACTACATAATTATTTTAACTCGTCTTCAGTCATCCATTTATGATCTTTAACAGTCTTACCTGTTTTTGTATCTTTATAATCCACAACATAGACATCTGTCTTATGAACATCATCAATTGTTGCATCTGCACCCTTCATACCATCCATATGATTAGCAGTCATCTCAGCTTTATCGCCTTTTTTCAAGCCGGACTTCGGTGCATCTTTTAACTCTTCGTTTACCACCCATTTATGATGACTTACTTTTTTATCACCATTCTTCGGTTGATAACTCACTTCATACACATGTGTTGTATAAACCTCTTTTACAACACCCTCTGCATCCTTCATGCCCGGCATATGACCTTCAGTTAATGTGACTTTGTCACCTTTTTTATATTTCGGATTCTCTGCAACTTTCATGTTAGATGGCGTAGCTTCACTATTGTGATTCATATGTGCATGCTCGTTATGTTTCGCTTCTTCATTTGCACCACAACCACTTAACAAAATACCTGCACTCGCAACTACTGCAATTATTCTTCTCATATGTTTCACTCCTTCAAGTTTATTAATGCTACCTCATTATATACCCTATAGGGGTATAAATCAAATAAAAGAAAACTCAGTGCATCACATATATACACTGAGTTGATTGAAATATTAAAAAAATACCTGAATATCTATTTTTAGAATCTTAAGTATTGATTGCATCTATAATGCATTTATTTATATTTTTTTACGTATTTTTTATCATAACGGTTAAAATTATTCTTAGTAGTTTTTTCAATAAAATAAATTTCATTACCTCTATAGTTTACGACCTCTAAGTATTTATCTTTTTTGTTGAGGTCATAATAATATTTATTAAAATCTTGGCCATGTGATATAAATACGTAATTTGGTTTCCCCCACGCTTTAATAAACTTTGATTTACTTGTATCACGCACAATAACAGAAACAAACCACACTTTTGACTTGGAAGTAACAGGTTCGGATTGATCATTATCATAAAATACACCGACATCACCATATTCATATATTGGTTTTCGCAAAAAGTAATTAAATACTTTTTTATCTTTGCCTAATTTCTTTTCAACTTGAGTAAGAGCCATACCAGGTTTAATACCTGCATACGATATGCTACTATGGTTCGCATACGATTTAATAAAACTCTTTGAAAGTGGATTTACTTTAACTTTCTTTATCGATGCTTCACTTTCGTAATTACCAACAGAAAATACTGAAGTTCCTAAAATTGTAGTAGCTAATCCTAGTTTAATCAATTTATTCATAATAAGCCTCCTGGAATTTACTTTGAATTCAATTCATTATGGCACGATTTCTTGTGTAAATATATTTATTTCTTGTCATTTCACAAAACTCGCATTATAATCTACGTTTTTTATTTACTAATTTATATCATTTTTTATTTATTTTTAATTATTTTTTGATATAAAAAAGAGACTCTAGCCAAAGCCAGAATCTCTATGTGACACCTATTTATGTAAATAAAATATTACTTCTTAATCTCTTCTTTAATAATATACTTCACATTACCTTTAAAACTATCTAAACCGACATGCACTTTATAACCATAGTCTGATTTATCATAAGATAAGATGTGCTCTAATACCGTTTTATTTGAGAATGCTGTTTCTTTCGGTTGACCGTATTTATTGATAATCTGATCATACGTCACAGTTTTACTTGGTACATAAATTAATTTATTTACTTTACCAGTTTTCTCATCCACAGAGAAACCTGCGTTTCTTCCATACTGGAATACACCTACGTATGTTACCATGACATCACTAACTTTATAATCTTTATTAACATCAGTCGCTTTTTCTCCAACTTTATGACCACGAACAATATTATTTTTATTATTAATAAAGTCACTTATAAATTGATCCGATAAAATATCAACCTTCGCTGTATCTTTCGGCTGTGGGTTCAATTTAATTCTAGGCATTTTACGCTTAACCCATTCAGCATAAGTGATTAGGTCACGACCCTCACCGGTAATAGATACATTTTGACCGACTAAGCTTAGTACCATCATGTTTTCTTTGCCGTTCATCCAGTTTTGATAATCTTTATCTAATACTGTTAAGAAAGATTTATATTGTTTCGCATATTTTTTCTTAGCACTTTGTTTCAGTAAATATTTCGCACGGTTTGTTAAATGTGCTTTATCATAATCAATATTTGACTTTAATGCCTCATTGATTTCAATCAAACTATCGTCTGCAGGAATATAACGATTACCTTTGAGCACTAAGAAATTATAACCTTTAACTAACTTATGCTTTGTAACAACAACTTTCGTACCAGCTTTTAATTGTGTCTTCTGTTTACTTGCTGGTAAGTTATAAGTTTCACGGTTAAAAGCTACAGTATCCTTTAATATCGTTGCGTTATAATCCTGGTTACCAACCTTTAATTCAGAAACTTTCGTTGCCGCCTGAGCATTCGCTGTTGGTAATAACATTCCTAAAGCTAGTAAAGCTAATCCAGTCTTTTTCATAATTTACCTCTTTTACAGTTTTTTCTTTTAGTTTAATTGTTTTAAATAGGAAATACAATCTAATTAAAATAATATTGATTAATATTTTTTGATCTAATTTCTATTTAATATTATCTAAATCAAAAAGTCCAGAACAAATTCTGGACTTTAAGGAATATTAATCTTCAGCTAAATCATTAAAATTGTAACTATCTAAAGCATATGAAAAATAAGTTGGCTTGTTAAAGTATGATTTAATATAACTCCTAAACAACTTAAAATCATGATTATTCATCTTATAAAATGTAACAGTAGTAAGATAAGCATAACGATTACCATAATCCTTTTCATATGTAAAAATGACGTTTTTATACACATGAGCATATTCCGTTCCATTTCTTACAGTATATAAAGGCTTTCCATATATCTTCTTCATTTTGTTCATCTCATATTTTGATTTATCTTCTATACGATTATCAAAAATTCTTGTAATGCGAGGATTATCGGTTTCATCGTATCTATCTGCAATCGCTAAATCCCACTCACTATTATATAATTTTGCTTGTCCATCCTCTGCTTCTTCATACTTCGAATTGTTTAAATATGTTTCTAATCTTCCACCTAACTTGAAACCATCAAATACATATGTTCCTGCTTTGACTTTTTTCACTACCGCAGAATTATAATAATTCGGTTTAGATTTACTAGACTTTGCGCTTGCTTCTCCTGCAGTAATTCCCGATGTTAAAATAATAGATCCAGCAATGATTATTTTCGCTAATTTCTTCATAATGCATCCCCTTTTATGTAAATGTACTCTTATCTACTAATAAAAATATACCTATAAATTTTAGTATGGTAAAGGATAATTTATACAATAAATAAAATTTTTATACAATTTTCTGTTAATTATAAATTATATTTTTGTGATTTTTGTTAATAAATACTTGATTGTAAATTTCAATTTAAATCATTACAATATTATCAAGAAAGCAAGGTGATAATATGGAACCAAAATTTATTGCGTACCGCGAGAAAGATCGTGACTTTTTAAATGAGCATGATATTTATGACTTAAAAGATTTAATCGGAGAAGACTTATATTTAGCTAAAAGAACACTGGATTATAACTTTGAACATATACTCGAAGAACAATTTGGCTATGAATATGACTTAGAAGCTTTACTTAAAATAGATTGGGTGAATCATCTTTATACAAATATCAAACGTATCCAACATAATATCGATATCGATCATAGCGTAGACGAGAATCATATTTCGCTCTGGCATCATGGAGACAGTCTTGTAAAAGTCACTGTAGCACATAACAAAGAATTCATCGGTCGCATGCATAATTTTAATGAAGAAGATCCGGCATATCCATGGCTAACATTGAAATTAATAAATGGAAAATTAGAAGTGATAGATTATAACAAGATTACAAAAGTCGTGAAAACAAGTGTATCAAAAAAGATCAAAAAACCTCACATAGCAATAAAAATTATTAATGCTATACGAGGTTTTCGTAAATTATAAATTAATTAACCATAAATTAATTTTGTGCTATATTTTATTTCGCAACGTCTTTTGTACCTATTTTTAAGATTCTATGTACTGGTTCTTCTACTACCAATACATACGCTGGAGTTGTTGAGATAAGTTCTCCATCAATAAATCTTTGATTATACGCTTTTTCACGAATACCATTCTTACCTTCACGTACTACAACTTGTTTATCTCTCTCTAATGTCGGGTCATTTTGGTAGATTGTTTGGTATGCCAATGTTTCTCTTACTTTCAATAATTCTGTTTTTTCTACCGGCTTTGTACCGACTTTAACGATTTTACTGATTGGCTCTGTTATCACGCGTACATATGCTGGCGTTGTTGATATTACTTTTCCATCAACCATTCTTTGGTTATAAGCTTTTTCTCGTACACCATTCTTACCTTCACGCACTACAACCTGTTTCCCTTTTTCTAAAGTTGCATCATTTTCATATTTCGTTTCAAACGCGAGTGGCTCATTTACTTTCAATAATTCTGTTTTTTCTACAGGTTTTGTGCCGACTTTAACGATTTTACTAATCGGCTCTGTTATTACGCGTACGTAGGCTGGTGTTGTTGATACTACTTTCCCATCAACGATTCTTTGGTTATAAGCTTTTTCTCGTACACCATTCTTACCTTCACGCACTACAACCTGTTTCCCTTTTTCTAAAGTTGCATCATTTTCATATTTCGTTTCAAACGCGAGTGGCTCATTTACTTTCAATAATTCTGTTTTTTCTACAGGTTTTGTGCCGACTTTAACGATTTTACTAATCGGCTCTGTTATTACGCGTACGTAGGCTGGTGTTGTTGATACTACTTTCCCATCAACGATTCTTTGGTTATAAGCTTTTTCTCGTACACCATTCTTACCTTCACGTACTACAACTTCTTTTCCTTTTTCTAATGTTGGATCTTGTTCAGATTTTGTGTCAAATGCAAGTGGCTCAGTTACTTTTAGCAATTCTGTTTTTTCTACAGGTTTTGTGCCGACTTTAATGATTTTACTAATCGGCTCTGTTATAACGCGTACGTAGGCTGGTGTTGTTGAAACTACCTTTCCATCTACGATTCTTTGATTATAAGCTTTTTCTCGTACGCCTTCTTTTCCTTCACGTACTACAACTTCTTTCCCTTTTTCTAATGTTGGATCTTGTTCAGATTTTGTGTCAAATGCTAATGGCTCTGTCACTTTCAGCAACTCGTTTTTTTCTACCGGAGTTGTAGAAGTTGGTGGAGTAGTAGCCACATTATCTGATGCTTTTTTTGTACCTACTAATACAACTTTATTTACAGGGTTAACTTTCTTTTTAATTTTAACGAATGTAGATTTTATTACTTTACCTTTACTCAAGGTTTGTTTGTAAACAACTATTTTATAGCCTTTTTTTCCTTCTACTTTTACTTGTTTCTCTCCAGCGTTTAATGCATCAGATTTCTCTTCAATGGTTTTATAATTTAAATTAGTCTTTTTATTAACAATTTTATATGTCACCTTACTTTTTGCAGCGTAAACTGAATCATCTTGAACTACACTTTGTACACCTGACATTAATACTGTTAAAGTTAAAGCGCCTGCCATCAATTTCTTCATAATTAACCTCCAGAATGTATTTATTTCCATTTTATTATTCCATATTTTTTGTTGTAAATATATTCATTTTAGGAGAAAAAGTAAATTGATATAATATTCTTGGTTTATTTTTAATTATTTGCAGTAAATATTTGTTATGTCTACAAATTTATAAGTTAACGAACTAGATATATCATAATCAATGCTATACGTTTTAATAAAAAATTTCGATCGTATTTCATTAAAAAAGGCTGCACTTATATAAGTGCAACCCATTACCTAACTTTTAAATTTAAATGATAGTGATAAATGATGTTTATTTCAAAGTTCATTTAATGATTATGAAACTTTAATCGATTTTGCCTTTCCTTTATTACCAGCTTTATCTACTAAATATACTGTTAAAATTGTTTTTTGTTTCTGTGCTGATATTTTAACTTTATAATTACCTTTGCTATCTACCACACTATATCCAATTTTATTTTTACCATTATATACGTATACTTTTGAACTCTTCTCACCTTTACCAGTAACCACTTTAGATTTATAAGTTACTTTATTTACTATAGGATATGTAGGAGCTGTTTTGTCTGCAATAGTATAAGTTACAGTACTACTTTTTTTCTTTTTATAGTTAGTATAGAACGAAATTTTAGTACCAGCTGTTTGTTTAGCAATTTTCATAGTGAATTTTCCATTCTTAACTTTTGCACTACCTATAACTTTTTTATTTACTAAAGCATAAACTGTACTGTATGATTTTGCTTTTCCAGTAATTATTGAAGTATTGTCACCAATATATTTATTTGAAATAACAGGTTTTGAAACAACTATCGACTGAGGTTTCTCGATTGTCGGTTTTTCTGTACTTACAACTTCAGTTGTCGGAACTTCTGTAGTAGGAACTTGTACAGATGGTTTTTCTGTTGTCGGTTGCTCTGTCGTTGGACGTTCTGTCGTTGGTTTTTCCGTTGTTGGCTTTTCTGTTGTTGGTTTTTCTGTTGTTGGTTTTTCTGTACTTACAATTTCCGCAGGTTTATTAAAATCGTCGTATGATTTTACGATAATATTGATTTCATTTAAATCACCCATAAAAATATTACTCCATGTAAAACCTGAACTTACATTTACTGAATCGAAGTAATACTTTGATTTATCAACATTACTCATTGCTGATCTGATTCTTGCATCTATTGTATTCGTATCAATATATTCATCAGAGTATAATACTTTATCTTTATATGTAACTGTAATTTTATTTGAAGCACGTTTAATATTTGAATTATCATAAATAATTCCATCAGGTAAAAAGTTAGGTTTAATTTTTATCGGCGTACTACTGATTGAATCTTTTAAGTAAACAACATATTGATTTGTGGTTTTAGAAACTATATTTCCTAAGAAATTTGATGTTGCTGTAGTAGAAGATGTAATTTGTTTTTTCTCAATTTCAAAATGTGCATTATTATCTGTATTGAGTTTTTTAACAAAATCATTTAAACGACTATCAAATACATTCCCTTTGAATGTTGTCTTCGTTAGTTCTTGTCCAGATATACTATCTTTAAAAGTGATATTATTAACAACATCGTTCGAAAAATCATCGTGCACAACTTCCGCATTTATTTTCATTGATGGATTTGATACTACTAATGAAGATAAAATCACAGAACTTAATAAAACTTTACTTAATTTCTTCATCCCACTATCCCCTTAAAATTGAATTAATTATTTTACATTAATAATCATAGCACCAAAAATAATCTAGGCATACTATTATTTAGTAGGTTTAGCTGTTATTTTATATGTTATGTGTGAATGCATAACATAACCAAGAATGCTTAGTAGAATGTGGATCAAATTTTTATCACCTAATTCTTATTTAAAGCCTTTATCCATCTTATTGCCTTGTGGATCTATTTTCACTACTCCTGAATTTTCTAACTTATATGTAGCTACTTTTTCTAAATCTTGATTTCTTAAATTAAGCGTGAACTCCCCTGTATTTTCATTTACTCTTACATCATCCGATATCAGCCCTAAATCTTCAAAATACTCAACACCTTCAAATGCTAATACCTCATTAATCATATTTTGCTTAGCTGTTAACATTGCAGTTGCACTTTCATGTAAATCAAACTCTGATTTTGTTGCTTCATTTTGCATAGGATTTAAATCCGTAATTTCAATGTTTTCAGCCAATTCTTTTAGTGCAGAGTTATTCTTATACTTTTCATACAAATCTTTTGTACTGACTAAGACTCCATTTGATGAATCGTGAATATCAATAAGATTAATATCATTCTGCGTACCGGCAACAAAAATTTCTTCATCACTAACTCCTACAACAGATTTAAACATCCCCTTACTCGGATATACAGTATAAAACTTCATGTTGTTAGCATCACTTGGACCCTGTTCTTCTCTTAATAATATTCTATAAACCCGTTTAGCTTCTTCACCCTGTGGGCCTTGCTTTAGGTATTTTCCAGTGAGTAGCTCTTCAGCATTTAAACTATAATTTTCAATACCATCAGCAAAGAAAGCTAAGGCGATCTTAGTTTTTTCATCTAAATTTATATCATCTTCAGCATCTATTGCCTTATCTTCATCTTTCACTGCACTATCACTATTTTCTGTTGATTCCACTTTTTCTTCAGTTTCTGTACTGTTATCTGTAACTTCTTTCTTTTCAACACTAGACTTCTCTTCTGTTTTTTCAACTTTCGGTTTAGTATCTTCATTTTTTTTAGCTTCATCAGCTGATTCATTTGAACAACCTGCTAATAGAATAAAAGTACTCACTGCAATACTCACGATTTTCTTCATGTCTATACTCCTATAGTTTAATTTGTATTTAAATGTAATACACGTTTATATATAAAATTATATCAATTAAAGTAAAAATGTTACATATTATATTATTATTAATTAAATTTTTTTATAGAAAAAAGCCCAGATTTTTTATCTGGACTTTGAATCGCTTATTATGGTCTCAGCTTAATGATATATATAATAACTACATTCATCTTTAAAAATATATTTGAGTCTATTCAATTATTTCATCGTTGATTTTGAGCTTTCAAAATATAACCATAATAATATCAATTATCTACCCCTATAATTCTCACCAAATATCGCAATACCATTTACTAACCCTTCACCGTTGTCGTAAACTTCTACATAGAAGCCATTCGTCTTATTATTATCAAAACGCATGTGATGCTCATCTTCAAAATCAGGTGAAGAATCCCATTGTCCTGCAAGACTCACGAATTCAGGATATTGATCCGTCGGTTGCATAATATAGCTAAATACTTTGCCATCTTTAATCGATACTTCAAAGTTATCGTATACATAAGTATGGCTACCGCTTCTTCCCGATTTCTCTTCTACTGTGTCACCTAACTGTTCAATTAAATCTCCCGCATCGTCACCGACTTTATAACCTAATATTTCAAAATTATTGGTACAAAATTGATATCCAAATTTAAATGTCGTAATATCCGGAAGATTATAATGCGCTATACCATCTACCATGTCGATATTGGCATCATCTACAACATTTTCAGAACTACTTGCATCTCCTGAAGAATCACTAGAACTTTCTGAGTAGTCATCTGAATATACTCCTACTTCCTGAACGATACCGTTGCTATCACTTATCGCTTTCGTAACATATCCATCATCAGGTTGAACGTCATATATCGTTACGATTTGATCGCCGTCATTCTCTTCAGTATATTTGCTTCCCCAGAACTCACGTAATTGTTCAATATTGATTTTATCTCCACTAATATCCATAGCAACCTTCGTTACTATGTCTCCATCTTCATCAACCGAGTATTTACCAATTTCTTTACTGCCATTTCCGATTAATTCAGTAACTGCAGACGCATCGCTACCTACTTTTACATTCTCAATACTAAAGAAGTTACTGATCAATCCTTCTGCAACATTACGATGCATTACATTTAATGTTAAATCTGTATCACTAACTGTATAACTTGAACGTAATGCTTCGATATATTGTTCTTTAGTCAACTTTCGTACGCCTGAGTATTCTCCTCTGCCGATTTCAACTTCCGTATAGGTACCATCTGGATTTTCATAATACTTTAAGAATATGCCACCAACCCAAAAACCAGTATGCTTAGGTGTTCCCCATACTGGCTCTAAATCTTCCATGGGAATTAATGTACCATTTTGATTAAAGTAAATTGTTGATATTTTTTCATTATCACTTGGTACACCTTCTGAACCATCACCAAAAATAATTTCTATGTTAGGATATTCTTTAAATACGACACCATGATTTTTGTAATAAAGATTCTTAATTTCAAAATCACCCATTGCAGCTTTAACTTCTTTAAAAGTTAAACCTTTAACTAATCCTTTATATCCAATCTGGTTATTACTTTCAAACTCATTTTTAAAATCGTCTGAGAGTGTATCTATATTCTTTAATGCTTCTGTATCAATCGAACTCTTAATGTCATCTTGTTTTTCTTCAGTTGCTGTTGATGTCTTATTATCAGTTTTATTTGCAGATTTTTTATCAGTTGATTGTTCTTCTGTTTTAACCGTTTCTTCTTTTTTCTCTGTATTACACGCAGCTAATAATAAGGTTGGAATAATCATAGCACCAATTGTTAAGTTTCTTTTCATCATAATATACGCTCCCATTATATAGTAATTTATTAAATTATAGGTATTATTCTATATCTTAAGTATATCATTAGATTAATATAAATTAATTAAATATTTAATATACTTATTTAATTTATATACAAAAAAACCCTCCCAATAAAGGAAGGTCTACTCTCTTATAAACTTCGCATCACGCTCTCCTAATTCATCCGATACATAGCGCTCTACTTTCATACGTAAATCATATTTCTCTCGCAGCTCTGTTATTTCTGCCATCATTTCAGAAGCATGATGTTTATCAATTGCTTCTTGATTCTCCCAGCTATCGATTAATAAGATTGTTTCAGGATCATCAACTGGTATAAAATATTCATAACGCGTATTCCCTGGTTGTGCTTTAATTCTGTCTACTATCCCTGTACGCTTCATTTCCTCAGCAAACTTTCGTGCATTGCCGTTAATTCCTGTATAATAAATATTTACTGTAATCACATTATCACTCCTTTTATTTATCTTATCAGATATTAAACCTCATCTTAAAGATAATAGAACTGCATTTTTTCGTGAAATCATCATAATAATATATAACTATATTTGTTAGTAAAATAAATTTTTTAATATTAAGTGCTTAAGAAATTTATTACAGGTTATATATAAATTGAATATAATTTTTGGGAGGTTTCGACATGTGGACAATGAAAGATTATCCTAATAGCTGGAAGAACTTTGATGAACTCGAGCGTAAGAAAGCCATCGATATCGGTAACGCAATGTTGAAACAAGGTTACAAAGAAGAAGATTTAATCCCTATCGCCACGAAACAAGCTCAAGACTGGTATAAAGATGCGACAAAAGACGAACTGGATGAATTAAAAAATAAAAAGATCACTCAGCATAAAAAAGACGATTCAGTGAATGTTGATTTAATGGATAATGATGTTGAAGTGTATTACGAAGATGAATCATGGAAAGTGAAGACAAAAGGTTCTAAACGTGCATCTCAAACATTCGATACGAAAAAAGAGGCAGTTGCCCGTGCTAAAGAAATTGCTGAGAATAAAGGTAGTAAAGTAATTGAGCATAAGAAAAATGAATAGAAAATGGAACTGCGTTACTTACACTTTTCGTAAGTAACGCAGTTTTCATTTATAAAAATAATACCCATTCCATCTTTTCTTAACATGCACACCTTTTTCACGAAGAAACTTAATTTTCTCTTTGCCTTCAATTTCACGTTCCATTTTGAAATCATTAATGATTCTAATCATCTGGCCGTTCTCATAATCGGATAGCGCTGGATGATCGCGATGCCATTTCACATATTTTCTGCGATACGGATCTTGCTTCGTGACGGGATAGTTCAAATCAAGTAATGTATTCACAAGTAAGCGGTTATTATTAAATGGCATTTCATGTATCACTTGATTATTGTCCCCGATAAAATAAGTCGTAAAATAAGTATTACGGATATACTGAATATTTTCTTTTCTTATAAATACATCATCTTTTATGATGTATATATCTTATTTTATTATAAGCGAGTGAAAAATGTAATATTTTTTAAAAATCGTATAAAAAATAGCTCAGAATTATCTGAGCTAAAACGTATGCTTATTGAGGGATAACACCGATTTCCATAGATGTTATATATCCTTTGCTATTAAATGAAGCTAAATAATTCGCATTATTCGTTTTATATTTAACATAACCACTCTTATCCTGATTTGCATACTTACTTACAATCTTATTTGCTTCATGGGCTCTTAAAAATGCTGATTTCTTCACAAAACCTGGCTTAATTTCAAATCTCATATGTCCAACTCTATTTTTACTATCCTTTAAGAACATCACATCATACTTCTTGAACGGTGTTCCTCCTAAACCAACTTTTGCTTTTGGATTGATATTATAGCCATTCATTTTCACATTGTCGTACTTCAATGCTTTCACAAAGTATTGATCAAGTACAAACTTGCCATTATTGTAGACGTAACCATTGTAAGTATAATGTGGCTTGACGTACTTTTCAGATTTCGTTACCGCTTCAGCATCTGATGAAATTGTACCTACACCTAACAACGTTGACAGAAATATAGTTCCTATAGTCTTCCCAAACTTCTTCATCATCATCCCCCCTGATTCATTTGTATCGTTTGGCTGAGTTTTACAATGAGTAAAATTACTCTTTTGTTAATTTTAACATTTTAGTAGGTTTAATTACAGTAATAACCAAATTACGTGCATTAATAGATAGTAATCTTATGATTGACTTGAATCATTTAAATTAATATAAGAATATTTCTCTTTGACAACTGAAAATCTATCAGTGTAATTTTCTAATAATTCTTAATAATTTAATTGACGGAATATTCTTTTAATAATAAGATAATTTAAGTACTGTTTAATTTCATGCACAAAATAGGGGAGAAATGTATGGAGAAAAAATTAGAAAAGAAAGTTTTAGGGGCGAGTTTAATCGGATCTTCAATCGAATGGTTTGATTTCTTCTTATACGCCTCTGTCGCGAGTCTCATATTTAGTAAGCAGTTTTTCGTAACAGATGATCCAACCGTTTCAAATTTAATCGCATATTTCGGTTTAGCGTTATCATTCTTTATTCGACCGTTCGGTGGTATCTTCTTCGCCCATATTGGGGATAAGATGGGACGTAAGAAGACACTGGTTATGACACTTTTATTAATGGGGTTAGCAACTGTTGCTATCGGTTTCATACCGAACTACGAAACAATCGGCATCGCTGCACCGATTCTTCTATTACTTTGTCGTTTAATTCAAGGTTTAGGAATCGGTGGAGAATGGGGAGGCGCATTATTACTGGCAACAGAATATGCTCCAGCTGAAAGGCGTGGTTATTTCGGTAGTGTTCCGCAAATGGGCGTAACAATCGGAATGGTGTTAGGCTCACTAACATTCTACGTAATGACAGCAGTAACTACTGAAGAACAATTCAATTCATTTGGATGGCGTATTCCGTTTATCTTAAGTGGTGTATTAGTATTCTTCGGTTTATGGATTCGTAAAGGTTTAGATGAAACACCTGACTTTAAAGAAGTTCAGGAAAGCGGGAAAGCACCAAATGTACCTTTATTCCATACTTTGAAATATCACTGGAAAGAAGTATTGATTACAAGCGGTGCGAAATTTGTTGAAACAGAACCTTTCTATATCTTCGGAACATTTATTGTAGGATATGCTACTGAAAAACTTGGCTTAAAGTTTGAAAATATTATGCTGATCGTTATGGCATCAGCCGTATTAACGACAATTCTTATCCCACTATACGGGAAGCTGAGTGACAGAGTTGGACGTAAGAAACTTTATTTAATCTGAGCATTCGCAATGTTTCTTTACATGTTCCCATACTTCTGGCTATTAGAACATAAATCAACTGGCGCGGTATTTATCGCAACAGTAATCGGATTAAGTATTATCTGGTCTCCGATTACTGCAGTGTTAGGAACAATGTTCTCAGAAGTCTTTAATAAAGAAGTACGTTATACTGGTGTTACTTTAGGTTACCAAATTGGTGCTGCACTAGCCGGTGGAACTGCACCGATGATTGCAGAATACTTGATGGGCAAATTTAATGGTTCTTACGTACCAGTTGCCATCTACATCATGATCATTGCAGTCATATCTATTATTTCTGTATTATCAATTAAGAATAAGAAAGCTGAAGATTTAGTGCACACTTCAATCAATTAGGAGGAAGTTATGCAATTCTATAGTGATGAAACAATCGAACAAGTCTACAAAATGCGTCATGCCATCGCGGATGTGAAAGCAATACTTAATGATTTAAATGACAACAAAATAATCATGAAAGAACGAACAGTACTCGAAGTACCAGGCACACAAAATACAATGTTGTATATGCCATGTATCAATACGAAAAATAATTACTCTATTCTAAAGACGATTTCAATATTTCCGGAAAATAAATCAAAGCCGGTATCGCAAGGTGTTACATTACTTAGTGATTTAACAGACGGAACGCATATCGCAAATCTTGAAAGCAGCTACTTAACACGCCTGAGAACAGGTGCGATGAGTGCCATTGCTACGGATAAGTTAGCTAAGCAAGATGCTGAAGTGCTATGCGTTATCGGAACTGGTGGAATGGCTTTCGAACAAGTATTAGGTGTTCTTGAAGTAAGAAATATTAAGACGATTAATCTCTATAATAGAACATATGAGAAAGCGAAAGACTTTAAACAACGACTCGAAGACTTTGGTGTTACAAGTGACATTCAAGTGTTCGAGAATGTAACAGAAGCTGTTAAAAATGCCAATATTATTAACTGTGCCACACGCTCAGAAGAAAGTGTCTTTGACCATAAAGACCTTCAATCAAGCGTACACATTAATGGTGTCGGATCATACTTACCTGAAATGCGAGAAATCGATACAGCATCAATCAAGCACGCAGACACAATTGTCCTGGATGATTTACATGGTGCACAGCATGAAGCAGGAGAATTTATCCAGGCTGAACAAGACGGGCATTTCGATTTCAACCAGGCAACGTTATTAAAAGATTTAACTGATAAAAATGAAACAGAAGGCGTAACAATATTTAAATCAGTTGGCGCCGCATATTATGACCTGGCAGTAACAGCTGGGGCATATGAATTGCTCAATGCATAATAAAATCCGACAGTGCCACGCACTGTCGGATTTGTATTTAGAAAAAAATTACTCACTTTCCTCATACATCATATACAGACCCTTCATCTTGTTCTTAAAGGAATTCACATATTCAATCGGTTCTAATATCTTTACGCGTGGGAATACACGATAACAAAGAAAATAAACATCCTCTTCTGTCATATTCACAGCAACTTTATAATTCCCGTTTGGTAATCTTAAATACTCACGTTTAATCACAGGATTCTCTTCCTTAAACGTCTGAAAATATGAAGCATCAATTTCTAAAATAAGCTTCGACTTCGTATCAAAGTCTCTTTCCGCTTCTTTATTACCATATTGCTTCACCTGTATGATATCAATCACCTTTAAGGTCTTCACTTCATCTTTATAGAAATAATGTAAATAGAAATGATAATACTGGTATGAAATACGGATCGGCGTGATACCACGTTCAGTGACCTCATTACCATCCTCATCATAATAAGTCACACTCATCTTAACGTGATTATTTATCATCTCCTGAATCTCCAGCAGATGTGGCGGGAACACTTCCTGATCCATTTCAAAATCTCTCATAAAAGCATGGATATAATGCTGTTTAATATTATGTGTCTTATAAGTACTCTTAACAAATTCTATCGTTTCTTTAGACAAGTATGGCGTTAAGCTTTTAATCTGAATCAACATACTCAGAAGTGCCGCAGTGTGATCATCAACCTGAGGAGATACTAACGTATACGCACCCTTGTGTCTTAAATAATCAATCTTGCTTAACTCAGCATGCTCATCTAACTCACGTTCACTTGCATTAATAAATTGCTCTAAAGCTTTTACATAACGTAATACTGAACGTTCTCCCCTGCCATATCGTTGTTTTAAATACTCTAAAGAAACGTATTTATTATTGTTCAGCAAGAAATATAAATCTAGCATTGCTGATGACTTATTATCAAAATGCTGGCTCATCCCAGTTACCTCATAAAATGTATTTTTCTATATTATATGATATTTAATATAATTGAACATCATGACAATTTTTGTCCGATTCAGAGCAAAATAAAAACGAGTAAAATAAAATTACTCGTTTTACTAATATTTAAGCTAATGATTTTGATTTCACTTTTTCAAACTCTTCTTCTGAAATTATACCTTTTCTTTTAGTTCAAAAGCTTTTTCCAGACTCATAAAATCAGTTTGTTGATTCTCAGGTTGAATATAATTTTTAACTGAATTTAATTTAAAATACGCAAGTATCGCTAAAATTCCACCTAAGAGGCTAGTTACTAAAAATATTAAACCAAAGATTAAAATCCCGTTTGATTTTGTAGCAAATTTCTCATCAGAAAAACCTTTTGATCGTATTAGTAAAATACCGCCTATTATATCGAGCCATGACCATAGTAAACCTACCATCGTAAAACTCCAGATAATACCCGCAATAATCGCAACAACACCAGCAGCCATCGCTAAAGTTTTTGCGTTATCTATCTCTTTTCTAACTATTTGTCTATCCATTATAATTAACTCCTTAAATTATTAGTAACTTGCCCACTCTGAAGATGTTATATATTCATTCATCTTATTGCCATCTGATCCAGCATCATTTGCTGCATAATAATACCATTTTTCTAAATCAGCATTATTTTTATTATGGAAAATCACAGCACTCTCAAGTTTAGGTGACTCGTTATACCCAACTCTATATGTATAAAAGAAAGTTATATTCTTATACACATCAACAATTTTTGAGTCATCATTTTCATAAGAAGCTACAGTTGTCTGCGTACGTAATGGTTTCCCATAAACTTTTAACATCTTTGTTCTTGGTATAATCCTTTTTTTGTCAATATTTTTATCAACTATTCTTGTAATCTTTTTATTTTTTAAGCTAACTTTCTTGGAAGACTGAAAATCTGCAAAAGCCGCATCATAATTTGATTCATAATACCAAACATTATTTGCTTGCAGCCAAAATAAACGCCCATCCTCATTATAATATCTTTTATTATTATAATACTTTGCTACTTTCTCCCCAATTATAAATCCATCCATAGACAGCTTTCCAGCTTTAGCTTTCTTTGCAACACTTGGATTTGAATAATCAATATTCGCTTTTGCTGCTTCCGCTTCATTTACACCTACTAATCCACTTACTAACAAACTTGCTGCAACACTCGAAACTAATAATTTTTTCATCGTCATTCTCCTCTACAGTTAATCAATACAATTTCATCATAACAACCTAATAAGTCAGTTTCTGTCGGTTTCGAGGTATTATATGGTTCTCTTTATTATGAGAATCTCAATAATAATTCCTTGAGATTTATAACATTATTTCCATTCACTCTTAGGTAAAATTGTGGGACCACCCGAAAAGACTCCATGTCTAAGATCCACACGCTTCCAACTATTAATTTCTTTCATAGTATTGCTATCAGTGACCTGAACATTATAAAGTTTGTACTTTGATTTATACTTAGCAGTGTCTTTTCCAGTGTATCTAATATATTGAAATCTAATATTTTTATAGTAATCAACTTGTAAATTAACAGATCCATCAAAAACTTTTCTTCCGCTAATTGACGTCAAAGGTTTACCATAATACTTTCGAATAGTAGACGGAGTATATTCTTGATCCTTTTCTGTATGAATCGTTATTTGTGTTATATATCTTTTATTAATTGGATTATGCGAAGTAAAATGCGCATAGCCAGAAGCATATTTATTACTGGCAATCGTATATACATATTTTTGATCTATATAGTTACTTAATTTAAGTAAACTATAGCCCTTTTTCCCTTTATAATACCCTATAGATTTACCAATTTGGATTCCACCAATATTCAATTTACCTGCTTTAATATTATTAATCGTAGACTTACTTAATAATGGGTACGATGTATTTTCTACAGCTTGTGCTTCATTATTTGTTGTAAAACCTACTAACATCGACCCTGCAAGAATAACTGTTAACATTTTTTTCATTGCCATTCACCTCTATGTATTTTGTTTAAGTATTATGTACTTAATAAATTATATATTCATTTTCAGACAAATTTTGTCTTACTGAATTAACTTTTTACCACAAAAAAAGCCCAGATTTTCATCTGGACTTCAGTCTTTACTTCCATTCACTTTTCTTAATTGCTGGATAGTATTCTTTGGTCTTAAGTACTTTGCTGAATTTCTTAATCTCAGCAGTTGTTTTAAAGTTATTTAAATGTACACTAATCAGTTTCTTATCAAACTTCGTATATACAAACGTTGCAAACTTATAATGGTCCTGAACAATATCAATTCCACCCATATTCGATCTGCTCGTAACTGATAGAACAGGTTTCTTATAGACCTTACGGATCGCATTCATATTTGTATTGTAATAATTTGATAATACAATACGTTTCACTTTACGATTTCCAAAAGAAATATGCTCTTGTAAGTCTGAGAATCCTGTTGCACCAACTGTACTTACTTCATCTATTAATCTTGTCGGTGGATTTGGTGGTGAATAACCTCCATGAGTCGATTGCATTAATGTATATGCTTTCTTAAAACGATATTCTTTCAGTTTCTTACCTATCTTAATACCGTTTGGTGCTAACGTACTGTTTTTAATCTTATCCGCAACTGACTTTGATGTTAAATTATATTTCGTTGCTGCACTTGCTTCATTAAAAGAACAACATGACAATAATAACCCAGCAGCAAGTGTCGATACTAAAACTTTTTTCATCTGTTAACCCCCTTTGTTTATTTTGTTACTTAACTATAATGTAGTATGTAATCCATCTTTTGGCAAACACTTTTTGAAATTTATTTGGGAATATTTATATGTCTCAGACAGTGACTATCATTGCTCCTTTCCATCTTTAAAGCCTTTATATCCTTTGAAGAAGGTATGACCTTCTTCATAATAAAATGCTCCGCCCCATCCGCCGATACTAATCTTCTTACATTTAGGTTCTTTAGCCCATGTTTTTTCATCGCATGAAAAGATATATGTATTCTTGTCCGTCGCAACATTTATCTCATATATATATGAATCTTTCGGACGGTTAAAACGTGACATCATTGGTTCAATCGCATAAATTGTCTCATCACGTGCAATCTTTTTATAATCCGGGCTATTGATTGTCTTTACAACCATCTCTCCCAATCGTTTGGAATCTTCTTGAGTAGGGTTAGACCAATAGTTTCCGATTTCATTATAAATCAATATTGTAAGTAGTGGCAGTAGTACGATTACCATTAAAGCTGTATAAATCGTTTGTAGCTTTAATCTTTCTTTAATCAAAAAATGCAGTAACTTGGCGAATACTAAAATGAGCATGCTACATATTAAAATACCTACCATAATTAGAATATATCCCATATTATCCCTCCTAATCTTACGCTCATCATATCATGGAGTTATAATATTAGAATCGGCTTTCGATGATTATTAAGGTAATTTTAAGAAAAACAGAAACTCCGAACGGAATTTCTGTTTTTTTATCTACTCAATGACACATATTTTTATAATTATTTTTTGACATACTTTTTGATCACACTTGTATACTTTTGTTGCAATGCTTTATTAGTCGTCGGTTTAAACTTTACAGTTGGACCATACTGTCCATAAGTCCCTTTATCAGTCAGTTCACCAAATCCTGTTGCCGGGTGAATATATAACCCGCTCGTGTTATTTGTCGTTCCTTTAATTTCATAAACTTTACCATTATCAGCCATCATATATTTAAAAGCAGATGTATTTGGCTTATACAGTTCATGTAGTCCACCAAAACCTGTAATCTTTTCATAATGATTTCTTTCAATACCATATTGACCTGACTTTGGTGTATACATAATAAAACCACCTACATCATGTAACGGAAATCCGTAATATCCTGGGTAATTGTTATCTTGTGTCTGTACTGACCCTTGATCAGTGATTGCATACCAGTCTCCGTAACCTGCTGAACCATGAGAGAAATAGTAATCTGAAACTGCTTTCTTATGTTTCTTTGCATAAGCTGCTAAATATCTATACATTTCTTTATTGATTTTATTTTTATCTTCAGTAGTAAACTTCTTTAAACTCTTTTGCTTAACTTTTGTGTTTGTTTTAGTTACCTTAAATTTTATAACTTTACTCTTCACACCATTTTTCACTGTAAATACAGTTAAAACCTGACCTTTTTTCGGGGCACTAATTGGTATATGAAAGTATCCATATTTACTTGTTTTTGTGCTTCCTAGTTTTACATTACCTCGATAAACATATGCCGTTGCATATTCATCACCAGAACCATTAACGAAACCTGTTGCTGTTGTAATTTGATACATTAAATATGGTGCATTTGCTGTTTTGGCTTCTGTAACATGTACCGGACTTGCTAATAATCCAACAGATAATAATGCTGCAATACCTTTTTTAACCATATATGCCACCTCATTCATAATATTTATTATAAAAATTATAAATGGTAGCGCTTAATTATTCTAGAAAATTTTATAAAATAATCAAATTTAATATGTATGTGTCACATAGTAAAAAACACCCTCCAATATAATTGAAGGGTGTTCATCTATATAATCTCATAATAATCTAATTAATGTATCCTCCACTCCAGGGCGGCTACGATTACACGTAGCTTATGGTCGCAATCATACGAAGGCGGGTCACGCTTGCTGAAGAATTACGAGTGATAAAAATATTATAGCATATTTTATTACGTTAATCTTCTATAACAATCAATTAAAATGGTAGATCTTCATCCATTTCTTCCTCTAAATCACGTAAAAATTTTTGAAATAAATGATTATCAGCATATTTTTCCTGAATTAAATCATATTTAAATGACACATCAACGTATTCTTCAACTTCACCGAAAGACGTTGCAAGATTTACAAGCAACATTTCAATATTCTCTAAACGTTTTTCAATACGCTCCTGATTTTATAAAATTTGATTCAACTTTTTTTCAGTCATATGAACACTTCATTCATGTATTTATGTTAGTTTAACATAACGTTTATAAATTAATCACTTATCACTTATATCTATAAATATAAATTGTTTTCAAGAAAATAAACATAATTTTACTAGCATACTCAAATAGATAAATAATTCCATAATGTAAAAAAATGTATTATAATAAAATAGAAATAACATTATAGGGTTTAAAAAACGCCAGAAAAGAGGGATTTATAATGAAGAAAGCGATATTAAGTTTAGGGATTGCAACAACTTTACTGATGACTATGAACGGTGTGCAAACCGTTGATGCTAAGACAACAACTGCTAAATCAGTTAAGCCGTATTACAAATGGAACGGTTACACTGGAGATAGCTATCAATTTGTAACAGATAAACATTTCATTAATGCTGTGAAACAAAGTAATGTAACAATTAATGGATGGAAAGTAACAACACAGCTCGGGAAAACAAACCTAAAACCAGTAATTAAGGCGTATCATGATTTTAAGTATAAGAAAAAGTTTGATAAGAAATATTTAGTGAAAAAACACGATACTGTTGCATTTAAAAAAGACGGAAAAATTATCGGCATATATTTACCAGTTAAAAAAGGTAAAATTTCAATACAGACAATTGAGAAAGCATACCTTGGTCAGGTAGCTACAAAAACTCAATCAGACGACTCACAAATTACAGGCTTAGCTGTGCCTACAAAGTACGGCGAAATATCATTCTCTTTCGATCAAAAAGGCAAAGTGACGGATATCTTCCTCTTTGCTAGTAACAGTGATAAAGTAGATTATTAAATAGATTCAGCGAAAAACCATTAATTCTTCTCCTCCTTTTACCTGTATAATGACTTGTGTACGAGTGGATTATATTTTATAAAAAACGCTGCAAGTTCGGTTAGATATACTAACCTCGCTTGCAGCGTTTCTTGTTCATCGATACATTAAATATAAGTGGATTTCAATTATTTAATCAGACTTGCGGCATATTTCAAAGTCTAGATATATATTAAAATCCCGAAAACTTATAAATCGTTTTATATTCTTTCTCACCATCAATTAAAGGTGGATGATTTGAATTTACACTATTCGGCTCAAATTGTGTTTCTAAACACACACCAGCATGTTTGTTATAAACCGTACCATTCTTGCCACGTACATCATCCAAACCATTTCCCGTATAAAGCTGAATACATGGACTGTTCGTATAAACATCCATCTGTATACCAGTAACATCCCCAATAATCGTTGCAGCTTTCTGATGAATATAACTACTATTTAAAATAAAGTTATCATCATATTCATCCGTCTTATCTTCTGAGATCTTTCTCAATTCTGTGAAGTCCATATTCGTATCCGTCACTTCTAACTGTTTACCAGTAGGAATACTTTCATCATTTAATTCACTGTATTTATCACTATTCAGCCATAACTTGTGATGTAGTACGTCACCACTATCATGACCATTTAAATTAAAATAACTATGGTTCGTCGGATTAAATACAGTTAATCTGTCACTTTGACCTTTATAAGTCACTTCTAACGCATTATCGCCAGTAAGTGCGTATATTACTTCCATCTTTAATTCCCCAGGAAATCCTTGATCTAAGTGAGGACTAAGTAATGAAAAAGTGATGCTATGTTCATTATGAGATACAACGTCCCATATTCTAGTATGAAACCCGCTGGAACCACTATGAAGATTATTATCACCTTCATTTGATTCTAATTGATACTTGTGTCCTTCTAAAATAAACTCACTCTCTTCTATTCTGTTGGCATTACGACCAATTACAGCACCAAAATAAGTTGAATCATTTTCGAAGTAATCCTGCTCTTTATCAAATCCAAGAACAATATCTATTTCTTTTTTATTATATTGAACTAAAATTCTTTTCATAATTGCGCCGAGATTTGTTAATTCAATTGTTATTTGGTTATTTGAAATTGTGTAAGTTTTGTATCCTTGATTATTCAATGTATTCACACCTTAATTTTAATATTTTAATATGCTAATATAAGATAAATATTATTATTTTATCGTTTACCCTTTTGGGAGGCTCATAAGTAAGTTTTAACAATAAAAAGTATGCCATCAGCTATCATTTTAAGTTGTTGATAACACTATTAATTATGAATGAGGAGAAGAGAACAGTATATGCGAAAAATACTATTACCTACACTTACACTAACTATTTTGTTATCTGGATGTAGTTCTGATAAAGAAAAAGAGCATAATAAAGATTCAAAGGGAAATATTAATATATCTGAAAAGAAAATTACTAAGAAAAAAGAAACGACTGAAAAGTCTACAACAGAAAAACCAACGACTGAATCATCTACTACAGAAATTACAACGAGCGAAATTGTTACTACAGAAGCCATTAGTACTGAAGCAACATCTACAGAAATACAATCCACTCAAACTGCTAAAATAGATGTTAATAATGTTCAATCACAGCAACAATTAGAAGCAATTATTTACAGTAATAATTATAGTGAAAGAGAAAAGACTTTAGCTTACCAATCAGCTGTTGATAAAGGATTAATTCCTATGGCACCAGCGACCGAATTATATGCTGCTGAGCGTTACAGAGATTCTGTGAACATGCAAAATGGCATGTCTGAAAAGGATATTATGAGACAAAAGTATGAATCCTGGATTGAAGCTGGAATCTTCACTGAAGAACAAATGGAAGAGGAACTCGCTAAGTTTGATTATTAATACAAATAATAATAAACAAAACACCCTCCAATCTAATTGAAGGGTGTTTATCTATATTATCGCATAATTATATAATTAATGTATCCTCCACTCCAGGGCGGCTACGATTACACGTAGCTTATGGTCGCAATCATACGATTGCGGGTCACGCTTGCTGAAGAATTACGAGTGATACTTAATTATTATATCATCAATATTGATTATCTCACAATAAAAACTAATAACAAATATTAAATTCACACTTTTCATTCGGAAATAATAAACAGAATTGAATTCTATCAGAAATCAGTTTCATTGTTTCAACATTTCTTCCAAACTCTTTAACACACTTGTTGGATGAATCTAATCTCTCTCCATTGCCATACCTAAATAACAAATTATTAAATACATCTGCCACTTGTACTAAATCCGATTGCTTAGAATCCACATATTGCACCTTTACTTGACTAATATCAGTTGTTGCAATCAATTCAGTTTCTAAATAGTATTGTAAATCTTTTAATCGATCTACATTTTTGTTGCGATTATCTAATATAAGATGAATTTGTTCAAATCCTTTTACACAATTTACTTTAAGGAAGCGTCCAATTAAAAAATTAAATGTGATATGCGGCTTTTCACGTAATATTTTTCGTAAATGATGATTATCAGCTACGATATAATGAAAAGTAATATCTGTCTTCTCTACTAACTGCTCTAAAATATACCCTTTCATATCTGCATTCATTTCAGAACCTTTTATCTCTTTAGTATAATCACGATTACTATTTTTATGTTTAATGTAATGCATCTTTGACTTTCGAAATACCCGTTTAACTTTGTCTTTTTCGTTGGTTGAAATCATTCCAATATAAAAGTATTTAAGATGTGCATCATTACACAACGTAATCGTACCTGATTCATCACCATAAAAAGTAATCTGCATCGATTCACCACCCACAAAATACCAAACGTATGTTCGTATAAATTATATATCATGTCATTATTTAATGCAAGTTTAATAAATACCAATTTATTAGTTGTTAAGTATCTTTGCATTTTAGACACTTTCCAAGCTTCGTTTGCTATGTAATTGATTTTATATTCTATGTACACACTATGATATATATATGTATAAAAAAATAAGTGCTAGATTATATATAATCTAGTACTTATTTTATCAAGAATTACTTATAAACTAATATTGTTCAGAACTTCATCCTCATTGAACTTACTAGATTGATTTGTATATTCTTTTGAATCAACTTTATAGAATTTAATGCCTGATTTCATATTTTTAACGTTGATGATTAAAATATCATCTTTCACTTCATACGTAGCATCAATCTTTTCACCTTGATCTGTTTTTAGGACCATTTTCTTATCTTTCATGTCAATTTTACCATTTAATTTAAACATACTCGTATCAACCTTTGGCGCAAACAAACCACTTGATGCAATTTCAGCTGCTTTATTCATAGTTGTAAATGTCATCGTTGCTGTTTCTTCAGAAATATTAAGATCTACCTGCCCGATTTCTTTATCAAAAGCGGCATATTCTCCTGATACATCTTTAGAACATGCTGTTAATACGAATACCATCACTAATACTGTTACGATTGAGAATAATTTTTTCATTTGAATTACCATCCTTTTTAATTTTTATTTTGTATTTCATTGTTACTAAAATCCGAAATATTCGTCACCTTTTCCGCTCCACTCATACCATATATTCAACCCATAATCATCTGGTTGTTGTGGTATCGTTTTGTAGTCCCAACTTTCTTTGCCATCATACACGAGACGTTCTAACCACCAATTCTTACCGACAATTACGAGATGTTCATTTACTTCAGCGATACCATAACCATTATCATATTCACGGTCTGCCATCTTAATAAAATCATCCACAGCAATTTTTTTATTTTTATCGCCAATCCAAATCACATTATCCAAAGTTTTATTATGCCTTCTAAGCATTTCCTGAGTTTCTTGTAATAGGTTCATCATATATTTCCTCCCATAAATTAAGATTATTTATTTAATATACATCAGCAACATGTCAATAATTGTCGTTTCAATACGCTATATTGCTTCGTTTTTTATTTCTACAGTCATTTGTATATTGTTACCATCTGATGTCACATGTACCTTATCTCCCTTTACTAAAATATCATTTATCAATAACTCAGATAGTTGATCCTGAATAGACTTTGTAATGCCTCGTTTGATTGGACGGGCACCGTTTATCGGATCATAATATTTATCAGCGATAAATTGAATGGCTGCATCATCAAAGTGCACTGAATATCCTGCTTTATTAATATTTTTTGCTTCTTTTTCAATCATTAAAGCGGTAATCTCAAAGATTTCTTTCTTACTGAAAGGTTTAAATGCTATCAATTCATCAATTCGATTGATAAATTCAGGTCTGAAAAATTCCTGTACCGCTTCAATCGTTTGTTGTTTTACAAGTGCGTAATCGAGTTCAGAGTGTTGAACATTACCAAATCCCATCGGTTTTTCATTTCGAATTGAACTGGCTCCAAGATTCGATGTTAAGATAATAAGCGTATCTTTGAAGTCAATTGTATTTCCTAGGCTATCTGTTAAGCGTCCGTCATCAAATACTTGTAGTAATGTATCAAATACTTTTTGATGCGCTTTTTCTACTTCGTCAAACAAAAGAATAGCCTTAGGATTTTTCTTAACAGCATTCGTAAGCAATCCACTTTTTCCGTATCCGATAAAACCTGGTGGTGCGCCAATTAATTTAGATACTTCATGTGACATTTGATATTCAGACATATCAAAACGAATCAGTGAATCACTGTCACCATAAAGCATTTCTGCAAGTACTTTTGCTGTTTCTGTCTTACCTACACCAGTCGTACCTAAAAACATAAATACGCCAGCAGGTTTAGTGTGATCTCTAAATCCTGTCTTACTTCGAATCACCGCTTTAGCAACTGCTTCGACTGCCTCTGACTGACCAATTATTTTAGCTTTCATATTTTCGATAAGGTTTTTCAAATTGTTAAATTCTTGTTGTTGTCTCGTTTGCTTATCAAGGAGATCAATCGTATTAACGGTCGTCACAGACTTATATTCGATTGCTTTCTTCAAGTGTTCTTTTGTAACCTGAAGATTATAGTCAACTCGTGTATCATCATTACGCACCTGATTATACTTTTGTTGTAACAATTGCATACGATTTCTAATTTCATCCTCAGCTTCTTCGTTATAGTCAATTTGTTTAGCAGCGGCTAACTCATCTTTTAATGCAGAATACTGTTCATAATACGCTCTATCAATTTCAGTTTGAGTTTGGTTCTCAAGTTTACAAATTGTACTCGCATTATCAATAAGTGTGAATACACTATCGGGCATCCTTTCATGTTCTAAATATTTATGTGCTAAGTAAATACTCGTCTCAATAACATCTAACGGAATATTTAGCTTATGGAAATTTTCATAAGTAGAAATAGCATTTGCAACAATCATTTCAGTATCTTCTAAAGAAGGTTCATCAACCTGAACTTGTTCGAATCGTCTTGCAAAGGCAGTATCTTCAGCAATATAACTGCTCCATTCCTGAGGTGTCGTAGCACCGATAATTCTAAAATCACCTCGTGCCATTATAGGTTTCAGTGCATTCACTAAAGTTTTATCTCGACCGAGCATATGGATTTCGTCAATAAATAAGATCACATCTTTCTCGCGTTTCATTTCTTCAATGAATTTCAAAATCATATCAGAATGATAGGATAAACCTTGACGGCTATGAATATCATTCATACTGAGCTGCAGTATCCTCATATGTGCTAATGATGGAATTTCTTCATGCGCAATTTTTATCGCAAGTCCTTCAGCAATCGCTGATTTCCCAACACCACCTGGTCCAATAAGTGCGACATTATTTTTATTGCGGCGTGCTAGTACCAATTCAATTTGAGCAATTTCTTCGTCACGTCCTATCACTTTAGAGAGCTCATTGTTCTTTGCCTTCTTAGTGATATCTACTGCGATTTCATCCAATAAAGAAAAGTCAGGGTTGGTAAGTTTATTTCTCCAGCGATTATTATCTGTCTCATCAAACTTTTTCCTTTCAGCTTTACCACCATCATGGGTGAATCTATGAAATCCTGGAGATACTCTAATCTCATCACCGAGTCTTAAACCGTGATAAGTTCTGTCATTCTCAACTACTAATTTGTTTAATAAATGATATGCATTACAATTTGAATTTTGAACCATCCCAATTAACAACCATTCTGTATCAATACCATGATCTGGTGCGAGCTGAATTCTCATTTCTTCAGCAAACTCCATAGCTTTCATTACATCAATAGAAATAAATCGATGGATATTATTGATTTGGCAATGTGCAGATTTTTCCTTAACAAATTGTATTGGTGCATTCAAGATTTCAGTGCGATGCTTTCTTCTACTGTCAAAGTCATTCGACATATGCTCTGTAGCCTTTTCACGTTTATCAATCCAAACGGCATCATCAATCGCTTGACTTACCTTCGATTTAACAATCGAATAGCCGCCTAGTGTATGACCCGCCCCAGTGTCAGGCACAGATAAAATCACACTTAATACATCTTGGGTTTCAATTATTTCTTTGTCATCCATATCATTAAGTAATTGAAGGGCTTGGTGACATTGACGTGTAAATTTATATTTTCTTTTTTCAATCAAGTTATTTGAAATTGTCATAATTTAAAACCTCCAGATATTTTGTAATACAAGAATAATACACCCAAATATTTACATTAAACTGTAAAAATGCATAATAAAATAAGCAAGCGTTCGCTTACGTCAATTTATATCTTATTATGATGCATTATCAAACAGATGTTCTTCTAAAAATTTTTCAAAGTATAAGTTCTGAATAACAAAATGCTTTTTGGCTTCACGGTTTGTGTGGACCAGACCAGCAATTTTAGTCTGTATCTTAGATGACGGTAAATTAATCGTGATGTCTTTTATCATTTGATGCGTAATCTTTTTATCCGTGGAACCAGATAACTGATGGAAATAATCAATTTGACTTAAAGCTTCTTTTGAAAAGTTGAACCAGCCCACAAAAAAGTCTGCTTCCACTTCATCATTTAATTCTATGATAGAATAATTATACGGAAGAATCGCGCCATCACTTTGGTTTGAAGCGATTACACACTCGCCAGATGCAAGATTAATTATGATGTCTCCTTCTTTGATAATTCGAACTTTAGCGTTCTTCTTAATCGCAATGCGCTCGATATCACTTAAATTAACCGCATGCTTTCCTGCATCAAACGAAAACAGTTTGTGGTCATAAACCGGGACATCCTGAATATTGCCATAATCAATAATTCTGGAAATAATCGATCCACCATACACGTTCAGTATGTCATCTAATCTCATAACAATGCACATCCTTTTTAATATTTTATCGTCTTATCCGTTTATGTATATAATGTATCACGGACTTCCATAGAAGTAAATAGGTTGACTGAACGTTTTTTGTTTACTATATTTTTTTGTACATTATAAATAATACATGGTATATGCATATAAAAACAGGAATCAATTTTGATTCCTGCTCACTATAACTCTAAATCCTTCTTTAACTTATTGATATCCTCTAACAATTTATCAATCTTTTGATCAACTACATTTAACTCCATCTTCATGCTATCTATATTAATCACACTTTGCTCTTCTACTGGTGTAACATAATTTGAAATTTTAAGCTTATCACCTTCAAAATTTAAAACTGAACTAATATCTACCATGTTACTATAACCAGCTATTATTTCTTTATTTCTAAATACTTCAGTGATTTTATCAATATGATGTGTTTCAAGTCGGGATGAACGTTCACTAGGCGTATACTCACGAGATGTATCTATAAACATGATTTTATAATCTTCGCTTAAATTTTCTTTCTTACTTAATATAATGATATTACGATGATATCCTCTGTCAAAAAATAATTGTTTTGGTAGTTCAATCATCGCATCGATCAATTGTTCTTTTATTAGCCTATCTACCACTTCAGCATTAGAATATATTCTACCGAGCATTATCTTAGGTAAAATAACAATAGCTGTTCCATGCACTTCAAGTGATTCGATAATGTGATACAAGAACTCTTGACGTACATCATTTTTAAGATTTGAATCATTCAAACGAATAATATTATTTTGAGTTGAAAATTCATCTTCATAATCAAATTTATCAAAATCAGGCATGTAACTTACTATACCTGAAAATTTCTGCTCTTTTCTATCAATAAATTCTAAAAAGTTCGCCTTCTTCAATGAAATGTTAGGAATATTATGAACCATTGCATTAATTCTTGAAAGATTATAAAATTTTTGAAGCCATTCCTGCCCATAAATATTATCAACATTTAGACTTGTCGCCGCTTTAACCAGTAAACTACCCTCATAAACATTAGGATCATATAACTCTTTTAAGTCTGTCGTATTAATGTCTAACAAATTAGCAACTAAAGTGTGAATGTTATTTGGAACTAAACTGTTCGTATTATTAAATACATAACTTTTGTCCATCACATCAGAAATTAAATCATACATTACACCGATATCTTCAAAACTCACATCGCTAATATCAATTGAATCTAAATCCAGAAAGATCTTTTGGAACAATTCATTTCTATCTTTAAGCCTTCTACCTAAACTACGATCACTAAAATCAATATGCGAAAAAATCTTACTAAATAATTCTCTCTTATCCCAATCCCCTGCATCAAGCGTAGATTCTTCTAGTTTAATTAACGCCTTTTCAAATAACAATATTTCAAATTCGGAATTTTTAGCAGCTGCTAAGAACTGATCATATAAATCTTCAGGCTCAATAAAGTAGCCATTTGAATCATATAAGAATTTTTCCAATGCTTCATACTGACTATCATCATCCCATAACGCTTCATATGAAATATTTATTTCGTTACTTTCCTTATATTCATTCACCATTTGTATCGTTTTGTCAGATACGAATTTGTAAAAGATAATAATTTGTATATAATTTTTCAGCACATACTGATAATTATCTTTATCACCAAAAACATCCTGAAGCTTATGCCTCATCGTTTCTTTGTTCATCGTCACTATTTTTCACCTCTAAAAATACTTTTTGACCTATAATTTTACTCATTAATTCTGTCTTCTTTCTTGTTTGAGAAGATAACTCGATAAGCGATTTGTATAACAATCCAGCCTTTTTTTGATCTTCAATATCAGGCAATTCAATTTTCAATTCATTAAACATTCTTACAGTGATTCTTCTTAGATTATGTTTGCTTGAAGCATTGTTAGATTTAATTTGTTGTGCGAATTGTGGAGATTCGTTAATCCAAAATACGAGAAAATCTTTATCAATTAACTGTGTATTTAACGTTAACTTACTATAATTATATGGCAATGCATATCCAGCATGCTCTGGCATAACAATCGCCGCCTCAGATGTTGCCATGTTCAATATAATATCTTCAGACTCCGTAGTTATCAGCTTTGTCTTTTTGTTCGCCATTATAAATTTTTCAGGCTTATTTTCTGTATAAAACATTGCTTTATCGTCTAGAAATGTTTCATTGCCATATAAATGATATTTATTATCCCCGTCATCATTTCTAATCCTATTCGTTGGAATACCCGGCGTTATATTAACTAGCCCTTCCATTCTCATAAAAAAACACTTCCTTTAAATTAACTCATTCTATTAATCATTTGTATTATAACATTTATACAACTGTGCATCTTCATAATATATTATTAAATTTTGAAAATAAAAAAAAGAACCCAGAGTTGGATTCTTTTAAAAAAGCATATTTTATTTATTCTTAAACATAGAAATTGTTAGGCATCTCCTAAATCAAGTTTAGAAAATCCGAAAACTTCTTTTTCAATCTCCATCATTCTCCAGCCATTCCAATTTGTTAATACACGATAAATCCATTTATTACCGCTCATTCTCATGTATTCAAACTCTTTATAGCCTTGATCTCTTAAATATCTTTCTACTTCTACATTTGCACTCATTTCAAACACTCCTTTAATTATTTTATAATTTTTTATTAATAATCTCACAATTAAATGAACAATCTTTATTTTGTACATTCAAAAGTAGATTTTAATCAATAAGTAAAAATATAGCGCATGAACATATTTAATATGTCTTAAAATATACTTCAAAAAAATTATAATATAAAACATAAAGAATTTTGCTAGTAATATACATTTATTACATTTATAGATAGAGTAAGTATTTTACCTTGAAAGATATTTTTACATTCATTTCATGATTGAAATTATTCTTCTACTTTCATTAAATTATCAAAATCTTTTAATATACTTTCCCCTCGTTCAATAAAATCATTTTTTGTATATCTAGCTGCATAATGAGGAAAATCATAAATAATAGACTCTTTAAAAACAACCTTCAATTCTTTTTTAACCATTTCATCAAACTTACCCATCAATACAAATACAGGATCTTTTGTTATACCAATTACAGTTCTTAATTCATATGCCAAACCTTCTACATTCCTTTTAATAAAATCATAATCAATTTTTTCTTTAAATTTAACCATATTTTTGCTTGGAATTCCATAAGCATCCCAATTATCATCACCTACAGGAAACTTATATAAGTCTGTCAGGTATCCACCTTCAAAATATGTATTTTTAAAAACTGGATATAATGCTTTTTTTGCATAATTTCCACCATATTGATTGTTCATATAATTTAATTTTTTCATATATTCATGAACCAGCTCATCATTTCCATTTTCAACTAGCTCTTCAATCTCGGGTGTAGTTCCAAAATTTTTCCCTAAAAATACTACATCACAATGTAATTTCTCGCCTAATTTTTTCGTTAAAAATTCTTCTTCACTTTCAGCAATAATTTCAGTTGCACCCGTCTTACTGTTGTGTTCATTTGACCAATAAGCAAAACTGGCTACATGAGAATATTTTTCTTTAAGTCTCTTGTATTGTTCCCAACTTAAATAATCATGTTTCATATTTACTTACCCCCTATAAGATATAACTTCATTTAAAGCATATCATGACTATTAGTCAAAATTTGACGTTTTAGAATGATTTTTTGAATCATCGTTAATTTTTTCTTTGAATGAATCTATTTTTGATTCTTTCTATATTTGTTTTCTTTTCTTCAATCGTTTTAATTCATTTTCTTTCCTGCTTCATAATATTTTTTAACTATTCTTGAATCACAATTATATTGTCGACCAAGCTCAGTGTAATTTGGTTTAATACCTTTTATAATGTAGAAAAGCACTCTTTCATAAATGTCATGTCTTAATTAAATGACCTCCAATCGAAGATTGAGTTAGGACATAATTATATAATTTTGAAAAGAAAAAATGTAGAAAAATAGCATTTTCATTCACTATTTTTCTACACTTTATAACCGTCATTTACAAATGTATTGACAAAATTAATTGTCATCACATTTGTTATATAAAATTTTTTATTTTTGAAGCAACTAATTCTGTGGCTGGTTCCCCAATTGCTTTTTTATAATTGAACCCCAATAATTGCATAGTCTTTAAAGTATCTTTTTGAATTAATTCTATAAAACTTTCTAAATCAGTATTATTTTCATCATTAGATGATTGTTCATTTAGCAAATTAATAATCCTTCTGATAGTATTTTGTAAATGTTCAATATCTTCGTCACTAATGTTAATTCTTTCATACTCACTTTTGTACATATTCGCAATTGAAAGAATTTGTTGATTTTCAGAAATTAAATTATTAATTAATTCTTCATATTCATTAATTCTTTCTTGTTCATCTTCTTTGACTTTTATTGATTTTAATTTTGAATATGTGGCATGAACCAATCCAGATTCACCTAAATTTTTTAATATTATACTTGCTGAATTGATATTTTCAATGTCCATCGCTATTTCTCCTTTCTAATTCCTTTAAATGGTTTTCCATCAGACTTTACATCCATGAATTGACCTGTTTTTTTTATCTCTTTTGACATACCTCATTGTTTTTGTATTTTTTGTTTGTGATCTATTTTTTACTGCACCTTTTCTACCTTTACCTTTGGATCCATTTTTAGCCATATTTTCAACTCCTTCAACACAAGAACTTACGTTCTTATTTTAACATAAAAAATACCGATAAAAGATCTTATGTTCTATCATAAATTATATAAAAAAGACAAGCTTAATTAAACTTGACTAAGATGGTCTATAAAATTATTTTCATTTAATTTTATTTCTTCTTTATACCTTTGATATTATTCTACTTCACACGAAATCATTAATCATAATTTAATAACCTCAAATGAGATATTATGTTAATGTTGAACTGCACATCAACATTCTCGTTTTTCTACATTAATCTATTTTTATCAATAATAATTCTGCTTCATCAATCTATGGATATGAACCGCTAAATAAGTCAATTCATCATGACTTATTTCTTTGTCATATGTTTGGCTTATATAATTTTTAATAATAATTGCACCCTTCATAGCTTCTGGATACGATGTTTCAATTTGCTTATATAAAATATCATCATCTGCTTCTAGCATTTTATCTGCAAAAAACCTTTCTACAAAAAATTTAACGTGTGTAATGAATCTCGTATAATGAATACTTTCAGTCTTAGTATCTAATTTAAGTGTATATTTCACAAGATTAACAATACTGCCTACTAGTTTAGCTTGTTTCATAGCATTCTTATTATCAATATTCTGTCCATTAGCATTAATAATATGGAATGCAATGTTAGCCGCTTCTTCTAACGGTAACTCTATATTTAAAGTTTTATTAATCTTTTCTACAGCAAATTCACCAACACTAAATTCTGTACTATAGTAACTTTTAATCTCCCAAAATACTCTATTCGTTATATTGATGTTTTTGTGATATCTTTCTACCGCAAAATTGATATGATCCATTAAATTAAAGTGCAAACTATTGTTCAAATCAGCATTCAATTTTTCTTCGGCAAAACGGATAATATCTTGAGTTAAATCAACTATTTCAGGTGAAATTTCATCAAGTAATGTTATAAACTCTTTTACTCTACTGTTTTCAACAGGCATAAAGGTTTGATCTGCAATATCTTCTTCAATTAATTGTCCTGTCTTCTTTCCAAATCCGATACCTTTACCGAATAAGATATATTCTTTTTTCTCTTCGTTTTCTACAAGAACGACACTCGTGTTCAGAACTTTTTTAATTTTTATCAATTGCATCACCCAAATTTCTGTTTATTCTAAGTCAGCTCCATTTGACTCTATCACTTTTTTATACCAATAGAATGAATCTTTTTTACTTCTTTCTAATGTACCATTACCTTCATCATCCTGGTCAACATAGATGAAGCCATAACGTTTTGACATTTGTGAAGTACCTGCACTGATTAAATCAATACATCCCCAACTTGTGTATCCGAATAAATCTACACCCTCATCAATCGCTTCTTTCATCGCTTTAAAATGAGCTTTGAAATAATCAATTCTATATTGATCATGAATAGAACCGTCAGCTTCCACTTTATCTTTAGCACCCATACCATTTTCAACAATAATCATTGGAATTCCATATCGATCATACAATTCTAATAATGATATTTTAAGTCCAAGCGGGTCAATTTGCCAACCCCAATCTGTTGATTGTAAATATGGATTTTTCACTCCTATTACTGTATTACCAGCAGATTTCTCTAAACTATTATCCATTGAATCAGTTAGAGACATATAATAACTAAATGATAAATAATCCACTGTATAGTCTTTTAAAATTTGTAAATCTTGTTCTTTCATTTTTATATTAATATTTTTACGTTCAAACATATTTAGAATAAGTGGTGGATATTCACCTTTAACTTGAATGTCTGTGAAGAAGTAGTTTAATGTATTTTTCTTAAATGTTGCTTCAACATCCTCTGGCTTACATGTGTTAGGGTATGTTGTTAATTTAGTTAACATACATCCCATTTTTGCATTTGGTGAAACTCCTCTTAAGTATTGAGTTGCTAAAGACGAAGCTACAAATTGATGATGTAAAGCTTGATATACGATTTCCTCTTCTTTACCTGGAGGACATTTCTCAGGAATAATTCCTGCAGTTTTGAAAGGATGACGTTCAACACTATCAATTTCATTAAAAGATAACCAATACTTTACTAAATCTTTATAACGATTGATAACTACTTTACTAAAATGGACAATGTAGTCCATTACTTTTCTATCTTCCCATCCATTATACTTCACAGCTAAATGTAAAGGCATTTCATAATGTGACAATGTAACGATAGGCTCGATATCTAAGCGTTTCATTTCTGTTAATAAATCTTCGTAAAACTTTAACCCTTTTTCATTTGGTTCTTGTTCTTCACCAGTAGGAAATATACGTGACCAAGCAATTGATACTCTTAATGTTTTAAATCCCATTTCTTTAAACAGTGCTAAGTCTTCCTTATATCTATGGTAAAAATCAATACCACGACGTTTTGGATAATCTTTATCTGATGGATCCTCCATTGCTTTTTGGATTTTATCTAATGTTACATCAACATGTCCTTCATAATCATCTAAAGCAAGATTTGATTTGTAAGTATCAACATCAGCCACTGACATCCCTTTACCATCAATATTCCAAGCACCTTCTACTTGATTGGCAGCTGTTGCGCCACCCCACATAAAATTCTCTGGAAAAGTATTTTTAATCATTATTATTCTCCCTTTCTGATAATAGTCATAGTGTTATAATTAAGATTACTTGCGTCATTGACCTCATTTAATTGCACATTGTAAATATCTTTATTCGTAACAATATTAATAACTGTTGGATCAAAACCTGCCTGTTTAATAGCTTCTATATCAAATTGAATTAATGCATCGCCTTTTTTCACGTAATCGTCAATCTTAACTAATGGTTTAAAATGTTTACCTTGTAATTGAACTGTATCCAATCCAATATGGAATAACATTTCTGCACCATTTTCTAATTTTAATCCTAAAGCATGATGCGTATCGAAAAGCATCATTACACGTCCATCTGCTGGTGCGTAAAGCATACCTTCAGTTGGATACACACCGAAACCTTCTCCCATTACTTTTGATGAGAATACACTGTCTTTCACATTTTCAAGAGGAACATATTGACCTTTTACTGGATTAGCAACTACAACATCTAATACTTCGTTTAAATCGTTTGATTGTGTAACTGTATGTTCTTTTTCTTCTTTAATTTCTTCCACTACTTTATCTTTAAATAATACTAACGTTACGATAAATGATACTAAGAATGACACAACTAAACCAACAATTGCATAAATAATGTTCTTTGGATTGCTTTCAGATACATACATTGTCATACTTGCAACACCAGGTCCTACTAAAACGAATGCCTCAACTGCCATTAAACCAATCGCTGCACCACCAATTAAAGCCCCAACGATAACACCTGATAATACTTTTTTATTTTGTAATGTAACCCCGTATAATGCTGGTTCAGTAATACCGAATAAAGCTGAAATACCAACTGAAATTGATGTAGCTTTCATTTTTGGATCCTTTGTTCTTAATGCTACCGCGAAACAAGCACCACTTTCAGAGATATTATGTGCTAGAGAAGCTGGTAAGTATAATACTTCTTTACCCGTGTTTCCCATTGCAGCAATTGCATATGGTAACATTGCTTTGTGCATTCCAGTAGCAACCATGAATGGTAAAATCGCTGCAAGTAATGCTACTGCAATCCAACCAGCATATTTAAATACGGTTAAGATTACTGCTGCAAAACCTTGACCAAAGTTAAAACCTAATGGTCCTAATATTAATAAAGCAATTGGCACTGTAATTGCCATAGACATTAATGGTACAAAGAAAATACGAATCGGTTTCGGTGTAACTTTCGTCCAAAATCTTTCTAAGTAAGCATATAAGATAACAGTAAGAATCGCTGGGAATACTTGATATGCATAAGCAATATTTTGAATGCCAAATCCGAATAATTCTCCACCCTTAGTCAACATCTCTGTCATTGGTGGTAACAATAACGCCCCGACAATCGACATGGCAACTAAAGGATTAACTTTCAATTTAGTAGCAGTAGTATAAGCTACTAAGATTGGTAAGAAGTAAAGTGGTGCATCACCAATCATCATGAAAATTTTGTAGTTTTGACTCTCTGGATTCATCCAACCTAATACTGAAAATAACATTAATAATGACTTAAGAACCCCACCACCAGCGATAGCTGGTACTAACGGTTGGAATACACCAATTAAGAAATCCATGAAGAGACTACCAAGACTTTGCTTTTTACCTGAAGTTAAAGCAGTATTACTTGAAACATCACCTAATAATTTCTGCACCTCATCATAAACTTCAACAATCTCATTGCCAATAACAACCTGTATCTGACCTGACCACTTAACAGCCATAACGCCTTCAATAGCTTCTAAAGCAGGAACATTGGCTTTGTTCTTATCTACCAAAGAAAATCTTAAACGCGTTGAACAATGTTCGAAATGTGAAACGTTCTCTTTACCACCAATGTGTTTTACAACATCTTCTGCAACTTGCTTGTAATTCATGACTTTTCCTCCTTAAGATCATGAGACAAATAAAAAAGGACCCAAAACGACAAATTTACATTTGTACGTTCTAGATCCTGCCTGCGTTACCAGTCACATGTCTATGTGCTATTTGATTAAGTTCAGTATATCACAAATATTATGAAAGCGCAAACATTATTTTATAGGATATTTCTCACCGTTCTTTTTAATCTTCATTCTAATAATGTCTTCTATGTCAAATCCCATTTCTTCTGCTAATTGTATGCCATATATAAAAACATCCGCTAATTCTTCTGCAATGTTATCTCTATTTTTTTCTACCGCTTCTTCACTTGATAACCATTGAAAGTTTTCCAGAAGCTCTGATGCTTCCAAGCTTAACGATAGAGATAAATCTTTAGGATTATGGTATTGATTCCAATTTCTTTCTTCTCTAAACTTATTAATTAAGTCAATGATTTCCTGATTCAATCGGAAGACCCCCATTCAGTAATACTTTTCTAAGTTCCTCATTACTTGCATAAATATATAATCCTTTTACTCCACGTTTTAAAAGCACATTCATCGAATTTAATATAATCTGCTCTTTCATTTTTAATAATTCTTCTTTAGTTCTAATCTCTTCAGAAGATTGTCTGAATGCTTCAGTATCTCTATACTTTGAAACATCAATTTTTAAACAATGATTCTCTTTATCATAACCGATAGATGGACCAAGTATTACTCCAACATAATTCAAATCAAATCCTTGTATCGTATATATTGATCCAACTTCTTTAATTGTCTGTGGCTCTTCAGCCCAAGTGCTTTTATAATCAGTCCTGTTCCAGGCTAATGAAAAGTCAGGCTCATCCACAAAGTAATCATTTCCATCTTTTTTATGTACGTAATCAAATGTTGACACAACACGCGATAATTTATATTCTTCATTCTTCTTAACAATTGCTTCATGCATTCGAGCTGCGTTTTCAAAAATTTTAAATTCAAAATCATCATTATTTGAATATGGTAATTTTCTTATCTCTTTATTTACAAATGCATCTAACCAATTTATCACACCTTGATCAGCTTGCATTCTAAATTGACTATCTAATACAAACTCCTCACTATTTGTACCTTTTAATATTTTCTTTAATATATTTTCAGACCATGAAGATTTAATTTTTAAATACTGCCTTTCATCATATACGATTATAGTTACCTTGCTATGCTTGATGATTTCTTCTAACTGATTATTTTCTTTAAATGAATTAAAACTATCCGGTCGTGTTAATAACAAATGAGCTTCATCTACTAAAGTTATATCTGCTTCTATCTTCCCTGATTTACTTTTATTTATAAATGGAGTTGGTTTTAAAAAGTTGTTTTTCTTTAAATTAGGTAAACTTTCAGATATTGTTTCATATGTTTTTAACATTTCATTATGATTTACTAATAAGTAGTTTTTAGAGTTAAATAGATTGTTTTCTAATGTATCTTCTAAATAAAGAAAATCTTTATTTTTAGATAGATCCTGAAGAGTATTAAATGTCGAACTTAAAACAACGCTTTTACCAGTCCCAGCATCACCTTTAATTAAAAATACAGCTTTTTTGTCATCATTAATGTGATTATTACAAAACTCAATAATTTTAGTTTTTAAATCCATCTGAGCTTCAGACAGTTCCTTAAATGGTGAAAGCTTAAACACATCTCGATTACGAATATCCTCTATTGTATGCTTCACAATACCATCTTTTCTTAATTTATCCCATATGTCTTCAAAAATCACAGAATGATAATATGACTTTTCATAGTAGTTATGTGTCATTTGCTGAGCAGTCTGACTCTTGTTTTGTAACTTATATTTTTCATCAGCGATAAAATGATTAATAAGGTTAGTCTCTATATCATAGGTTGCAGACTGATTGAATTTATCATGTCCTATTAAAATCATTTTATCTAATTTCTTTCTATCTTTATTCGTTAAATGATTTTTCATTCTACTTTTTACTTGAACAGTCTGACCAATGTAAGCTTCAGGATTATCTGAATTATTATTTAATATGTATACAATTGGATATCCATTCAAAATAGGATCTTTAATATTTGGTAAAACATCTCTATCAAAATCGTGACAACTAATTTTCAGATTTTCCATAGCTTTTCTCCTTACTATTATTACATTAAATTAGCGACAATTAAATAAAAAGTCAACGATGCTATTGCTTCAAATATATTTATATCATATATCACAATAATAACATTCTATTTTCAATTAATTTCCGATATTTATTGTCTTAATAATAGATCATATACTAATAAAACATCATCAAACTAAATATTGTTTGATGATGCTATATTAGTATTACTAGATTCTCGACTCTAAACTATCAATCTTTACTACCTCTGTAACTTTTTCAAGTTTATCTCCATTTTCAAAGTATCCACTAACGATACATTCACCTTTATTTAAAGTTGATAATTTATTTTCCCATAAACGTTTCGTATGAATATCAGTAGATAGCATTTTACTTATGATTGGTATTTGATCTTCAGGTGCTGCAAAATGGATTTGCATTGCAGCATTATATAGTGCAGAAGTATCTCCACCAGCATTTTTAATTGAACTAATTGATTGTGTTGCTAACCATGAAGACCAACCAAACTTACGTCCTTCTCTTAAAATCTTATTCGTTGGTGATGAATCTCTATGATTTAAGTTCTGCATTTCATCAAGCAATACAGGTATTGGTTTATTTTTATTTCCTTCTCTTTGAGAATAATTGTATAAATCCCATAATAAGAATTCTGTAATTACTTTTTGTACGTCCTGTGCGAATCCTTTTAATTGTACTATGTTAACTTTTCCACCGAAATTAAATACATTCGACCAATCAAACGATTCTTCATTGTAAGTAAACGGATCTTTATTTAACAATGTATTAATTCGTCCCATTAAACTTTGTGCTTGTGTACCTTCAAGCATCGATAAGTCATTCTTTAATTTCGTAAAAGTATAATTTTCATCGTGAATTCTCAAACCTTCTATAATCGTTTCTTTTAACAAGTTATTTTGTTGAATTCCTAACGAGAATACAAAGTCGATAATTTGTACAACTCTATCAGCTACGTCATCATCCTTTTCAGGGAACAACATACCACCTAAATCTATTTGTTCTCGTTTAAATGGATTAATCGGTAACTTACTTGCAAATACGAAACGGTTATTGATCTTATCTCCAAGTTCTTCAACAAATGTTGGTTCTAATTGGTTCGGTAAGAATCCATCAGTATAGTCGATGATTAAGCTATCTAAATTTTGTTTAGCGAATTCATATAATAAGCACTGCATGAAGTATGTTTTACCTTGTCCTGATTTACCCGTAATTAATAAATGGCGGTTTGGTAATAATTTATTACCATATTCCCAATACATTTTCTTAGTCGAACCTGCAATTGTGCCAATTGGTATTCTTACGTTTGGATCGATAAATTTATTTGGATTTAGGTTTGCTTCAGTTATCGGACTATTAACTTCATCATGTTTGTCATTTAATTCATCATTTAAGTTTGGTGAGCTTGGATCATCAGTTGTTATTAAATCATTATCTGTTAACGACTCCGTACTAACGATATATTCTTTGTAAGGTTTTATTTCTTGTTCTTTTATATCATTTTTAACTTCGTCGTCATGATGCTTAGAATTATGAACTTCTGGGACTTCCACTGGATAATTGTCATTCTTATCTTCAGTATTTTTACCGCCAAACATCCTGTTTCTAGTAGCTCTTATACGAGACATGAAGTCATCATCATCTTTTGGTTCTTCTCTTGGAGTTTCTTTTAGTTCTACTTTTAATTCTTCTTCTGGTTCTACTTCTGATTCTTCCTTAGCTTCTACCACATATACTTCTTGTGTTTCTGCAACCTTATCAATATTATTTTCAACATTGTATTCAATAATTTTTTCAGTTGGCGGTGTTTGTCTATCTACTTCAATCATTTCATCTTCTATTTCTTCTTGTTCATCAGGTATTTCTTTTTCTACTGTTTTAACGATTCCTTTTGGATAATCGCTAGCTTCTATAAAGATTTTTAAATCTACACCTTTTTTATTTGTTAATATTTCATCTTTGATATTATAGTATTCTTTTTCAGCATCGACATAACCATCAAATTCTGAAAATACAACTTCTAACTGATTCGTCGCTTTATTTTTAATGACTTTTCGATATACTTGTCCCTGTCTAAAGGAGAATATTATCCCTTCAGCAAGAGAATAATTTATTTCATTTGAGAATTGAACATCTTCATTTAATATCCAAGATTTATTCTCAAACATCTGTAAATATTTATCTGATTTAAGTAAACCATTATCAATAAATTTCTTAAGATTTGCAAAATATATATTTAAGAAGAACGTTCTATAGAAATGTTGAGTGAATGAATCTTTATTATCTTGAACTAAATGTCTGTCTAACAAATTAAATAGATGTGTAATTTGTTCTGATGCTTTTTTCATTACTGAACTATCGTTAATGCCAATTTTCACTTCTACTGGTAAAAAGTGAACCTTCACATTCATTGTCTCATCTATTTCTAAACCTAAATATAATAAGTCATCAGAGATACTACCTTTATGTTCTAGTACTTTTGTTGAGAATATATCTGAACTCATATCTAAACCTTGTTGTCGACTTACACGTAATATTTCTTCTAAAGATACTGGAATCCATACTACTTTTGTTTGTTCAAGCATAACTAATAGATTTTTATATGCTGAGATAATACTTAGCTTTTCTCTCACTGTATGATCTACATTTAATGATTTATTATTTCTGCTTCCAACAATTTTTAATAACCATTCTCCATTCAGTATATTAAACGATCTAATTACATTCTCTATACTACCTACATTGTAACTTGGATGAATTTTAGATAAGAACTCAATTAATACATTTTCATAAATATCTGTATCATCAGTCACTGTTATTGATTCATAATTTTGAGAAGATGTTTGATCATTATAGTGTATAACATATAAATCATATGCACTATCATTGAAATAACTTAAATCTACAGAAGGATCAATAAAAGTTACCCAATTGGTTTTATCAAAGATATGTTTAATATTTTGCTGGTCTAAACTTGTCACATTATTAACGATAGATTCGTTATGTTGATATGGATTTAAATGATTATTTCTAGCGTTGGCTGCTAAGCTATTAAATAAAACTGAAGTTTTAATCAAACTATTTTTGTTCGAAATCCCCATTAATCCAAAACCAGTACTATATTCATTACCTATTTTTGTGTAACTCATATTTGATAATAAACCATTTTCATTGACTGAACATGTTAATTGATTCGTATCATTTATACTAAATCTTGGCTCTTGATTAAAATTATAAAAAGTAATATGGTATAACGTTTCTTCATTAGTTTTATAAACGTTAATTTTATCTTTTAACGCTGCTAAAATATCATCTAATTCGAATTTTCTTACTAATTTAGGCTTAATTTTAATATTAAACAACTCACTCAAATGCTCCATATTAATCGTATTATAAAATTCTTGAATGAGATAATCAGAAATTTGTTCATCAAAATATACATCAATCGGATTAACGTAGTTCAGATGTGCAGCTTTTTCAAACTCTTCCAATAGATGCGTGATTATTCCGTTGAATAATACTTTTGTATTCGACAGATTAATAAGTCGAACTTTTAGAGCAAATTGATAATTAACTTCAAATAAATATTTGAAGTGTTTCTTAAAATCACTTATTCTTGAAGTCACTATAAAACTCGTTAATTCAGAACTTAATTTATTTGTTTTCTTATATGGTTTATATGTTAACCATCTTGGTGCTTGCTCATCATATTCTGAGAAGTAATAATCATTTCCTATAATATAAAAAGGTAAGAGACTCGCTGCATTATACTTTTTCAAAATTCGCTCATGCAATTCTTCATTACCTATTTTTTTTGTTTTTTCAATTTCATATCTTAATAACAATGGATGTAATGGTGTCATATAAAGACCTTCTTGACTTTGAATCATACCAATACGATGAATATTTTTCACTTCATTTTCAATGATGATTTTATTATCTGGTAACCCTTCAATTTTTGATTCGACTAATTCACAATACTTTGTCGCTGCATTGATGATTTCTTTATCGAAATACATCACACTCGGTAAAGTATTCTTAGATTTTATTGTATTGCATAGATTTAAATATGCAGATTTTATTTCTTCACTTAACTCTAAATTTTCTTCTAAAAATTCATTTCCTACAATCTGTCCAGCAAAATAACAATTTTCGATCATAGTACTTTCATATTCAAGCGTTTTCTTAAAGTCAGCATGTAAATAATATTCTTCGTTACCTTGTGTAAGTGTCTTTCCGTTCAATAACATAGATTTTTGTTTTGCATATATATTTCTTAATATAAGGGTTGCACTAGCAGGAAAAGGCTTATTTGATAGTACACTTAAAGTTAATTGATGTGTTACTCCATCAATCACAAAGTACATATTAATATCATCAATGTCTTGTCTTACTAAAGTGTTAAAATCAAATAAGTGCTTTTTATCTTTTTCAATATAATAAACTGAATCTAATGCGCTGACATTTTCAATTTGCTGATTATCTCCATTACCAAATGTAATAATATTATCCTCAGAAGCCATAATCCATTCCAACATTTTCTCTTTTGCATTAAATCTAAAGATGTATGACGTTCTAAATGATTCTATTACTTTTGATTCGAAGTTTACAATAAGTACTTTAAATTTAAATGCATGTGGATTCTCATTATTATGTTTATATGTAAATTCTAAGTAATACGTATTCGTTGGTGACAATTGACTTGTCATCACTTTTAATTTATCTCTTCCAACATGTCCAAAATCTAACTGCACTTTCTCTTTACTTTCAAGATCATAGAACTTAGAACTTCTTGAAACAATGTGTTTTTCATGTATTGAATCCGTAGTATCAAACGGTATGATTATATCTTGTAAAGGCTTTCCATCATTAAATATTATGATATTTCGCTCTCTCTGCTTTGATTTTGTTTTTCCTGATGGTTTATCCCAGACTTCATTCAATTTAAATTGGTCTTGAAATTTAGTATCTAGAAATTCAATTTTTATCTTTTTCAAACCAATCATTTTATCTCTAGCTTTAATTACATTTTCAAAATCTGTATCTTGCCATTTCTTTTCGTGACTTAAACTTTTAACAGTACTATCACCAGCAAAATTATCTTCGATTCTCTCTTTTGCATTACCTCGATCATGATAACCAGAAATTTCTTCAAACATCTGTTTATTCTCTTTTAATCTATTTTTCATCTCATTGCCGCTAAACGAACTTAAACTATTATCTTTAAATAAACCTAATTGATAGTAATCTTCATCCGTAATTTCACCTTGCTCTAAAATACTAAATACAGATTCAAAGTCCATTAAAGTATAGTTAGCAAACTCATCATCAAAGTTATTTTCTACAATAAAATCTAATACACTCTTTTCTTCAAATGATAACTTTTTCATTGTATCTACTTGATGTCTATCTTCTAGAATATCTTTTAAGTTTCTCTTTAATTGATTTGTATGAAATGGTGAACCCTGTTTACTTAGACTTGAAGCACCATTTGTAATGCTATCAAGATTTTCTTTCACAACAAAGACTACAGCTGTATTTTTCCATTCTGCTTTTTGTAGAGATACTTTGTTCCTGATTGTAACTAAAAAATCATGTGTTACATCTTTTTTGGCAAATACTAAAATAGTATTGATGCCATTTACACTATAAGCAACTGTATTGTAATTAAATTCTAGACTCGTAAATTTGGAAATCTTATCATTGTTAATTTTACTTACTTCATTTTCAAGGTTCTTTATCTCTTGGTCACTATTCAGTATCAAATAGTATCTATTACCTGCTATTAATTGTGTTCTATCCAAGTATTCTAGTAACTGATTCGCTAAAAATTTATAATATTGATTTGACATATATAGCTTCCCCACTATCACTTTTCTTATCTAATATATTCATCTTATCGAATAATTCTACGATTTTTTCTTTACTATAACGGTCTAGGTAAACTCCTCTTCTTTCAAACTGGTTGAACAATTCTTTTATAATCATCTTATCTTCTTTTATACAAATCGCAGTCAAAAGAATAATAAATTCATTTTTCAAAGTTAATACTTTTCCTAGTTTCCCTCTGTTTTTCAAGAAATATTTATTCCCTATCTCTTCAATTGACTTGAAGTATCGACTCATTGTTTCTTTAGAAAGATCTTCTAATAACCATTTTTTTAATAACTTAATAAGTGATTCTGTATCTTGTGAGAGATCCTCTCTCTTATTAATATTGGTTTTGTATAATGACATAAAGATATACAATTCATTATTAAATTGAGATGCTTTTTCACCTTCAAAGTTCAACATTTCAGTAATTGAGTAGAAATTGTCATCATCAACTAATAAGTTGAGATACCCTACTAAACGTTCATCAATTAATAAATTATTGTGTATTTCTTTTACTATATTATATCCGTGCTTGTTCGTTTCACGCGTGCCGGTTATGTTTTCATTCTCTAAAGTATAATAAAGTGGAAATATTCCTTTCATTTCAGTTTTATTAATTCTGTCAGCTGAAATTGCATTTTGTATGATGTACTGGAAATAATAAAATGAAAAAAACAGATTAATATTTTTAAGAGCAAAGTCTTTATATCTTAGTAAATGATGCAAATCTTCGTTTGCATGTGGGAAAAGATTTCGTGATATTGCTTTAAATTTATTTTTAGATTGCTCTTTAGGTAAATCTCCTAAAGATTCTAATAGTATTTTTTCAATAAGATTAGACGGTTCTTTGTCTCCAATAAATTTTTTCCAGGTTTCATCTGATTGTAATTGAAACAATTCTATTAAGAATCCTCCTAAATCAACCTCACCTTTACTCTCATTACCTTCTGATAATGTTTTATAGTTTAATAAATAAGGATGTTTTAAAGAATCCAAATGACTATAATCGAAAATTGCATTAATTAATTTTTCTTTTTCTACATCATTGATAGAATCATCTTCTACTTCAACTTCATCAACTATTGAACTAATATCATAATCTGCTAAACTGTAACTTTCCTTATAACCTAAACTACCTCTTGCAATAACACCTAAAACAGGATCAAAACCATTAGTAAATTTTGCTCTTTCAGGTTCCCTTGTGTGAAATGGAAAAATTTTATATGGTGACAAACCTTTAAACATCGCTTTACCTGATGTTATTTTTAATTCTTCTGCAAGTATCGTTGCTAAGTTACTCATTATTTTACACTCCCAATTTCATATCCAAAATTTACATCTTTAATAATGTACGTTTCATTACTATTAGGTAAATGAATAATTGTAGAATCTAAAGATTGTATTTCATTTAAAATATCCTCAATAAATTTAGAGAACATGACAGCCTCTTCTTTATCTGTTTCCTTCAAAATATAACCTTTATCAATTTTTTCTAAAAGATTAAATAGGTTATAATCAATATTTAATTCATACTGTTTATTATTAATTTCAATTTTTACATCAATCGTCATATTATGTGACGGTTCAATTGATCTGATTTTTGGATTAATATTTAAACCAAGCATTAACTTCGAAGTCGGTTTGATACTATCGCTATAAATATAGTTTTCTTTTGGACTGCCATTCCATGCATTAATCGCTTTATGTACCTTGTTATAAACTTCTTTCTTCGTTTTATTACTCTGACTAATCGAGTCATATACACGAATAAAGTTAATATAATTTTCTGTACCATATTTAGAAAAATCATATAGGAAATGCAGTCTGATAATCATTTCAAACTTCCTTTTATGTTGATCTAAACCTTTTATAAGTAATATTATTGGTTCGATTTCTTGATAATATTCTTCTCCTAATATGTTCATACATTGCTTTTCAAAATCTATCGCATTATATAGGTCAATGTTCAATCTATCAAGCAATGTACTTTGTGTTAAGAGAGAATCCTGCGCTGCTATAGACTTTAACACTTGCGATCGTTCAATGTTTTCGAATAATAAAGTTGGTAAGTATGAATTATTATTCTTTGCATTATCTTCTGGAACAATAATATCGTATAAAAAGTTTAGAACAGATCGTGTCGTTAAAATCCTTTTATTTTCTATTTGAATTTTTATTAATAAGAAACGAATTGTTGCTTGTACTCTTGGATTTAATAATAATCGGTAGTTTATATAAATAGGCTCATCTCTTTTAAATCCATCATCATTGATAAAAGCTTTATAGAATGGGTTTTCATCATCTTTTGAGAACACTTTATAAAGAATATTATTATAAAATTCACTCTCTATACTGCCATCTTTAACTGCGTAAACTTTTTCTTTTAAGAATGAAATAAAGCTAATATCGTTTTGGCTATACTTTATATCATTCATGCCTTCACTACTGAATATTTTACTTTGATCAATCATAAAAATAAGCTGATTTAATATGTTATTGTTGGTAATATAAGTTAATAGATTGTGGAGCATACCAATATTTATTGCTACGATTAATTTATTATATTTCCCATTAAAATAATCAGCTAATTTATTACTTAACGTTTCCACTGCAGTTTTATGTGGGTTATCGCTTTCTGTAGCATCATTGTAAATTTCAACATCGTTAAATAATTCAGGTTTAGAATCATTTAAATAAGAAATTAAATGAGATTTACCATCACCCACTGAACCCACTAGAAATATAAGTTCTTTTTCTTTATATCGCATCGATTCTAATTCATCTTCTAATATATTTTGAATATTACGTTCAACATGCATATATTTATTAAATGCATTAAACTCTTCTGAGTTAATAATAGATTCTTTAGATGTTGAACTTAATAGTTGAATAGTATTTAGGAAATTATGATTTTGATTATCAGCTTTTCCTTTTTTATAATTACTTAAGTAGTTTGCTTTATCTATTAAATTTTCATAATCTTTTATCGCATCAAATTTTTGTATTTCACTTATTATCCCTTTGATTTCACGTAATGCTTCATATTCAGTATTACTAATCTCTTTTTTCAGTTTTAAAGTCATTAATTCACTGTTGTATTTTAATAAATTTATAAATTTTATTCCTGTAAATCGTATACTAAATCCATATGCATTTAATAAACTTCTAAGTACAATTACTGCTTCACTTCGTTTATTCAAGATACGTCACCTCTATTATCAAATTGTCTACATATTACATACAATTATACACATTAGTAATAATATTTTCTTGTAAAGAATTAAATCTCTTTAAAAATTTAAATTAAATAAACATGTCTTAGTGTTAATTACTATACTGAAATGTTAAACACACTGAGTAAAATATAATTTTATAATAGGTTATGTAGATACGAATAATATGTATATATACAACTACTAAGGGATAAATAAAACCCAAGAGATTATTAAATGATCTCTCGGGTTTTATTTTTTACCTTTAATTAAAATATTATTTCTATTTATACTGCACTTCTGTCACATGCCATGCACCTTTATAGTACTGACCTATTGCAATTAAATGACCGTAAGTATTTGTTCTTGTTTTCACTTTAATTTCTTTATTGCCAACATACGTAGTATCCATTTTACCATTCACAGTTTGATCTGCTTTTCCAACTAAGCTTTCAATCTTACTAAAAGTTAGACCACGTTTATCATAATCAAATATCATCTGATTAAGCCCTGGTGACGAAGCACAATCTTTAGATTGATATCTTAAATGCACTGATCCGAACGCATATTCCTGAAATACATCTGTTCCTTTTGGCGTCATAATCGTTCGATCTTCAAGTGCCTGTCCTATTGCTTTCGTTGCAGCAGCCGGTGTCATATTCAACTTCGCACCTTTTAACGCAAACGTTCCTTTAGCCATGTTTTTAATATCCGAATTCGTAATTGTATACTCGCCATTATGGGCTATTTTCGTCTTTTTATTATTCTTTGCCATAGTATTTTCATCAATTACAGGTTCATTTTTTGTCATTAGATCCATAGAATTGAGTAACCATGATTTACCTGATTTCTTATACTTTAAGTAGTAGTTATTGTAATTCACATCTTTATCATTTACACCAGTTGTAATATCTTCAGGTTTGCCATACTTTGCTTGCAATTGTTTTATATCAAATCTATTTTCTTTCGGAAAGTTATATGTAATGCCAATCACTTTCACTGTATTTGTCTTCGCGTAGCGGTCGTTAGAGAATAAAGAAAGTGTCAATTGATTGTATTTCAAAGTAACCATCTTCCCAAATTGATTCTGCTGTATCATTTCCATCTTTGGTTTACCTAAAGCTTTCTTCACTGCTGAATAAGTCATATCTAATTTAATACTACCAAAGCTGTATTGCCCTGACTTTATTGCATTAATCGTCTTACGCTCTAACATATTTGGTGATTTAACTTGTAGTTTGCTTGCTGTGTAACATGGCTTAACTTCTCCCTGTGCATCTGCGATATTGACCTGACCCACAAGACCTGCTAACAATACTGCTGATAATAACGCTTTCTTCATCCCAACAACCTCCTTGTATTTATTTACAATTATAGCATTATATTTATAAATAAATACAAACTTCTTATATATCTGCCCACTTCTTCTGTAGCTTTCTATTTAAGTATGTCATCGCAAACAGATTCTTTTCTTTATCAAACCATAACCACGCATGTCCATATCGATATGTGTACGTATCAAATTCTCCTTCATCATCCCAATCGAAAGAATTTTTCTTTTTCTTATCAGGTTTTCCCCATGCTTTTCTAATATCTTTCGCTTTTATATCATAAAATTGGTCTAAATGATTATAATCAATCGTGATTAACTTTAATTTATTCTTCTTCCATTTAGGTTTTCCAGCAAAGCTAAAACTTATCACTTCGGGGTATGCTTTCGCGTCATATATTTTACTACCAGGGTAATCAGAGCTTGGCTTATCATTCAGTGCATCACCTAATCTGTCCTTGATCTGTTTATACGACATCGTAAGCTTCGCACCATTATAATGAAATTTCCCTTTCTTTAATCGTTTAATTGTCTTTTTGTCTAAAATATCCGGCATCGTTATCACGGGAAACACCTCTTTATATTTATTTTTTTCTATAACTCCTCAAACACTTCTATCGTCTTATCAATCGGTTTCACATAATTGGTTGTACTAAATATCAAATTATTGCAAAAGTCCATAAGTTCCGCCCATAATAAGTCGTGGTATTAAAATGTTTCAGCTGCCATAATTTGCTGAGTTACAACACCAGTTATATTTCTCTTATGCCCTTTACCTATAAGTATTTCATTCGCATTATCCATATATCGTTCTATCTTGCCTGGCGCTATGCCACAACTCATAAGTATTTTAAAGATTCTATCACGAATTACATGATCCAGATATTTCTTGCTTTCAGCATTCACATCCTGAATTACAATTGTAAGTAATGTTAAATCATTTACAAGAATCAATATCTTCTTACGATTCACCGTATAATAATTTGCGTGCCATGAATAAATTGGGTTCTCATTGCAGTATGCTTTTGATGCTTCAATGTCTTTAACTTTCGGTATTGCACTAAATAACGGCATTGATTTCGCTGTTGGGTTGATTATCATAATATTTTCCTCCGTATATTAATTTAACAAAAATATTCATCCAAAAACGTCTCACCTTTCACACCTTTAGGTGATAAATAAAGTTTCCCAAACTCATCAAGCAATCCATGAAATTCCTGCGCATGTTCTGGTGTAAAGTCTGCTGGTAATTCAACTGCTTCCTGCAATGCTTTATAACTATCACTTCCAGCGTGACCTAATAATTTAAACAAACGACGTGTATACGTATCAGGAATAAACACGACCTTATCAAACACATAGACGAGCAATACATCTGCGGTCTCTGGTCCGATGCCTGGTAAGGCTAATAACTCACTACGTAGTCTTTCAACATACATTGCGTCAATCGCTTTAAAGTCATAATCATGTTCTTTTAGCCACTGAAAGATACTAAGCACTGCTCTTGATTTATTCTTATAGAACCCGCTTGGTTGAATACAAGTTTGTAACGTTTCCAAATCTAACGCCAATATTTTATCCGGATCAAACTGCGTCTTCTCTCGTAAATTATTTAAAGAACGCTCTACATTTCGCCAGTTTGTGTTCTGCACAAGAATCGCACCAACAATAATCTCATACGGATTATCAGCCGGCCACCATCCCTGTGGTCCGAGATTGTCATACAATTTATCATATAACTCCTGAATCGTTAATTTCATTCCGCTCACTCCCAATGTCTTCAAATATTATCTTTCTTTATTCCCCTGTACCTATTCTCCAATCCTTATTTGCTGTATACTGTAATTAAAATATATTATGAAATTTAAAGGTTTAAAATAGAAAGGATTTTATTAATGACTAAGAATAGTAAATTGCTATTTTATATTAATATTTTTGTTATTACGTTTCTATCAGTGAATATTTTTAAACATTATACTGCTGATGCGCCGCTTGAGGATTATCTCATCTACATCCTCATTGCACTGAATTTATTTGCTATTATTGTTAAAGATTTAGTAGAACTATTCTACAACGGATCTACGCGCAAGGTTTTACTGATTAGCGATTGTTTAATGATGTTCAGTTATTTATTTGTCGGTATTTTAAGTATGGTTGGTATTATGATTTCAACGTCTACATTTGGCCGTATACTTTATATTGCGTTTCTTATTATTAGTATTTTATTCATAACGATTACGTTATACAAATTAACATTATCAGACAAAAGAAAACACCGTGAAAAATAATTCACGGTGTTTCTTATTATCTATACACATCGATATAATCTACGTAATACGTCTTACCAACTTTCTCTAAGTTAACGTCAAGGTGCTTATATTCAAGTGTCTTTGTATAAATCATTTTCCCTGGCTTTTCATCATCTTCATAACTATCTGTATAGCTGTCTGACGGTTTACCTAATGCTGCACGCATTTCTTTCTCTGTAACTTTCAGTTTACTATAATCGAATGATAAGTAATCCGAGATATACTTTCCGTCGCATTTATCTGCGGTATATTCCAGCTCAATCCAGTCTTTATAGCCATAACTTTGTGTTAAAGTATGTGTATCTTCTTCATTCGTATAGTCATCTGAATTAGAATTGCCAACTGCTTTCTTAATTGTAGCCGGTGATGCACCAAACTTTAATCCTTTATAATTAAACTTACCATTATTTAATGCTTTAAGTTCTGCTGTCGTAAGTTTCTTTGGTTTCAAATTTTTAAGTTTATTTCCTACTAAGTTATCTTTACTGACTACTGAATCTGATTGATATAATGAAGGTTTCATCATATGCACCATGATAGCTAATTTACCTTTAGAAATTGGTGAATATTGTACACTCAAGTAATTGAATATATCAATCTTTTCTCCTTCTATTTCAACGTTTGATTGTTTAGCTGGTCCAACGACTGACTCAATGTCTCGTTTCAGTATACGCTGTTCTTCTTCAAGTATTATCGATATTGCACTTAACTTCAATGTATCATCACTTACAAATCGTTTCGGGCTATAGAATGTTAACGTATAGTCTCCGTACATTAAGTAACCGGTAGTTCCTGTTTTATCTTTCGTGACTATAAATGATTCTGGTTTACCTAACTTTGATTTTACATATTTCATCGTGTTACCAATTTTAACACCTTTAAATGTGTACTTCCCAGCATTGATTGCTTTTAAATCTTTTTCATTATGGATAGATATCGCGTCGTACATCTTACCTGGTATGCTACAAAGTGATTTAGATTTCGCATCTACTTGTGGTGCGTATATTAATGATGATGCAATTAATACGCCTGCTATCAGTTTCTTCATGGTGGTCTCCTCATAAATTTATTTACTTAAATGTATATTAATTGTATATCATTTACAAGATAAATTTATTAATATTTATTATAGGTTCTCTTTTATGACTTTAAATCTTTTAATTTAATTTGGTTAATCTTTAAAAACAATGCGTCCAATTCTTCAGGTTGTAAATCAATTGATTCGTGCTTCGCCCATGCAATAATTGATAGTATACTGGAACTGAACATAAAGAATACAAGACTTTCAGGTATAGATTGTTCGTATTCAATTTTATCGATGTTCTTTTCTAAGTCTTCTTTAAACAGCTTTACAAAATCATTAATAACTGTCTCTCTAAATTGTTGGTCCTCTTCCTGCTTTCGATCGATTTCTTCAAATTTCTTCAAGAACACTAAACTTAGGGATTGAAATGGTGATTTCACTCTTCGCTCAAAAGGAATTTTCTCATATTCTCCAGCTATTTGATGCACCCAGTGGCTTAGCAAATCGTATTTATCATAAAAGTGTTTATAGAATGTTGTTCGATGTACCATAGCTGTATCACATATCATATTGACTGATATTGAGGTAAAGGTATGTTTTTTTAAAAGATTACCTAACGCATCAATCAACATTTTTTTCGTTCTTCTCACTCTCAAATCATTCTCATTCATATACAATTCTCCTATTCTGTAGATTATCTATACAGTACAAATTTTTTATCTCTTTTCCTATATCGTAATCCTTAGTATTATAATTCACACAAACAACACAATATATTTAAACTATATTGTAGATTAAATAGGAGGTCAAATTATGGCAAATTTCTTAAACAAACTAGGGCGTTTTATGGCAACGCATAAATTAGCAGGTGTATTTATCTGGGTGCTCATCATCGCATCTATTCTTACACCTATCGCTATAGATTCGCCAACTTTCTCTAACGAGATTAAGATGGATGGTATCAAATCACTTGATACGAATGAAAAGATTGAAGATAAGTACGGTATAGATAGTAGTAAAGCAACGATACGTATTGTCTTAAAATCAAATGAAGATGGTGAAATTACAAACAAAAATAATGTAACTGCGGTTACAAAGATGTTGGAAGATATTAAAAAAAATGATAAACATGTCGATAAAGTTTCTAATCCTTATGAGATGAAACTTATTAACAAAGATCAATCTGCCACATATGCAGATGTCACCTATGATACTGAACCAATTAATTTAAATAAAAAGTCTATCGATAAAGTTAAAGACGAAGTAAAGGAATTAAAAGAAGATACTACCTTACAGATTGAATTAACAGGTAGTGGGATGAATGCAGAAGATGAATTGGGTGTAACTAGTGAAGTCATTGGCATTAGTGTTGCATTTATTATATTAATGATTACTTTCGCTTCTCTAATCGCTGCAGGTATGCCAATTATTAGTGCTCTCATCGGTTTAATTTCAAGTGTTGGGATTATCGGTTTACTTACGCATATCTTTGAAATTCCCAATATCACAATGACACTAGCTGTAATGATTGGTCTCGCTCTTGGTATCGATTATGCATTATTTATTTTATATCGCTATCGTGAAATCAAGAAACATGAAAGAGATCATGTCAAAGCTATCGGACTTGCATTAGGAACTGCTGGCGGTGCTGTCGTCTTCGCTGGTATTACAGTCATGATCGCTGTATGTGGTCTATCGCTTGTAGGTATTAAGTTTTTATCAGTAATGGGGCTTGCTTCAGCATTAAGTGTTTTATTTGCAGTATTAACTTCTTTAACTTTAGTACCAACGCTAATCAGTGTATTTCATAAGCAAATAGAACCAAAAGCAACTGTTAGGAAAGAGAAACATTATGATACTTTCTGGTCAAAATTTGTTTTAGGTAAACCATGGATTGCAGCACTCTTAGGCTTAGTTTTTCTAAGTGGATTAATTATTCCTGTAAATGATATGCGTTTAGGTATACCTGATGACGGAATGAAGTCTGAAGATAGTACACAAAGAAAAGCTTATCATATCATTTCAGATGAATTCGGTGAAGGTTATAACGGGGTTATTCCAATGTTAATAAAAACTACTGCCGATAAAGACAATCCTAAAGTACTTCAAAGTAATGTTAAGCAAGTTATTAATGATATTAATGATATGGATCATGTGGATGTTGTATCTCCACCACAGATGGCAAAAGATAATAACTACGCATTGATTACTATTGTTCCTGAAAAAGGACCGAATGCAAAATCAACGAATGAGCTTGCAAAAGATTTACGTGATTATAATAAAGATGCAAAAGACAAATTTGATTATCAAACAGAAATATCTGGCCAGACTGTCATTAACATTGATATGTCTAAGAAACTAAATGATGCAATCCCTTTATTTGCAGGTGTTATAATATGTTTAGCTTTCGTATTACTTATGATCGTGTTTAGATCATTATTAATCCCATTAATTGCAGTTACCGGATTTTTATTATCACTTTTAGCTACACTTGGTTTTACTACATTAGTAATGCAGCAAGGTGTCATGAGTGAATTATTTGGTATAGATGCAAATGGGCCATTACTAGCTTTCTTACCAGTTATCACGATTGGATTATTATTCGGATTAGCTATGGATTATGAAGTATTCTTAATGTCGCGTGTACACGAAGAATATTCGAAAACTAAAAATAATTTACATTCGTTAAAAGTAGGAATAAAAGAAAGTGGCCCAGTAATTGTTGCTGCTGCACTTATTATGTTCAGTGTCTTCATCAGTTTCGTATTCCAGGATGATGTCATGATTAAGTCGATGGGAATTGCTTTAGCATTCGGTGTGCTGTTTGATGCTTTTATCGTGAGATTGATGATAGTTCCAGCTCTAACTTTATTATTTGGTAAAGCATCATGGTATCTACCAAAATGGTTAGATCGTATCCTTCCTGTTGTGGATATAGAAGGTCATAATTTAATGCATGACGAAGTTAAAATGCAGCAATCTACAAGCAATGTGTCTACAATTTATACACCATCTCAAAAAGCAATGACAGCATATATTAAAGACACAGATAAACATTCTATAAATGAAACGCAACTCGAAACAACCGTCCACACAAATAAAGCGACTACTAAAGAAATAGAAGTCGATAAAATGAGTCAACCTGAATTATTAGCTTTATTAAAACAACAGAGTAATAATATAAAAGATTTAAATACTCTTATTGAAAAATATATGAATAATTAAAAATAAGGACCACATGAATCAATTTTCATGTGGTCCTTATTCGTTATCTTACATACTGAATATCTACAACATCCCACTTACCATTAATCTTTTCAGCGTTTAATGCTAAGTGACCATATTCATTCATTACTGTAGGAATTCTTTTACCCTTCACACCGTTCTCTTCTTCAACATAGCTGCCCTTTTCAGAACGATCTGGTTTACCGACTACTTTTTCAATATCAGTTAATGATTGTTTCGCAAAATCATAATCGACCATAAAGTTAGAAATTTTGTATGTCTTACCACAATCGTTAGAACGGTAATCCACACTTAAGAAATCATCCTTACCGTATGTTTGTGTCATTAAATAATCTTTACCGATACGTGTCGTTGAAGTTTCATTCGCTCCTCCAACAGCTTTCTTTGCCGCTTCTGGTGTCATCCATAACTTCAAGCCATAGAAATTATACTTCCATCTCTGATTGCAAGTAATTCTTTCGCTGTAAATTTATGTGGCTTTTGATTTTTAATGCGTGATGTATTGTTCTCTTTATATTTTGAGTTAATCTTAGACAAATCCGTCATTGCCATTTCAATGATTTCAGATCTTTTATTAATGATCTTATAAGAAATTGAGAAATCGTTATAAACTTCTAATAAACTATATTTCTCTTTCATTGTATCTGTCGGTTTACCTAACATCGCCTTAATGTCATCGCGTGTTGTACGTTGATCACCCTGGTTTATAAATTCAAGACTATAAACTTTTGCCTGATTATATCCACCCTTACCAGTTTGATTAATCGCACTAATCATAACACTTCCAAATTGCGCAGTAACTTCTTTACCCGCTTCAGATGTACTATAACTTATCGTTTCCGGTGCACCTAACTTCTTAAGTACTTCTGCATAAGTTGTACCGATGCCAACACCTTTATACTTATATGTTAAATGCTTTAATGCATCGATCGTCTTTTGATTTTTAATGTTTGGAAACTTATGGTCAACAGACTTTTCAATTTTACATGTCGGCTGTGACTTTGCTTCAGCAGCATGTCCTCCACCGATTAATGTTGATAATACTAATGCTGATGCTATAATTTTTTTCATGTTGATACCTCCAGTATTTTTCTTTCATTGTATCATGTAATATATATCTTGTATGTAAATTTATTGAAGTATTTAACAAGTTATTACTTTAGTGTATTAACTTTATATGTAGAATAATTCAATTGATTTGGGGTAATAGTAAACTAAAGGAGTGATACCATGTTAATGATGACAATGTCGTTGGCGTTAATCTTATTTCTAATGGTTATCTTCGGTATCATCGCGTGGGTAGTAATTATGCTGATTAACTCATCGAAAAATGCAGCGAAACAAAATACTTCAGCAATTGACAACAAACTTGATGCAGTTGAACGAGAGCATCATCGTAAAAATTCATAAGTCTAAAAACTAAAAAACCGTGAGCAAATGTAGTGAACCCAAAAAGTTGAACTTTTTATTAAGCTACTTTCATTAAAGCAAGATTTCTGTATTCTACAGGAGTCTTGCTTTTTAATTTTCTCTTCTTTCTGACGAAATTATAATATTCCATATAATCATTAATTTCCTCTTCTAACTCATCATACGAATCAAATGATTCACCATAAAACATTTCTTGTTTCAATATTCCAAAGAAATTCTCCATTGGAGAATTACAGACTGTAGACAAAGTCTCCTTCGGAGATGAAGTTTACAGTCTTTTTTTGATAAAATATAGATATATCATTGAACGGTGGTGTTTTACTTGATTAAGAGAAGTAAGTCTGAAGATATTAATATCATTCGCAGTCAATTTGAAATGTATTCATTAGAAGACCTTGTACCAGAAAATCATCTTCTAAGAAAAGTTGATAAAGTATTCGATTTATCCTTTGTATATGATTTAGTAGAAGAAAAGTATTCTACAGATAATGGCCGTCCAAGTATTGATCCGGTTGTATTAATAAAAATTGTATTAATACAACATCTTTTTGGTATCAAATCAATGCGTCAGACAATTAAAGAGATTGAAACTAATTTTGCGTACAAATGGTATCTCGGTTTAGGCGTTAACGATAAAGTACCTCATTTTTCTACCTTCGGTAAGAACTATTCTAGAAGATTTTATGATAATCAGATTTTCGAAGAAATCTTTTCTCGTATTCTCAAAATTGCTATAGATAATAACTTCGTAGATAATACTTCACTATTTATTGATTCAACGCATATTAAGGCCAATGCCAACAAGAAGAAATTTATTAAACAAGAAATACAGAAGACTGCTAAATATTATGAACAAGAGCTTATTGAAGATATCAATTCTATTAGAGAGTCTGAAGAAAAAAAGCCTTTAGCTTCAAGAAAGGAGGAGAATCTTAAAGTAATAAAAATAAGTAATAATGATCCCGATGCTGGTTACTATGTTAAAAGTGAAAGAGAAAAACAATTTGCCTATAGTGCGCATACATGCTGCGATAAGTATGGTTATATCGTTGATTTTCATTTAACTCCTGGTAATGTTCATGATAGTACACAGTTAGTACCTATGATTGACAGGCTGGAAAGTAAAAAACTACTACCGAGATATGTTGCTGTGGATTCTGGATATAAAACACCTCATAATGCTAAGTATTTATTAGATAAAGAAATTCTACCAGCTATGCCATATAAACGTCCCATGGGTCCGAAGGACTTAATGAATAAAAATGAATTTTTATATGACGAATACTATGATTGTTATATTTGCCCTAATAATCAAATGTTGAAATATCAAAGAACAGACAGCGATGGTTACCGTTTGTATATTTCTAATCCAAATAAATGTAAGGATTGTCCTTTACTTAATAAATGTACTAAGAGTAAAGAACAGAAAAAAATCGTTACGAGACATATATGGCAACAATATCTTGATATTGTTGATGACTTGAGATTCATAGATACTATAAAAGCTATATATAAATTGCGTAGTCAAACAATAGAAAGACGTTTTGCTGATGCTAAAGAACAGCATGGTTTGCGATGGACTAAGTACAAAGGAATTCAAAAAGTCACCATGGAGACCACGCTTATTTTCGCATGCATGAATTTAAAGAAATTAGCAAATTATCTAGCAGGTTAAGCTGGATATTTTGCTAATTTCTTTAAAATAACAATATTTTTCGAAGAAAAAAGACAAACTCACTTTTAGAATTGTGAGTTTGTCTTCAATCTGACGCAGGACAATGTCCTGCGTCTATATTTTCGTTTCACTTTCTTCAATAATCCCTAGCTTTATCCCTTTAATTACAGCACCTAACCTTGATTCCACACCAAGCTTTCTAATCAGCTTCGTAATGTGATATTCAACCGTACGCTTACTGATAAATAAAGCTTCACTGATTTCCTGATTTTTCATATCTTTAGCAATCATTCGCAAAATTTCTTTCTCTTGATCACTCAGCAAAGGTTTCGCTAAAACCATATCATGCTTTAAATTTTGATTAAAATAATACACTGCACGGATACCATCTACAAGTTTATCCGTAGATTCATCCTTTAAAATGAATCCAACCGCACCATTTTCATAAGCTTTAATCTTATACTCTTCTAAGTTGTACCCACTGAGCATAATAAACTTTATTTTCGGATATTTTTTAGAATACGTCTTTACGATGTTTAAGCCATTCACATCTTTTATTTTAATATCACACAGCACAATATTAGGCTGTAGCGTTTTAATATAATGCGTAAGCAGATTCGGATCTGTAAATACTTTTAACACTGACAAATCGTCTTCCGCCTCAATAATTTTGGCAACCCCGTGACCGAATAATTCATGGTCATCAAGTATAATAATTTTTACCATGAAACCACCTCTATTCTAACGGCAATGTAACACTTACAATAAGACCTTGTCTGTATGCATTTTCGTCAAACACCGAAAATTCTACAGCACCATCAAACAAGTTGACCTGGTTTATCAAGTACTTTAATCCATTGTTAGATCCTCTTACTAAAATATCTGATACGTTATGATACGGGATACCTTTACCATCATCCGAAACTTTAAATGATAAAGATGAGATTGATTCAACCACTTCAACTTTAATGTGTTTAGCATCGGCATGTTTTATCGCATTGTTGATCAATTCTTTAATCATACGATAACTGCTGATTTTTATGAGTTTATCAATTATAACGTTGCTTTCCTGATAATCCAGCTGAATATCAATGATTGATTCATACAGATGACGACGAATTAAACTATTTAAACTCTCATTTAATCCAAAGTCGTCTAAATCTGCAGGAAACAGATCCTCACATGCTTCACGAATCGCATAGATTGATTCATCCAGAATCTCTTCAATATGCGCACGACTTCCATCTTTGTCTAAAGTCTTCGTCTCATTCAATGCGAGAATAATATTCTGTAAAATATCATCATGTAAGAAAATCGATAAACGTTCGCGTTCTTCTTCAAGTGCAGCATGTGATAAATAAATACGATTCTTATAATCTTCATCCATTAACTTCGTAGAATAGTTTTTCATAAAGAACTCAAACTGCTCTAATAAATGAACAAATTCATGATATTTAAACTTTTCAACCTCGGAAGAATGAATAGCGATAAATGCATTATTCATTGCAGTACGATGAACATAAACGGTAATATCCTGCAGTTGATTAATCGCAATCGTTGAACGCTCATAAATCATATGCGTCTTAGAGATGATATCATCATAATTAAATGTTCCAGCTGGGAACTTATACTGTTCAGATTGGTCCTGCGTTTCAATAAATAAATAATAATTAGATAACTGAATATTGTTCTGAATTAAAGTATCATAAATATTCTCGTTGATATTGTTTGTAATATTTGCAGCACGATATTTTACAGCATAACGATTACGGAAGTAATATAATGCAACACATCCAACCAACAATAAGCTATGGATGATAATTGCAGTGATGAGCATTGGATGCTCAAGGAAAAATACATAGAATACAATCATTGAACATAGCATTAACACATTCCATATCTGAAACAATCCAAAGACAATAGATAAAAATGATTCTGAAACGATTATCTTGAATTTACAGAATGAATAAAGTAAATACAATGGGAAAATAATGAGTGTCGGTAATAAATAGTAGTAAGGAATACTGCTATTAAAAAAATGCAAAAATAAATTAAGTGTAAACATCGGTAAAATACTAAGTAATAGCGAAGCAAGAATAAAATACAATTCACGACGAATCATACCGTGAGAGTTACGAATGATTGAGAAAATCACATAAAATACACTCAGCAATAAAATGATGCACACTGTGATGAGCATAATAAACGAAAATAACACAAAGTCACTTCTCTGAAGCGTAACATTCAGTATCATTGCAATAATGAAAAGGATAAAAATTAAATAATTATTGAGTTTTAAAAATGTATTTAATTTATTTGACCTTGAGAATACTGGATAGATACTAAATAACTTCGATAACATAGCTAATACAGAAAACAGTAAAAATATTTCCATGGTTGTTCCGAATCCTTTAAACAAAGGATCATAAAATGAAAAAGATATAGTGTTAGCTAATAATATGCAAAGTATAAAAAAATGTTTTAGTACATATGAATCAAATTTATTAAATATTTGAAGTACGACAATACTTATGAAAAAGTTAAAACAAGCTGAACAACTTATTAAAATTGTCATATCATCAGTATTCTGCACAGTTAATATAGAATATTTGATAGCATAGAAAAACTTTAAATGAAATATATATGATATAACAATTAAAGATATATAGATTGTTAATGACATGCGTTTTAATCTAAAAATTGAATTCATCTTTTAATTTCCTTATTCCTTCAGTTTTATCGGGAAAAGCATCTAAAAGTATACTGTATGCTTTTTCAATGTAATAATTATACAACAATCTGCAGTAGTCTAGTGAACCCGATTGTAAAATATTTTCTCGTGAATAATACTGAAGGTTTTTATCCCCGGAAAAAAAGATATATTTAATCAATGGTAGATACATTTTTCTCTGATTAAAATCATTCTTGTGTTCAGATAAGATACTATCAATATCATTCTTAATTTGGGCAGCTATTCCCACATTTTGCATAAAATATTGTAACGGTTCATTGTCTTTATCAATGATTAAGCCAATCAAACGCATTAAGTTTCCTGACTTTTGCGTAACTAAATTGATATATTCATCTTCAGAAATATTTGGATTTTCATTAAAATCAAAAGTTACATCAAAAAATTCAGCATACCCTGCATCAACAATAAGTGCCATTACCTCATCTTGAATTTCCTGATTAAACAAACGAATAGCTTGAAGCATAGTAATATGAGACAAAAGAATTTGTTGCTCTCTAGATATCCACTCTAACAAGTAATCTCCATCAACAACATCATCGACTAAATCAAAAGCCCAAAAAACAAGCTGAATAGCAACCGAATTTCTTTGCATATCAGCTTGTGTTCCCTTATTAAATAATTTGTTGATTGTTTCGTAATAACTTCCCCAGCTATCTCGCTGGATTTTATTAGTTACATAAACTAATAATTGCTCTTCGGAATCTTTAGAAAGATTTAACTTCTTTATTAATTCCGAAATGTATTGATCGATCACTTTAGAAATCGCCAGTCCAATATTTAGAAGATTGGAACTTAAGAGGTTTTTGGGCAGCAGAGTCAATTACTGTTACTACGTCTTCGCTAAATCCTAAATTTTTGTTTTGGTTTAACAATTCTTCTAGAGATAAGTTCATTTCTTTCATCTTTAAAACAACTTGTTCTAACTCTTCTCTCATAATAATTTCCTCCATTCACTAAATGATATATTGCAAATATAATATTACACGAAATATTCAAAAAATTCGATAGAATTTTAAAAAAAATATAAAATAATTACAATATTATTTCATTGTAACCATTTTACGTTTTTCACTTTATAACCATTTAATGGGCATTAACAAAGAAAAATCAACGTTTATATGACAATATATTAAACAATATAAATTACGTTTTAACTTACTAAATCAATTGTGAATTATTGGATACTCTATAGCACTTGCAATTGAATTATGTCATAATATATTCAACAAGCAAAAAGGAGTTCCATATGAAAAAAATACTTTTATCATTTGCTATTATGGCTTCCCTCACGACAGTTTCAACAGCACATGCTGAAGCAACCCCGACAGTACTTTATTTTCATGATAAAGACGATGAACCTATTAAAGACTTTCCTTTTAGTATCAATATAAACGAAGAAGAACAATCTCTTACTGCTTTAGATGATGGTTATTCAGTGATTGCTGAAGATATCAAAGTGATTGAAATAGCCGGACAAGAATATGAAATTAATCCTGGTGAACTGAATAATATCGAAGTTGTTAACCCCGAAGAAGTTATACCTTCTTCAGAAGAGATACCGGTGACTGAAACGCCTCTTCCAGAAGATAATCTAACGATTAAAGTTCATGCAGTAGATCGTTCATTTTCAAATTTAGAAGATGGTACCACTGTATATTTAAAATATGATGGAGAGCTTGTTGATCAAGCTGACGTATCAAACGGAAGCGTAACTTTTAATACAACTGAGCCAAACAAGATCTATGAAGTAAGTTACAACAAAACTACGGAAACAGATAATGTAAAGATTGAACCTGGTGAAGAGAAATTTTTAATCTTTGAAGCACAAACAAAGCCGATTAAACGAGATCATTCTGTTGAAACGACAACTAAAAATTCACAACTAAAAGATACGATCCGCAAATCCCCTGATGATATACCACCGTTACTTGCAAGAAGTAAGAAGGAAGATAGCTCTAATGAGGTAACACATAGAGCGTCATCACGTACACGTAATTCAACTAATAATAGTAACGTAAAACCACAGCTTCCAGTAAAACAACCGACAGTAAATCCTATGAAACGTAATAATGAGGCTTCTGTCACGTCTGGTACAACAAGTAACGAAAATGGTTCATATAGCACGGAAAGTAATAATAATGTTTCATCAAATAATTATTCCAGCACGACAACTAGTCAAGAAAACACACGTCCATCATTTACATCGGATCATACATCACAACAAAACACATCAAGTGATGACTATGCATCTGATAGCAGCTATGCTTCGGACAGCAATTATAAAGACTATCATAATAGCAGCAGTACTAACGATTCTAGTGATCAATCTGATAGCGCTTCTGATAATCGTTTTGAAAAAAGTTCATATAATAATACTTCCACCAACAATGCAGCAACGAACCATAAACCAACAAATAATGAAAATCAATATTTACCACATACTGGTGAGGCAATGAGCTTATTATTACCGTTAGCTGGTCTTATGACTGTTACAGCAGGTGTTGCATTATTGTACTTCACACGTAAAAAGCGTGATGATGATACTATTTAATGAGAAACGCACATGTTTATGGCATGTGCGTTTTAATTTATGTAATTTGAATTCGTCCATCACGAACTGAAAAATAAGTACCGAGTTTTGAAGTGCCTTGCATACCTTCAAAGATAAAGACACCCCCACTATTAATCATCTGCTGAGATTCTAAAGAAGAAAATACAAATGTTCTATCTGCTTTTACATCTGTGAAACGATGCAATCTTCTCATAATTTGTTCAAAACCTTTAGTTTCTCCGATTGCTACGAAACCATCTGGTATGTGTCTAGCGATACGTTTAACATATTTATTAAATGAAGATGAGTGTGGGTTCCAGCTTACAATTGCAAGCACAGTTCCGCCTGTACCATCTAAACCTCCAAATTGTTCCCACAATAATTTAAACTGATATGCTTTTATCAAATCAAGATTATTCCTACTACACCCTATTACGATATCATGAATAACTGGTCTTTGTTTTCTCATCAATTGAATCAGCTGTGACATTTCCTGCTCTGAATGAATATCTTCTAAACCATGTAATTCTTCTTGTGAAATAGATTGTAATGGACTCAATTGAACACCCCAGATAAATTTATTTTATGCAAAATAAAAAGACTCTAAATTACAGAGTCTTAAACATTTTCTGATTCAATTTTAGCAACGATTTCTTTCGTACGACGTTCGATATCTTCAAAATCTTTCTTAAAGCTGATAACAAATAAAGCTGCACCAGCAGTAACAATAACAGATAATACTAAAAATGTAATAAATATTGCTTTGAATAGAGATTTAACAAATTCCATCGGTGTTTCACTCCTCTACTGATTCTTTAAGTTTATTTTACCACATGAATAAAATGGAATGAAATAATTAACATTATCTATTCAAGATTATGATATAGTGTAAATAAGAAAAAGAAGATAGGATGAGACAAATGCCACACGTACATTTATTAGCTGCATGGCAGAACAACAATATTGAAAAAATCAAAGAAATCGTCGATAAAAATGTTCAAACGAATATCATCTATGATGACGGTGTTGAATATGAAAAAGGATATGATGAATTCATCGCAGGTATACAGTGTTATCTCGATGAAACCGAAAGATCAAATTTGGAATGGCAATTTGATGTAATGCATAAAACTGAGCGTGGTGCAGCTAATGTAGTTATTATTAAAATATCTCGTGGTGATGAACATTATAATGTTTCAGACAAAGCAGCATTATGTATATTTACATTTGATACAGTTGGAGAAAAAGAGCGTAAATTGATCCGAGCATATGTTGAAAAAGGTGTAGCTAATAATTAGCTGCATCTTTTTTTATTTTTAAAATTAACATCTAATAAATTGTTTATTTTGTTAAATCTCTTAAAAATAAAGGATTTTGTTCAATATAAAATTTAAATATTGCTATGAAATAACCATATGATGAGTATAATATTTTCATGTTAACTTTTTTGAGTAAAAATAATTGCGGTGTATACGAGTGTATTAAAATTGATAATCCTTATAATAAAACTTGTAATTAAATTTTAGACAAATAAGGAGTGTTATCAATGAATAAAAAGTACATTTTACCTGCTATCGTATTATCATCGACTTTACTAGCAAGTTTAACTCAAGGCGAAACAGCTTTTGCTAAAACAGAAACAAGCAAATCACTTCACCACCTTCAGAAAGTACAATCTAAAATCGATGCAAAAAACTTCTTAAAATCTTTACCAGGTGACAAAGCTGCAAAGAAATTTTATAAACAATATGAAATTACAAAAGTAGAAAAAGACGACAAAGGATTCACACACTATACATTAAAGCCTCATAATAACGGTAAAAAAGCTCTAAATAAAGAAATTAAAATTCATGTTAACGATAAAAATCAAGTCGTTCATGTAAATGGTGAACTTGACCAAAAAGATGTGGACCCAACAAACACACAAAAATTATCTCAAGATCAAGCGGTTGATTTAGCATTCAAAGCTGTCGGTGCTGATAAAGATAAAGTGAAAAATCTTGATAACCGTAAAGTCGTTAAAAAAGCTGAAGTGGCAATCAATGCAGATAAAAATAAATATGTATACAATGTTCAATTAATCTACGTTTCTCCTGAAGCAGCAAACTGGCACGTACAAATTGATGCTGAAACAGGCGAAGTTATCAAAAAACAAAATATGTTATTCGATGCTGCAACAACAGGTTATGGATACGGTGTTGATAACAGATTTAAAAATTTAAATATCTTCCAGGAAGGTAGTTACTTCTATCTAGCTGATACTACACATACTGGAAATATTGAAACTTATGATGCATATAATACACAAACAAATTTTGACATTGTAAGAGATACAGATAAATACTTCACTTCTTCTCGTCAAAAAGCAGCAGTTGATGCACATTATTATGGCGATGTAGTATACGATTACTTTAAAAATACTCACAATCGTGACTCTTATGATGATAATGGGGCTCCAATCTATTCTGTAGTACACTATGGTTCAAATTACAACAATGCTTTTTGGAATGGCGAAGCTATGGTTTATGGTGATGGAGATGGTGTTACTTTCACTTCATTATCAGGTGCTAACGATATTATCGCACATGAATTAACACATGCTGTAACTGAGCACACAGCAGGACTTGTTTATGAAAATGAACCAGGTGCAATCAACGAATCAATGTCTGACGTATTTGGTTATTTTGTAGACCCAGACTTCTTAATGGGTGAAGATGTTTATACACCAGGTAGAGCTGGAGATGCATTACGTAGCTTCTCTCAACCAGAACTTTATGATCAACCATCACACATGGATGACTTCCAATACTTACCTAACACTAAGAGCGGTGACTGGGGTGGCGTACACATCAACTCAGGAATCCCTAACAAAGCATTCTACAACACTGTAACAAAAATGGATAAATCAAAAGCAGAACAAATTTATTATCGTGCATTATCTTACTACTTAACATCAACATCTAACTTTAAAGATACTAAAGAAGCATTAATCCAATCAGCTTTAGACTTATACGGTCAAACAGAAGCAAATACTATTAAAGCAGCTTGGGATGCAGTTGGTGTTTACTAGTAGTTGATTTTAGAAATTATTATGGCCCGATTCTTACTTGCAATCGGGCCATTTTGCTTGTTTTGGCACGGTTCCCTCTTGCAATCGGGCCATTTTGCTTGTTTTGGCACAGTTCTCGATTAGAACCGCCCATCAATATTCATGCTCAACTTAAATTTTTAATCACATGATAAATTTACTAAGAATTACTCTAGCTATTGATTGTATAAGGATACAAACCGCCATCGGTATGATAATATACATTTCTTTAGAAAGATGAAAAAAATTAAACGAAGCTCCAATGTATAATACAGCCCATATAATATATAAACACATTGTCATCCATCTAAAACTTTCAAGTAATACACTTTGATCCCTTTCATCATCCACTTCAGCACCAGGTTCTATTGCATTAATTAAATAACTTAATCCTACTGCCATAATCATAATTCCTCCATCCATAGTAAACCCTGAAGCGATATAAGCTATAAGAATCATCGAAGTAATTGCCGTACCAAAAATAATCAACTCTCCTCTACTAAGTTTTCTTCTACTAAACATACACATCCTCCTAATATTTTCGCCATAGCATGAAATTACTCACTGAAAAAGATAAAAACATTATAGCCAAAATTATCACAATTGCACTTTCTGCTTTTAAAGTGATTAATCCAAACGTATATAGTGTAAAAAATAGCATCCCTGTAAATAGTGTCACCATATAAGATGTTTTAAATGCTCTATTGCTTAATGCGACAACGCGTTCATCTAACAATTCATCTCGATTTTGTATTCCAATTAAAATCATATGAATGCCAAGTACTAACTGCATCGCATATAGTTCCGGTTTCTCGAACATCACTAACATAAAAAATAATGATATCAGTAACAATCCACCGCCAAGAAAATATAACATCGGTCTATTGCCTTCTAAATGATTAAACATACGCATCCTCCTCACTCATAGTCACTTTCTTCTAACATAAAAATTGCTTCAACACTTACTTTAAAAACTTCAGCTATCATCATTCCAAGTGGTAATGATGGATTATACTTCCCTTTTTCAATTGAAATAATTGTTTGTCTTGATACCTTCAGTTGTTTTGCTAACGTTTCCTGTGAGTATCCATGTAACTTTCTAAATTCAGCTAATTTATTCCTCATACACTCACCTCTTCAATATCATGATAACGTAAAGTTTCCTTTACGTAAAGGAAGCTTTACATTATCCATTCTATTTATTCTTTGTTATACTTTCTCTATAGTGTTTACGGAGGTGTATCAATGCAACAAGTTAAAAGTGTAATCACAGAGTTTCGTGGGAGTCATTTCGATTTCGGGATAGAACAGGGAAAGTGGCTTCAAACAACATTAATGATGGAGAATCGCGAGCGTGAATGGCGTATTCGTCGCCCACGTTTCGATATAGATATTCAGGAAACAAAAGCTGCATTTAAACGTTTCGCCCCTGGTATCTGGGAGGAACTGCTCGGTTTACAAGCTGAACTCAAGATGGATATGACTCAAATCATACAGAACTTCGGTCATTACCGAGTATATGCTAAACCTAGCGGATGTAGTGTATTCACCACCGAAGATTTTTTAGTTAGAAACTATGATTATCATCCTGCTACTTATGATGGCCGTTTCACTTTCTTCCAACCCACGGATTCAGGTTATGCGACTATGGCACCCGTTTCTCGCATCACAGGTCGAATGGACGGGATGAATGAACACGGTCTTACGATGGGATATAATTTCATGCATCGCAAAGTACCCGGAGATGGTTTCGTATGTTATATGATTGGTCGTATGATACTTGAATGTTGTCAGTCGGTTGATGATGCTGTGCAATTCTTAAAGGAAATTCCACACCGCTCTAGTTTCAGCTACATTCTGCTTGATAAAAAAGGTATTACGCAAATCGTCGAAGCCACACCGCGCGACATCATTGTACGTGAACATCATTACTGCACAAATCACTTCGAAGTGTTAACACATGAGAATCGACGTGTACTAACAGATTCTGAGATGCGTATGCGTAATTTAAAGGCGCAGACAAATCGTAATACGGATGCCACTAATGCATTTAAAATAATGAATGACCCTGAAGCTGGCGTATTCAGCGAACTATATTCCAGCTGGAGCGGAACGATTCATACAAGTTGTTACTTTCCTAAAGATTTAAGCATCCAATTTGCGCTCGGTGGCAACAACACACCAACAACATTAAACTTCCAGGATTGGTTAGATGGCAAACCACTACCAGTACAATCGTTTACGGGACAAATCAACAGCGATATTACTTTTGCCAGTGAATAAAATAAACCCTGAATCGACGTAGATTCAGGGTTTATTTAAATGATTGAATTATTTTATACGGATTATTCTCATACAGATCAAATTTTTGTGCTTTTTTCTCTAATGCATTAAGTATGCGGTCTTCCGAAACTTTACGTGTCACAAGCTTCGAAATATTCTTTGAATTGATAGCATAAAATCCTACATCAGTCGTCTCTTCATCGCTATTTTGCAGCGTGCCACCAATCACTTCACCTAGAAATGTAAAGTTGACTACCCCGCTCGTTTTATTATGCGAACTGTACAATAAACCTTTAATCGCAACATCTAATCCAGTTTCTTCTTTTACTTCTCGCACAGCGCCACTAATCATATCTTCGTCTTTATCTAAGCGACCGCCAGGTAATTCTAACGTATCACTACGATGTAAACTTCTAACCAGCAATACTTCATCTTCTTCATTTTGTACGAGAACATTTGTAGAAATGATATGTAAGTCCATCTTATAATCACCAGTCGGCGTTATGATCATATCTTTCTTTGAAATAATCCACTTATCATTTGCGAGCTTATCCGGTAACGAATTTTGATAATGTTTCGTCTTCTTTCGGAGTTCAAAGAAATCTCGATAATGCTTTTCGTCTAAATATCCCCAAATCTCTGTAATAATTGTCTTGTCCTCATTCACCCATCGACCGACCAATGTTACACCTAACTCTAAATAATTGTTTAGTACATGTTTATGGAAATAGCGGTTTGTAGATTCGTAGCCATCAGGAATAATTTTAATCTCTGTTTTCACTTCAAACATCTCATACACACCCTTTACCTTCACTTACTTTCATTATACGTTATTTAAAATGATATTTCATTTAACTAAAATGTAAATTTAATTAATATTTAATTAATGATACGATTCAGCTAAGTTATTCAAACAGATGTTTATCATTCTCAGGTTAGAAGTTTTATAATAAATAAAAAAACTAAAGGAGCATCATTATGAAAACTTTATTAAACACCCCTTATTCATTTAAAGGCCTGGAACTAAAAAACAGAATCGTTATGCCACCGATGTGTCAATATTCTGTAGAAAATGAGGATGGAACGCCTACTGAATGGCATTACGTACATTATGCATCACGTGCTGTTGGTCAAACGGGGCTTATTATTGTAGAAATGACAAATGTTGAACCAGAAGGTCGTATTACGAAAAACTGTCTCGGTTTATGGGATGATGCACAAATCCCAGCTTATAAACATATCGTAGAAGGTATTCATAATAATGGCGCAAAAGCTGCTATTCAAATTGCTCATGCCGGCCGAAAAGCACGCGATGTTGAAACACCGGTTTCATCATCTACAACGCCAGTTGAAGAACCTACAGATTTCGGTCCAATACGCCATCCTCGTGAACTTTCAAACGAAGAAGTTAAAGCGATGGTCGTTAAATATAAAGAAAGTGTACGTCGCGCAGTTGAAGCTGGGTTTGATGCAATTGAACTTCACGGAGCACACGGTTATTTAATTCATCAATTCCATTCCCCAGGTATCAATAAACGTGACGATGAATACGGCAAGGACCTTTCATTGTTTGGCGTTGAAGTAATTAAAGCTGCAAAATCAGTAATGCCGGAAGATATGCCTTTAATCTTTAGAATTTCTGCACGAGAATATATGGATGGTGGCTATGATATAGAACATGCTTTAGCCATATCAGAAAAATATTTAAATGCTGGTGTCGACATGTTTCATATTTCTACAGGAGGTGAAGCACCTGCTGGCATTGATAAACCAGGTAACTATCCTGGCTATCAAGTACCATTTGCAAAACGCTTCAAAGAAAAGTTTGATGTACCCGTAATTGCTGTAGGTATTTTAGACGCACCCGAAACAGCTGAAATGACACTTCGTAACGATGATGCAGATTTAATTGCAGTTGGTCGCGGAATGCTTAACGATCTATACTGGGCCATTCATGCGGTCAAACAATTAAGAGATGATATTACAGTACCGAAACAATACGAACGAGGTATCCGTTAATGTACCAACATATCTTATTTGATCTGGATGGCACATTAACAGATCCTATGCTAGGCATTACGAACTCAATAATATATTCATTACAAAAATTGAATATTGAAGCACCTGCAAATGAAGCACTCATCCCATTTATCGGTCCACCACTGCATGAAAGTTATGAAACTTTCTATCAATTATCAGGCAACAATAATGCCGAAGCAATCAAACTGTACAGAGAATACTTCAGCGATAAAGGAATGTTTGAAAATGAAGTATATCCAGGCATTCCATTACTATTACAAGCATTAAAATCGATGGATAAAAAGTTGTATATCGCAACAAGTAAACCAACGTATTTTGCTGTACCGATTTTAGAACATTTTAATCTTGCACATTACTTCGAGTCTATTACCGGTAGTGAGTTAGATGGCACACGGACTAATAAAGCAGAAGTCATCCAGCATGTCATTGATACACACGGACTCAATAGAGATGAATGCATCATGATCGGTGATCGCAAACATGATATCATCGGTGGACAAAAAAATAATATCGATACAATCGGTGTACTCTATGGTTACGGAGATGCAGATGAGATTAGACAGGCACAACCAACCTATACTATTGCAACCGTCGATTATTTATTAGATTCTATTACAAATGACACTCAATATTTTGACTATATTTGACCTTAATGTTATGATAAATATATCAAATCAATAGGAGTGATGAACATGGATAATAAATATAGTATCTTTTCTCGCGGACAAAATGTATTTGATGTTGCAAACGACATGTTAACGAAATCAGTCAGTCAATTTGCAGATAATGCTTATAATCATAGTTTTAAGTTAGATATTAAAGAAACAAATAATGATTATACTGTTCATGTAGATCTACCAGGCATTAAACAGGAAGATATTCAATTAGACTATCAAAATGACGCATTAAGTATTACAGCGAAACGCCTTGAAGAATCGGTTGTTGAGAACAATGAACACAACTACATTAAACGTGAACGTTCATTCGGTTCAATGCATCGTTCTTTATACTTACCAGATGTTCAGGTGGAAGCAATTAAAGCTACCTATAAAAAAGATGGTACGCTGGATATCGTATTACCAAAGCTATATGTTACGGAAGCACCGAAACAATCTATTAAAATAGACAGTGAAATATAAATTTATAAAATGAGTAGCAGGAAAGTAATCTTTTCCCACTACTCATTTTTTATATTCCGTTTTATATTCTAAATTTTCTGATATAATTGAGATAATTTTATCGAAAGTGGTGATATTATGCTTCAACTTAAGAAACCAAAACGCCTTAATAAAGGAGACACGATTGCGCTTGTTTCATCATCTTCAGGTTTAGCAGGCGAGCCAACGATGAAACATCGTACAACGCTTGGCATTAAACGTATTGAAGAGATGGGCTACAAAGTAAAAGTTATGCCTAACGCGTTAAAAGGTCTCGCATTTAACTATGATCATCCGAAAGCACGTGCTGAAGAGTTAATGGCAGCATTTATTGATCCGGAAGTTAAGGCGATTATCTCTACGCTTGGTGGCGATGATAGCGTACGTTTGCTACCTTATCTGGATATTGAGATTATTAGTCAACATCCTAAAATCTTTATGGGTTACTCCGATTCAACGTTTACACATTTTATTTGTTTAAAAGCTGGATTTTCAAGTTTTTATGGTTTGTCACTACTTACGGATTTTGCAGAGAATAATGCTTTTCCAGAATATTCACGAAATCATTTTAATAAGACGCTAACCCAGAATGAAATCATCGGTGACATTCCGACATCAGACTTTGTATACAAACACGGATTACGCTGGGATAAAGAAAATGAATTAATAGACCGTGAACAAATTGATAATACTGGATATGACGTAGTAAATGGAAAAGGACAGGCAAGCGGACCGTTAATTGGCGGTTGTCTGGAGTTAATGATCTCTTTACGTGGCACTGATGTCTATCCGGATGAAACAGATTTTGATGGTGCGATATTATTTTTAGAAACCTCTGAAGTATTGATGCCACAATGGTTGATGGAAGATTTTATGCGTAGTTTAGGTGCGTTAGGTACTTTAGACCGTATTAACGGTATTATATTTGGACGTCCTCAAAACGGTCATTTATATGATGAATATAAAGAAGTCGTTCAGAAGATCATGAAAGAATGGGGACATGAGGATAAACCGGTGTTGTTTAATGCATCATTTGGACATAACGAACCAAAATGTATTGTACCGTATGGACGAAATGCGGTAATTGATGCCGATAATAAAACATTTACTATTACTGAGAGTGCAGTAGAATAAAAATGAGTGGGCGGAAAACAATGTTATTCGCCCACTCATTTATTATTTTGAAATTAAAATGTGCTTGAGTGGGCAAATTATAGCTTATTTCGACCACTCACCTATTAAAAATTAAATCACCCAGTTACCATCTCTAAATACTGGTTCAACTGTCCCATCTTCTTTAATACCATCAATTGATAGATCACTGCCACCCATCATAAAGTCAACATGAATCATTGATTGATTTAACCCTTTATCCATCAATTCTTCTTTGGATAAAGATTTACCATCTTTAATCGCATTAGGGAACGAACGACCTAATGCAACGTGACAAGATGCATTCTCATCATATAACGTATTGTAATAAAGGATGCCAGAGTTAGAAATCGGAGAATCGTCTGGTACTAATGCAATTTCACCTAAACGACGTGCACCTTCATCATTGTTTAGCATATTCTTCAGAACGTCATAACCGACTCCTGCTTCAAAGTCAGTAACCACACCGTCTTTAAACGTTAATTTAAAGTCATCTATAATTGCGCCTTGATAAGCAAGCGGGCGTGTATTACCAATTACACCATTAACGCGACGATAGTCTGGTGAAGTAAATACTTCTTCAGTTGGCATATTAACCTGAATCTCTACGCCGTCAGAATTTATCGCACTCGCTCCTAACCACACATGTCCTTTCGTCAAACCAATTTCAACGTCTGTTGTAGATGATTTATAATGTAATTTATCATATGCTTTTTCATTCAACTGCTGTGCTTTTTTATTTAAGGTTTCATTATGTAATTTCCATGCAGCTACAGGATCATCCTGATCGACACGCACTGCTTTTATCATCGCTTCAAGTAACTTTAACTTTGCATCTTCTCCTTTGAATTCAGGGAATACAAGTTCACCCCATTTATCATTTGGAAATCCTACAATACACCATGAGAAGTCATAACGACCAACTGCTCTTGAGAAATCTTTATTCGCTTCACCTAATGCTTTTGCCTGTGCAGCAATCTTTTTTGGGTCTGCATCTTTCAATAACTCAGGCGTTTGTGAATAGACACGTAAATGTGCTACTTTATTCTGTACAAAATCATTCGTTTCATCAATTCTATATTGCGGAATATGTTCAAACACTTCAATTGGCGCATATTCAAATTTCAATTGAGATGATGGACCATCAGTTAGTTTCTGAATAACTTCTCTTGCACCTTTTTCGTAAGCCGCTTTTGTCACCTCACGCACAAAATCAATAGCATCAATATCAGCGGTTACTACAACCGTTTGATCTGGTTGTACATTTAAACCTACGCTTACGACAGTCTCGGCATATTTTTTTACAATTTCTTTATAGTTCAAATAATTTCCTCCTCAATCTCATTGTTGATACTATTATATCGGAAACCGAAGTAAATGAAAACAAAAAAAGATGAGGCATCAATATCGCCTCTTACTCTGCAAATATTTCTATTCTTTTTACCAAATCATTTCTTAATACAAATTTCATGCCGATATGATGTTCTTTATCCTTATAATGAAATTGTGTCTGCTGTTTCGGTAATAACGACTTTTTATAAGTATCTCCGTATGTATCGATAACATCTTGTTTCGTGCTATCGATAGTAATATCACGACTCGTTTTAACAGCAGGGTTCTTAAATAAAGAAACTGCTGTGATATGATTGTTTTTGTTATCTTTTCTTATGATCAATCCTCTATGTTTAACAGATCGATAAAATGTTCTACCTTCTAACTGAATACGCGAGTCTTTCACGAAATCTTTATGTTTTTCTTCATAATTTTCACCTATTTTAATATCTCCTAAGCGTTCTTCACTTAAATCATTGTCAGGTGTAGTACAATAGTTATATAACCATAATGCGATAATCACACTTAGTATGAGCACGATAATAATTGTTACGAATTTTTTCATACTTCACACACTTTCCTATTTTATCTCTACCAATATACCATAAAATTACAAATGATGAAAATAAAAAAAGATGGGTAGTTAAACTACCCATAGAGAAGACTTACATGTATGAAAAATTATTAGCTAAGGTAAGTGTATCACTTCACATCATGGTAAACATCCGTATATACCGTAATATTTTTGAATATTTGTTCATATAAATAGTGAAAATAATATCTTTTGTTTGATTATTCTGATATTGTTATAATACATTTATATTATTAAAGCTTACAGGAGGCACTTATGACGACTTTAATCGAATATTTTAATCAAGGCTTATCTTTAGAGCAATATATTAACCAAATGGAAGTAAATAAAGCAGAAATGCACAAAATCTATGAAACTTTTGAATTACCTGTAGATGACGCACGTTTACAAACTGTAAAAGACAAACATTTAAAAGCTATCGTCATTACTGAAGATTGGTGTGGTGACGCGATGATGAACTTACCTGTGCTGATGAAAATTGCGGAAGCGACAGATATGCCGTTAAGCATTAGTTTACGTGATTCAAACTTAGATTTAATGGATCAGTATTTAACGAATGGTGGACGTTCTATTCCAAAATTTATCTTCCTGGATGAATCGGGTAATGAATATACAAACTGGGGTCCACGCACTGAGAAAGTTCAAAATTTTGTTATGGATTTACGTAAAGATTTACCTGCTAAAGATGATAAAGATTTTGAATCTAAACAAAAAGAAGTACACCATCAAATTCATGAAAAATATAAAAATACACCTGAATTCTGGAATGAAGTTTACGCATCAATTATGGAACAGCTGACAAAATAGTCAGCTGTTTTTTATTCAAATAAATTAATTAATCCTTCATCATCACCAAATTGTTTAATCGCACTATACAGCTGAGCTCTATGATGCGTTAAATGCGTCAAAATAACGAGCAACCAGTCTAAATAAGTTTGACGTGTCTGCCAATAGGTCATTTTCATATTAAGCATTTCATCTTCTTCCAGTTGATTATAAAAATCAAGCAGAATATTCATGCTGAGTTCGAGTCTCGCTTCAAATACTTCAATTGATGTTACTTCTTTTTGCCAGTAATGATAATAATCATCCATTTCAGACTTCCCTGCACCTTTGATGATCATTACATCAGCTTCAGGTATTAATGCAATATGTGTTAGCAATTCAAAGCAAGTTCTACCCCCCGGATAGATTTCCTGTTCTAACATAAATATATCTACTTTGTTTGCAAGCATTTTGATACTTTCTACCTGAAATTCAATTTGCTTAAATATCGGTTCTATAATACTAATCATTGATATCACCTACTAAATAAAGATGACGTGTCGCTCTACTGGCGATTGTATATAACAGCAACTGGTCATGCTCCAGATCATATTGATTAAATCCGACAATAAATACATGCGAGAATTCAAATCCTTTAGCCATGTAATTCGGCATGATAACTTTTCCTTTAGTGAATGTATATTGATCGTGTGTTAATAAAGTACATCCCTTTAAAGTCTGGGCTATCTTATTAGCATGTTGAACGTCACGTGCGATAATGGCGACACTTTCAGATTGCAATGCTTCTACAGTATTAACAAACGCTTCGTAATCCAGTTCTATTACATCGTCTCCCTGAACACCTAAAGACTCTGTATCATCATTACCTATCAAACCTTTCGTAAATTCAGTAATTTGAACTGTTGAACGATAAGATTTTGTTAAATGAATAACATTGATGTCATCTGGTAATTCAAATGTCACTGCAGGATGTACAATTTGATTACTATCTCCGAGCATCGTCTTTCGTGCATTGGGATATATCGCACTAATTGCTGCTAATTGGACGACTGAATAATCCTGCACCTCATCAATAATGATGTGCTGCATCATACTTTCTCTGTGCAATCCCTTTATCTTAATTGATAAATAAAGCAAAGGCGCTATATCTTCATAATACATTTGTTTGTTTCTAAATTGATTGAGTGTTGCTTCGTATGCGTTCTGATCTATCGACTTTAATATATTGAGATAAATACGTTCAATATTGATAAACTGTATATCTTTAATATATTGTTTCAGCACTTTATATTGTTTTGTCTTTTCACGTTTAGCACGTATCTCAAGTTCTTCGTCTGTACCGATATATCGTGTTACTTTCTTTAATGCTTTCGTTCTGTCTTTTATCGCTTGTTGTAAGTGTTCCTCGTAGATCGGCTGTAATTCTACCTGAATTTTTTTAAGGCGTGCATCAATCGGAGATTCACCAAATTTATCATAAAATAAATAAGATAGATGCTCTTTCGTTACAAAAGGTGTGCCTTCAATCGTTAATATATTAAATTTAATATTTTTCACTGCAATCGATGCAATCTTTTGATCCATCTTTTGTAACAGTAACTTACTATTTTTAATTTTAAATAACGCTCGTGCGTAATCATCTGCATAACGCATGCGCTCGATATTTTGAAATAACGATTCGACATGAAAGTGACGACGATTCATTTTATCTTTTAACCTGAAAAAGCTCGTCGCATTAATCGGTGCTTCACCTAACTCCGGTAATACATCAGATATATAATCACCGAACATCTCATTTGGTGTAATAAACAGCATATTTTCTGCTGTCATTTTATTTCTATTTAAATATAGAAGGTAAGCAATACGCTGCATTGCAATCGAAGTTTTACCAGATCCCGGGGGTCCTAATACTAAAATATCGTGGTTGGAAGTCATACGAATAATTGCATTCTGATCCTGCTGAATCGTTGTAACGATAGACTTCATCTTGTCTTTTGCACTATCAACGAGTAGATGTTGCAAAGCGTCATCACCAATATATATTTCTGAATCGAAGACATCTAACAGGCGCTCATGTTCAATTACAATCTGAATGCGTGACAATACATCTACGACTTGTGTACCGACAGTCGGTACATTATAGCTTACTTCCCCAAGTTGGTTCTCATAATAAGTACTGGCAATTGGTGTTCTCCAGTCATAGATAATGAGATCTCCTGTTGAAGGGTCCTTCAGACTATTTAATCCAATATAAAACTTTTCTGTTTCATGCGCATCATCTTTTAATGTAACAGCACCAAAATAAGGACGGTCTTTCATCTTATTAATCTGCTCGGTAATCTTGTTTCGGTTAACCTGAATTTCTTCCTGTAATTTTAAAGAAGGTAGTACTTGTGAATATTCTATCTGTGCATCATCAGAAATTTCTGTACCAAGCTCTTCAAACACAAAGCGGCGTTCTTCGATGAGTTCACTCGTAGATTGTGTGAGCTCTCCGGTTAATTTATTCTGTATAATATCAATCAAAGCATGCACTGCTGTTAAATGTTTCGTTTCAATTTGTTTTAAGTTCAATCTATAACCTCCTCATGCATGATACGATTCAAGTGTGATCGTCTCAACCTTCTATGTTTAAGTAGCGCAGCAAATTCTCGCGGTGTCAAATAGGATAATCGTATATGAAAATAATTGATATATTCAACGATCGCAAAGCAAAGTAAAAAAGTACTTAACATTAAATATCGCTCACTTGTCATCAATGCATAGATAAATAGCATACTACAAATCATGATGAGTACAATAGATACACGCTTAAATAATATGAACAAATGCTGCTGTTTAATCGTCATATGCATCTTACCACGCTTCTTTACTACGTCATGCATCAATTTCCAGAAGTACGCACCAATAGCAAGAATAAAACATAACGTTATGAGCGGAAGAGCAATATGCAGGCTACGTGCCATTTCCTGATATTCATGATTGAAACAACAGTACATCCAGATAAGAAAGAACATTACACTTGAAAAGCCTTCACCCGTGTATAAACTTTTTAATTCTTTGATCAATGAATTTTGCATTGTTTCTCCTTTTTATGTCATAAATATATGCTTAAAGGGTATAAGTAACTATCAAACTGTGAGGTGAACCGAATGAATAACAATAATAATCAAATTTATACAGAAGTAAAATCTTCAAGAGATGAATTACTCAGCCAAATCCAAAAATTAAGCGCGTCACAATTTAACTATAATTTCGGATCAAAGTTTAAAAGTATCAAATATAATTTACTCCAAATCGCTTATGCATATCATGAAGGCTTAGATCAACACAAAGACCAGATTGGTGATTATGAGCTATTTAAAGAAAAAGGTCATACATTAAATTTCTTTGATGTAGCAAATTATTTCGATAACATTGATTATGCAATCGAACAAAATCCAGTACATCCTAACGATGTGATGCCACTTATCTTCAATGAATATGAGTTACGTGGTAAAATTCGTTTCTTAATGACTTTCTTTGAAGTGCTTGATAACAATCTTGATCAGGAAATTCAAAATTTAAAAGTAACTAGACTTAAATAAAAAAGCTCATGATGAGCTTTTTTATTTTGTATTAATTGATATGACGATGACTTAAGAAGAAAGTTTGTTTTTCTAAAAATGATAATGGTACTAATTTTAACGCTTTGTTTCTTGCTTTAATAAGTGTTTTATTTTCAAGTTGTGCTGATTTACCGATTTGACGTGATCTTAAAATCACCTTTTTCGTGTGATTTACACTTAATTTATCATATGCTTTTAATGCTTCATCAATCGGATACTTTTTGAGTTGGTTCGCTAGACACACTGCATCTTCCATAGCGAGTGATGCGCCTTGTCCCATGTTAGGTGTTGTTGCATGTGCTGCATCCCCTAACAATACGACGCGGCCATTATAAAATGTCTTCAATGGATTGATATCATAAATATCATGTTGAATAGGGTCTCCGACAGTCTTTTCAAGCGTTTCTAACACAGCATCAGGAAATGCTTTAAAGTATTGCAACAGTTTCTTCTTATTATAATTTCTAAATTCTGTATCTCTTTCTTCGGCATTCATACAGCAGAACCAGTACACCTGATTATCTTTCAGTGGTACGATACCAAACCTACCTGTTTCTCCCCAGTACTCAAGCGCAACTTTATGATCAACAGCTACATCTTTACTCGTTCCTCTAAAACACGTGTAACCTTGATAGATTGCTTCACTATCTTTAAACATCTGTCGTCTAATGTTAGAATGTACGCCATCAGCTGCGACAATTAAATCATACTGATATTTGGCACCATCTTGTAATATTAAAGTTGGATGATTAAAGTCTTTAATACGTACAACATCTTTTATTAAATGGATATCGGCGTCATTATGCTCCAATAAAATAGCATGGAGTTGCTCACGCTGAATCGTTATATTTTCTTCTTCTGATAATGATAATATCAGTGTATTTAATAACTCATCTTTATCTGTTCTAAACTGGCATTCAATTAACGGGTTTCCCGCTGCACGGATATCTTTGTCTATTCCATACTGTTTCAAAGCACGTATAGCATTACCGCCAACACCTAAACCGACACCGAGCTGTTTCAATACATGGCGCTTTTCTAATATGTCTACCTCATGCCCGGCAGACTTTAGAGCAATCGCAGCTGTTAAACCGCCAATACCTGCTCCGATAATACCTATGCGCATGTAACTCACCTCATCTTATAATTTCTTTTTTACAACTGCACGAATTGGACTGGCATCAGCTTCTATCTTTAGTGGCAACCCAATAAAATCATAATACCCTACTCTCACTTTATTTAATTCTAAATTTTCTATAATCAATATTTGATTTTCTAAACATGCTTTGTGTGCATCGAGGGTTTCATTATCTACTGTATCTATACTAGGCATATCCGTGCCAATCACTTCAACACCAAGGTGTCCCAGATAATGTATGGCAGCACTTTCAAAGGTCATGAAGTCTCCCAAAAATACACTTTGATCTTTACTGTATACTGATTTAAACAATACGATTGGCTTATCAATCACAAGGTCCTCTAATAATTTCTGAGTAACAATTTCCTCATCGATTAACTCGATCACCTGCGCTTCACCGATTAAGCGATTAATATCAATCTCATCAATCGTTACGCCTTCATGGTCATAGTGAAAAGGTGCATCTAAATGTGTACCAGTATGTAAGCTCATTTTAATACTGCCTACGTTGGCACCAGTTTGACCTTCTAACTGACTATCCATCTGATACACAAAAGGCTGATCCCCTGGCCATGTTGCTATACCCTGCTTTAATGTCTGAGAAATATCAATCCACATAAAAACCCCTCACCTTCAACTGTCTGTTTTACTTACATTATAACGTAGGCACGGCCTTTTTACAGTTTTATGGTGAGGGATGCATTATTTAATATCACTAAATAGTTTATTAGAAATAAATTGCTGGAAGATTAACACAATTGCGCCAACCGACCAGTAAAGCGGTAACGCTGCTGGCGAGTGGAAACTGATGAATATAATCATCAATGGACTCATTATCGCCATCGGCCACATCTGTTTGCGGCTTTCTTCAGGCATGTATTGTATAGAAATCCATGACTGGAGAAAATATAGTCCACCTGCAATGAGCATCATCAACAGATCAGGCGTACCAAGGTTAAACCAGAGAAAGCTTTGTGCTGCAATTGATTTACTGTGTATGATCGCAAAGTATAAACCCGTCAATATCGGCATCTGAACGATAATTGGTAAGCAACCCATGTTCATTGGGTTAATATTATGTTCACCGTATATTTTCATAAGTTCCTGCGATAATACGCTCTTTTCTTCCGGGTCTTTTGCTAGTTTCATCTTATCTTGTATCTCTTTTATTTTTGGACCGGCAACTTTCATATTTGCCTGCATCTTCTTTTGTTGTTTAACTGTGCTGAGCATCATCGGCATCATCATAAAGCGTACACATAACGTTACTAGTACGATCCCCATACCGTAACTGCCAGCAAAGAAACCAGCAAAGAAAGTAATTAAATCCGTAAATGGTTGGACGATGCCGTTATGAAACAAACCGTCATCTTGTGCCCCGCAACCACTTAATGTCAATGTTAATACGATAAGTACACTAAAAAATCTTTTCAAATATTTCTCCTCCTATATATTAATGTTTGATTAACATATAGGAACGGCCTCTACTTCATCGCTCATCTTAGATAAACACTTAATACGCCATCTCAGTACAGGTGAGAAAATAATAATTGTTTGTTCCAAAACATTCCCAGCACATTCAGTTAAAGACCATTTCTGACCCACTTGTAACTGAAGCTTTAAATGTAATAATACGAATAAGAAGGCGGCAATGTATGGTACCAAATACAACAAACGAAATGTAATATATTTGAGCAATAATGCTTCACTCAATAAACTGAGTAACAGTTCCAACATAGCCACCTCCTTCTATTAGTAAACTTATTATAATGATTAGTGCCGTTGTAAGCAAATGATAATCAGCTATTCTTTATGTCTTAGTAATCTTAAACTGTTTAAAGTAACGAGTAATGTTGCACCCATATCAGCAAATATCGCTATCCATAACGTTAACCAGCCTGGAATAACGAGTAATATCGCGATTAATTTAAGTCCTAACGCAAATCCGATATTCTGTTTGATAATATTTAATGTACGTTTGCTGAGGCGAATCACTTTCGGTAAATCGCTTAAATCATCTTTCATAAATGTAATATCAGCTGTCTCTATCGCAGTATCAGTTGCTGCACCACCCATAGAAAAACCTACGTCTGCCTGAGCGAGTGCCGGTGCATCATTGACACCATCTCCAACCATTGCAATGTGACTTCCCTGTTGTTGATAGTCTTTAATTAATTTCAACTTATCTTCAGGTAACAATTCTGAGTGCACGCGTGTGATAGATAAAGTATTTCCAATTGCATCGGCTACCGCTTTATTATCACCTGTGAGCATCAGTGTCTCTATTCGTTCTTTGTTCAACATGCGCACGACATCTATTGATTCATCGCGAAGTGTATCCTGAATAAAGAAGACAGCGATTATACGCTCTTGTGTACCGAACAATACTTTTGTTGCGCCACTTCTATTAGTTTCAGCAAGTTTCTGTGCATCAGTCTCATTTACATTAAAGAATTTCGGTTGTCCGATACGATATTTTTTATCTTTATAACTACCTTGTACCCCTTTAGCAGTAACAACTTCATAATCTGTTAACTCGACTGTTTCACAATTTGTCAAACTGTTCACGATTGCTTTACTTAATGGATGTCCGGCATCTTTTTCAAGGGTATAGATAACATTTTTTTCGTCTTGCGTTAGTACTGTGAAATCAACACGTTCTATAACAACAGGCTCTCCTTTAGTTAATGTGCCTGTCTTATCAAAAGCAATCGTATCGATATGACCTGCGTTCTCTAAATGAATACCACCTTTTATTAAAATACCACGACGTGCAGCACTACCAATTGCGGTAACGATCGCAACCGGTGTTGAAACAACAAGCGCACAAGGACAACCCACAACGAGTACTGATAAACCTTGGTAAAGATAATGTTTGAAGTCGCCACCAAATAATGGTGGGATTACGATTACAAGCAATGCTATGAGCATAATGAGCGGTGTATAGTATTTCGCAAACTTATCTACAAATTTCTGTGTCGGTGCTTTCTCACTTTGCGCTTCTTCCACAAGATGAATCATCTTCGCAAGCTTAGTTTCATGGCTGCGTTTAGTAACTCGCACTTCTAACTGTCCAGATTCATTCAGTGTTCCTGAATAAACTTCTTCATCTTTCCCTTTGGATACAGGAATACTTTCTCCTGTAATACTCGCCTGATTGACATTGCTCTGACCATTTATTACAACACCATCAATCGGTACTTTCTTACCAGGCAGTATGCGCACGACGTCACCAATGCTTAAATCTTCTACAGCAACTTCTGCATATTCATTACCAATTCGCTTTAATGCCACTTCAGGTGTGAGATCAATCAGACTCTGAATGCTGTCACGCGATTTCTCCATCGCGTATCCTTCAAGCGCTTCACTTATTGCAAATAACAGGACGACCATGGCACCTTCCTGTACTTCACCTATTAACATTGCACCAATAATTGCAACGGTCATTAAGACGTTCATATCAAAGTTTAATTTAAACAGTTGTTTTAAACCTTCAATAAATAATGAATAACCACCGATTGCAATCGCTGCGATAAAGATCACTTTCGTATACAGACTATCTTCACCAACATTATAACTTGTGATTAAACCCGCAAGAAACAGAATCAAAGCGATGGCAAACGGTAAATGCGCTTTATTCTTGTAAAACGGAACTTTCTTTGTGCGCTTTACATTTGCCGGACGTACTTTAATATGATCAAATTTCCCCGCTGCTTCTAACTGTTCGACAGTGACGTCACCTGTAACATTCAATTTCGCCGCCCCGAAATTTAAATCCACTGTATCTACGCCTGGAATCGCTTCAATATTTTTCACAAATTTAGCCGCACAATTTGTACAGCTTAAACCTTCCAGACGATATGTTTCTTCTTTACTCATCAGATTCACCCCCATGCGCTAAAGCTGTACGAATCAGTGTCTTAATATGATCATCCTTCAAACGATAGAATGCATTTTTTCCTTCTTTTCTAAAATCAAGCACTTTCGCCTGATTTAAATATCTGAGATGGTGACTCGTCGTAGCGACACTCGCATCGATTATATTGGCCAGATCACATACACACAATTCATCTTCGAGTAATAAACTAAAGCAAATCTTCAAGCGTTTCTCATCTGCTAAGGCTTTATAAATAACAAGCACTGGATTTAAATCAACTAAATCCTGTTGTGATTTCACACGCTTTACCTTCTCAACATCAAACAAATATAAATCACAAGTATCTTGAGCCATACATAACCCCTCTTCCAAACTTTATTTCATTCATTCAAACATTCATTTGAATATAGTATAACGCACAATATTCATTCAAACAATCATTTGAATATAGTATAACGCACAATATTCATTCAAACAATCATTTGAATGAAATGTTTATAAAATTTTACTAAGGGAATATCAATTAATGAATAAATAATAATTAAAAGGAGCTTTTAATTTAAATGGATGCAGAAAGCAATTATTTAAACATTGAAATTCAATTAGACAACGGTGAAACAGTAAACCATCAGGAGTTCTTTACTACCGATGAGAAGATCGCATTTAATAACTTCATTAAGAAACTTGATTTAAATGAGACAGGCTTTTTACCGATTAACGATGAATCGACAACATGTTCAATCAATATCGATAAAATCGTAAAAATTACACCAAAAGACGTTAAAAATATGGGCTAACCATTATAAATACTAAAAGAGAGCGGATAAAATATCCGCTCTCTTTCCTTTTAATAATCACTCTTTAATATTTTCTCAATATACGTTCTAACCAATTTACCATTCTTATTAATGACGACTGCAGCAAGCGCATCATGATTCCCCGCTCCTGCATCAATATTTAACGTATTGTATTGTTTTAAATATATCGGTTTCCCAATTTCAGTTGGTGTATGTCCAATAACCTGAAGCTTCTTCATCTTTTTTAGCTTACCGCGAAAACGTAACACACTCCACATACTCTCTGTATGAAACTTTCTAAACCCTAAAAAGTTAACGCCCGCATGAGACACGTATAGCACACCATTCTCGTAAAACAACGGTAAATCCCGCATCCAACGTGCATCACCTATATATTTATCACGTAAGTCATAATCTTCTATCGTATTCCTATAGTTCTCTTTCATGTCTGACTTTGAAGTACCTTTAAAAATATACTGCGCCATTTGATACTCATGGTTGCCCTGAATACAAATCGTATTCGGATAATCCTGCTGAAGTTTGCGTACACAACGTACAACTTCTTTCGAATGTTTACCTTTATTGATATAATCTCCAACAAAGATAAGTTGCTCTTCTTTTGGATTCCAGTGCTTTAGTATCTTCTTCAATGTATTATAACAACCATGTATATCTCCAACTAAAAAATAGTTCATTATTAACATCCTTAACGTTTGAATTTATCTTAGTTGATTATATAAGAGTTTCAAAGAATACTAAAGTTAAGATTGTGTTAAAAAATATCCCTTTAAAATTAATTAATAAATGTCTTTTTAAAATACTAAAATTTGAATTGTATTTTCTGTAACTAACATGTACGCTATTGTTACTTAATCATTCAAAAATAGAGGATGTCAAATGGAAAAAAAATAAATTAAGTACAAGAAATCCATATTTAGTTATTATCAGTGCATTTTTAGTCTTCCTTACGATCGGTACTTTATTACTTTATATGCCATTCTCTCAGAAACAGCCAACATCATTTGTTGACTGTCTGTTTTTTGCAACGAGCGCATTCACTGTTACAGGACTCGCAACAATTGATATTACACAAAACTTTAACACTTTCGGCCATATTATCATTATGATTCTCGTACAGTCCGGTGGTCTCGGGATTATTACGTTAGCGATGATCGTGTTTATCATGCTCGGACGTAAAGTGGGACTTAAAAGTCGCTCACTCGCAACAGAGGCATTGAATCAGCAGAACTTAGGCGGCATACTCAGACTCGTATTGAAGCTATTAATGATCAGTTTAATTTTTGAAAGTATCGTAGCAATACTGCTTGCCCTTGAATGGGTGCCTTTACTTGGGTGGAAGCGCGGACTATTTAACAGTTTCTTCACCGCAGTCAGTGCATTTAATAACGCAGGATTCGCACTTCATAGTGACAATCTTGTACAATTTAAAACGAATCCGGTCATCAACTTTATCATTACAACATTAATCATCATTGGTGGATTAGGATTTACAGTCATCCTTGATATATATCAGAAAAAGAAATTTACGCATTTAAGACTTCATACAAAAATTATGATATTCGGTACGGTGATCGTGAATACAATTGCGACACTGACAATTTACTTACTTGAGATGAACAATATGAAAACAATTGGTGGGCACAGTACATTTGATCAGTTTCAAATGTCTTACTTCCAGGCAATTACTACACGAACAGCAGGCTTTAATACGGTTGATATCGGAGCGATGAATACATCGACGATTCTACTTATGATGCTATTCATGTTTATCGGTGGTGGATCGACTTCTACAGCAGGTGGGATAAAGTTAACGACCGCTGTTGTAATATTCTTCGGTACGATAAGCTTTATAAAGCAACGCGAACAAATTAGTTTATTTAAGAAGGCAATAGATACGAAATATTTATTTAAGAGCTTTGCAATCGTTGTGTTAAGTTCAACGTTTATCTTCTTAATCACATTAGCGCTTGTAATCGCAGAGCCGGACTTACCATTTCTTGCAGTGATGTTTGAAGTCATTTCAGCATTCGGTACGGTAGGCCTAACGATGGGTATTACAGCAAAATTATCTGTCGTCGGAAAACTATTAATCATATTGATGATGATGATTGGTAAGATTGGGGTATTAACGATTGTGCTTACGTTCTCAAAACCACAGAAAGCACTGTATGCTTACCCGAAAGAGGACGTGTTAACAGGTTAATCAAATTAGAAAGTGTCACGCTCGTGAGTTTGAGTGTGACATTTTTAATCGTTTTGTCACAACCGGGGACTTGAGTGTGACACTTTTAATCGTTTTGTCACGACCGAGGACGTGAGTGTGACATTTTTAATCGTTTTGTCACGACCGGGGACTTGAGTGTGACAAAAAGGAAGTACTCATTCGAGTCTGTTAACAAAAAACACATTTATTAATTATCTCGTTGAACTCGCAAGTTGCTGGGCGATATTCATCGTAATTACAGGATTGTTCATGACGATTTACCAAAATATTTAAAGTCTGATTTCGCCGTGCATAACGATGTATTCAGATATCCGAAAGCCGTTGCAGCCCCTCCTGTTTCTAATAACGAAATCCCTTGGGCGACACGCAATGAGCATAATGAATCAAAGCAATCATCAAACTCAAGATTACCGATTACAAAAATTTACGACATCGCTCTGGAAGACGGATTAAAAAAACCATTCAGCATTTCAGTTCCGATGGATGATAAAGGCACATACGTATTATCAAAAGCAGCTGGGACTGGGGTTACAGGGTTAGACAACAGTCCATTTAAAGAAAAGACAGTTATCAGCACCGAAAGCACAACAATATGGACCATATACATGGGTCTTTGCAGTAATGCAGGCCGTGTTAAAATTATACGGGGTCTATTGCTATCGTCTATTGCCTTCGTACTACTACTTTCTAGTGGTGGACAAGGTTTAGGTGCATTACAATCTGCTGCAATTATATCAGCATTTCCATTCAGCTTAATTATTATATTAATGTTAATATAATTCTACAAAGATGCCGATTTAGAACGTAAGCATCTCGGATTAACAATTACACCTGATAAAGAAAAAATGGAATCTTATACAAAACAATCTAAAAATGATGAAAATTATGAATTAAAACGTGAACCTGTAGAAGATATTTATTAAAAACAGTCCCCGTAACTAATCTGTTACGGGGATATTATTATATACATGTTCTCTTTTAAATCGCTTTATCGTTTCTTCATCGATTGCCGAATTGTTACCGATACTATTTATTACATATTCAACTTTGGCCATCAGTTTATGGTCTGTTTTCCCATAATGAATAATTTGCAAGAATGCTAACTCTAGCATCGCTTCCTTACTAATTCTTTTATAAAATAAACGACCGACACCGTCTTCACCTTCAATTAGCGCATAGTTAGCATCAACTCGATAATAATCGATAACGATGATACTTAATTTATGGATACATTCAATGGCTGTATTCGGATCATTTATTCCAGGAGACAATGCACGCACTGCTATATCTACAATCTTTTCTATCGAATATTTGAAATCATATAACTCACGTTGCTGATTTGAAAATACAAAATAGCTATCTACCTCTATTTTAACATCGTCTAACTTATCCTCTTCACAAAAAATTGTCAAAACAACTGTATTATCAAAAATAAAATCACTTATCGATACATTAATCTTTATTACTAAGTCATGCTCTTGCGCATACTTCAATAAAGCTTCTCTATTGATAAACTGTATATATCCAGTGTTTCCGCTTTTAATTGATTGAACAAAATAATCTTCCGGAACGACAGGTTCACTTGCAGCACCTTTGAAATGTTCATCATCAAATTTAACTCTTTCTTCTTGAATAAGTTTATGTGTACGTTCTGCAATACTTTCAATTAAATTCTCGACTTGTATACTTTTTCCTACAAACTGAATGAAATAACCAAAAAATGCGATACAAACACATGCTAAGATTACCGCAACTGTTCCAGTAATAACATTCGAATCAGGTTCAATATTTCTCATTAATAATAACGAAACAATACTATATAAAAATCCACTGATGAATATACCTAAAATGTGCATCGTCTTACGATTATTCAGAAAGTTCCTCAATATACGTGGTGAGAATTGAGATGAGTAAGTGGTTAATACAACCATGATCGTTGAAAATGTGATTGTTGTCATCGTAAGTAATGATCCTGAGATTGTTGCAAGTACATTTTTGGCGAGTTCTGGTTTAGTCGTAAAGATAATTGTATAACGTTCATTTAAAAATTGTTTCAAGTGATTATCGATGTAGTTCGTAACGAGTGCCAGAAACAATGCTGTTATACAATACAGCGTAGGTAATAACCAAGTGTGTTCGTGAAATTTGAGCTTAATTTTATGAATCATTAAAAGTCTCCTATAATATGTTCTCTAATTATATAATATAGAATAAATTACTTGGATTGACTATCTAATTGTTGGATTTTCTTTAAATCATCATCAGAAACCTTAAACGTAACCTCCCCAGTTTCAAGATTCACTTCTGCCAGTACTTCGGCTGTTTGAGGAAACAACCCTCTCGTTAGTTTTAACTTTAGTGGAATCGAGGCATTATTGGTCATCGTCTTAAATATCTTTTTCATAAAAATACCCTCTCCTAACAATGATTTTTCTGATTAGTACTATTGGCGCAATGATAAAGGCACCCACCTGTACTAAAGAACGAATAAGTTTTACCTTGAGTGCAAATGCACTGGCATCAAAAGCGATAAAAGGATAGCTGAAGAACGCAACGATAAAGTAGAGTGTTAAGATTATCAACGGAAATCGCCATACATCGACAGAATAGAGTGTATCCATAACATAAAAGTATAGCGCTAAGAAGACAATGCTTAAAATAATAGCAAGAATATGATATACAATATTCTCTTTCAATACTAATCATTCCTTTCTCATTTATTTTAACAGATGTATAATTATAGTAAAATATAGGAAAAGGAGAGATACTATGAAAAAATCTCAAAAATCATTTATCATGCTTGTCATCATTCTGGCTATCGTGAATATCATCTTAATTCTTATAGACTATGAGATACGTGGTATAATCAGCTGGGCTTCTATGGTAATCATTCTACTTGTAGCTCTCACCTTAAATATGCGAAGATTTATGCGCAATGAACCTGACTAAGATAAAGTGGCCCTTAAAGAACCTCACTCAAAATTGAGTGAGGTTCACTTCTTATAGATCGATATCCACGCCCATCATATGCATGCCAAGAAGCTGGATAACACCACTTGATGCACTTGGAAATGCAAATATCATCTCATTTACTTCCCGACCACTCATTTTCTTACTAATAATCAGTGTTAGAATATTGATTAAATCATCTGCTGCACTGCCATAGATTACAGCACCTTTCAATCTATTACGTCCATCAAGCACGACTTTCATTTCAGCATCACGTTCATGCTTATACTGAAATTCCAGCTGTTCCCCAAATTTAATCGTCTTCACTTTATATCCCGACTTCTTACTCGCCTCTTCTATGGTCATACCAACGTGTGCAATTCGAGGAAGTGAATACACGACATTTGGAATCGCTGGATATTTAATCGGTAATAACTTTAAAGCCTTTAGCGGGAATTTCTTCTTGTCTGCATCGCTTCCTAAAATATTTAATGCAATATAGTTCGATTCGAATGTTGCCGTCGGTGTTAATTTCGGTATTTTCTTACTTACCACATCTCCACTGGCATAGATGTTTGGCACAGATGTCTGCATGAACTTGTTGACTTTAATACCTTGCTTATCGTAATCCACACCCACTTGCTCTAATCCGATACCTTCGACATTCGGTACACGCCCTGTTGCATCTACAACGTAATCTGTATATAGTTCAAAGCCTTTGTCGTCAGTGAACTTCAAACCATCCTCTGTCTGTTCAAGCTTATTGACATCAATATTCAGGTGGAATGTCACACCTTCATCTTCCAACTTCTTGACCAGTTTCTGTACATATGGCTGATGATATTGCTTCAGCACAGTATCAGAATGACCAATCACTGACACTTCACTGCCCATCTTGGCAGCAATTGAAGCGAACTCTATGCTGATATAACCACCGCCCAGGAAGGTGATGCGTTCAGGGAACGTATCCAGCTCCATAAAGTCGGTACTGTTGTGCATGAGTTCCTTACCATCAATATCTAGTAAATGACTACGCTGTCCCGTTGCAAGCACAATGAACTTCCCGTGATATTCTGTTCCATCAACGCTCACCGTGTGCGCATCTTTCAGCAGCCCTTCACCTTTGATAATATCAATGCCCTGATCTTTGAAGATTTGTTCCAATCCTTCATGCATAGGATTAATCGTCTCGCGTTTATAATCCATTAACTTCGACCATTTCACTTGAGGGAGCGTATCCACAATATCACCATAATGCTTAAGGGACTCAATCGCTTCAAATGGCCCTTCTAATAAGATTTTAGGATTACACCCATAATTCGTACACGTTCCAGCAATCTTATCTTTCTCAATTATCGCTACGCGCTTCTTCATCTGGTTCAAGATAAGTGCGCCGTGCCATGCTGCATGACCACTTCCGATATAAATCACATCATAATGTTTATTGTTCATATATTCCCCACCTCAACTTTATATTTTTCTTCTTTATCATACTAATATAATAACACTTACGATTAAGTTACAACAAAGGTTATAATTTATTATTTCGCAATAACACTACGCACCATCTCATTTTTATCAAATACTAATCCAACAAAAAGACTACACCACAAGATCGCTTATGATATAGTCTTTTATAATTTATTTACTTGAATCATCTTCCACATACTCAAACAAGTCTCCCGGCTGACAGTCCAGCGCCTTACATATCGCTTCCAGCGTAGAGAAACGCACGGCTTTCACCTTTCCCGTCTTTAAGTTTGATAAATTTGCAACACTAACGTCAACCATTTCGGAAAGCTCATTTAACTTAACTTTCCGATCAGCCATTACTCTATCTAACCTAACTATTATCATAACTTCACATCCTAAACAGTTGCATCATATTCATTCTGTAAATACGCACCATATCGGAAAGCTCTACCGATGAACCAGATTGTTATAGCAATTAAAATTATATTCCAATCTAATGATATTAAATTATAACTCACTTTTCTTATAACATCAGCTTCCGATAAATAATGAGATAAATTTAATGATTTGTCAATAAACATACTTAACATCGAAACCATCAACTTGTACGTATGTCCTGCAAATAAAAATAAAATAGCAATTGTTTCAATAAACTTTCCGTTGTTATTACTAAAGACTTCATTCTTACTGAACTTATGAATTAATTTTCTTGCATACCACATTATTAATAAGAATAAAACTGCATTCAATGTTCCGATGATTAGAACACTGATAAGCAGCCCTTTATTAACCGCCAAATGCTCACTAATAAAACTTTTCGTAAATTCATAATTTAAACCACCTATACTCATCATTACTTTCGAATGATCGGCCTGGAGAAACTTATTCAAAGTCCCTTCAGAAACAGAAGTAATAAAAATTGTTAATCCGACTAAAGCAAGCGTTCCAATCCCTGACAATACAACACCAATAAGGTATATAATATCCATTACCTTAAGCAAACCTTTAAAACGACTCACACTATTCTCATTCATCTGTGACACCTCTTCCTTGTATTATGTTCAATTACATAATAACATCTATTTTTATCAATTACAATAATTATTTATCGATAAACGATAAATAATTGTCTTTAAGGAATAAAAATATTACCTCTTATCTTATTAAACAAATAAGCGAAGTACTGATTACTTCATCAGTACTTCGCTTATTATTACTAAGTTATTTTTAAATAATTCATTTATTGATTACTCACACTTGGATTAATATACAGAACAAATTAGTTCTTTCGACATTGTAAATTATTTATTCAACGTTCTATACTTACTATATTCCACTTCATTTCATTCTACTAGCGGGTCAGATGAAAGAATTATTTGGATTTGAAATTGGATTTGGCCAATGGATGCTTGTTGGTGTACCGAGTGTAATTATTTTACTCTTAATTACATGGTTGTACTTACATAATTTTGCCTTTAAATCAGATATGACAGAGTTACCTGGAGGTAAAGAAGTAATAGAACGTGAATTAAATAAATTAGGTAAGACGACAAGAGAAGAAAAGATAATACTTGTTATATTTATACTAGCTGCAACACTTTGGATTGTTCGTGGATTCTTCTTTTCAAATATTCCTGCACTTAAACTGATTCAGGATGGCACAATCGCCATGTTCATTTCAATTCTACTGTTTATGATACCGACGAAACGTAAATCTGGTCGTTTACTTGATTGGTCCGTCGCAAAAGAAATCCCTTGGGGTGTACTCTTACTATTCGGTGGTGGCTTAGCATTAGCAAATGCCATTACGACAAGTAAACTAGATGCATGGTTAAGTGATCAGCTAATATTATTAAAAGGCATGCCAGTGTTATTGATTATTGCAGTAACTGCATTATTCGTATTATTCTTAACAGAAATTACATCAAATACTGCCACTGCAACGATGATTCTACCTATTCTAGCTGCACTTGCATTAGCAATTAATGTTCATCCATTAGCACTGATGATACCAGCAGCAATGGGTGCGAACTGTGCATTCATGTTACCAGTAGGTACGCCACCAAATGCAATTGTCTTTGGTACTGGCAAAATTAGTATTAGAGAAATGGCCACAACAGGATTCTGGCTCAACATAATCGCATGTGTGATTATCGTAATCGCTGTATATCTGATTGTACCTTATGTATTTGGTATAGATATATCACCTTTCCCAGCAGCATTGAAATAATACTACTATCCAGTTGCTTAGCAGCTGGATGTTTTATTTATAAAATTAATACAAAGCATATTTCAAATATTAATAGTTATCATTCAAATTTCAATTGTATTTCCTGTAAATATCATGTACGCTATTCTTACTTAAATCATTCATTAAAAGAGGATGTCACATGGATAAAAAAAATAAAAAAAGTGGGCGAAATCCTTATCTCGTTATCATTAGTGCTTTTTTAGCATTTCTAACTGTTGGAACAATACTACTATACATGCCATTCTCACAGAAACAACCGACATCATTTGTAGATTGCTTGTTTATTGCGACAAGCGCATTTACAGTAACTGGATTAGCAACAATTGATATTACAGCAAACTTTAATGTTATCGGCTATACCATTATCATGATACTTGTACAAGCTGGTGGTCTAGGGATTATTACTTTAGCCATTATCGTCTTTATGATGCTTGGGAGAAAGGTTGGCTTTAAAAGAAGAAGTTTAGCTACAGAAGCGTTGAATCAGCAAAATACCGGAGGAATCTTACGACTTGTACTCATACTTTTCTTCATCAGTTTAATATTTGAAAGTATAGGTGCTTTGTTGCTGTGCCTGGAATGGATTCCTCAATTAGGATTCAAAAGAGGACTGTTCCATAGTATCTTTACTGCAGTAAGCGCCTTTAATAACGCCGGATTTGCGTTGCATAGTGACAATCTCGTACAATACCGTACAAATCCAATCATTAATTTCATTATTACAAGTTTAATCATACTCGGCGGAATAGGATTTACGGTTATCCTTGACTTATATAAGACGAAAAACTTTAAGAAACTAAGAGTCCATACGAAAGTAATGCTTTTAGGGACATTTATCATCAACTTCTGTGCAACACTAATCATCTTTGTATTAGAATACGGAAATAAAGAAACGCTTGCAGGACATTCGACATTTGACCAGCTACAGATGGCTTATTTCCAGGCAATTACGACAAGAACAGCAGGATTTAATACTATAGACATCGGCGCAATGACTACGCCGACCATTCTTATTATGATGCTGCTGATGTTTATCGGGGGAGGTTCTACTTCCACTGCAGGTGGAATAAAGCTGACAACAACTGTTGTAATCCTATTTGGTACGTATAGTTTCATTAAACAAAGAGAACATTTAACACTCTTTAAACGCACCATTGACCCGAGATTTCTATTTAAAAGCCTGGCAGTCGCAGTACTCAGTTCCGGCTTCTGCTTTACCATCGTCTTCTGTCTCGTATTAGCAGAACCAGATTTACCGTTCTTACCACTTATGTTTGAAGTCATATCAGCATTCGGTACAGTTGGTCTGACGATGGGAATAACGGGTAAGCTTTCTGTCATAGGTAAACTCCTCATTATATTAATGATGATGATCGGTAAAGTTGGTGTACTGACAATCGTCCTTACATTCTCTAGACCAAATAAACAACTTTATAGCTATCCAAAAGAAGATATCTTAACAGGATAAAAAAATTCGTAGCCATTAAAGGGCTACGAATTTTTTTAATATATAGTTTGTTTCGGATCGTCTCCGTATTTGTTTGGACCATGATTTCCACGGATGAAGTTGCAAATAAATAAGAATAACCAAGGCAGTGATAAAAGAAGTGTCAACATCAGCATCGGTGCCAACCCACCCTTATCGGTGAAATCAATCGGTAAAATAGGATAAACGTGTGTGAAAATGAAGCTAAGAACTACATCAACCGTCATAATCACAATCGCGATTTTACCGTTAATATTAATATCCTGCAAGCGACGACTAGCCTGAGCCATTGCAGGAATCGTATTAATATATGGGAATAATGTCGTTACGAAAAATCGGTAATGTTCACTTAAATTCGCTTTATAGCTAGAAATTACATCGATAATCATAATTAACAATCCAATCACCAATTCAATGATGATTGTCGCTAATAAATTTAACCAGTATTCTCTACGTCGTGCACGTCCAGAAAATTGAAAACCTTTCGTCCAATAAGCAATGACCGCATCTTTCATCGACATATTATTTTGCATGACTTTCACCTCTTACCTTTACAGCGATATGCATATCTCCATCTTTTAACTGGTTCGCTATTTTCTCAAACTTATCACTCGATTGCTGGAATCTCAACGTATAATTTACATTATCCACTTGCTCTTCTGCTTTAATATCCGCAATACCATCCGTTTCATAAGTAAAACGTTCATACTTACCAGCAGTATATTTGTTGTCTTTCAAACTTACAGGGATAATTGTATATTCTTTAAAGATATCAATCTGATTTCTATAAACATAGAAGTTCATTTGTTTAGTTTGCATCACACCGATCAGTTTTCCGAAATCATCTTTTTTCACGGCATTCACCGCTTCTTTTTCAGTTGCATATGACTTCATCGCGTTTTGCATACCTATTTTACGCTTATCATTATCAAACCAAATACCATCTCTACCAACTGTGATGACACCTTCCTTCGGTGTTAAAGCTATGCTTAGACCATGTTTGCCGTCGTCATCCATCATCTGTTTATCATCATCAGAAACGTCGCCAAACTTCCCAACTTTAAAATCAAATGTCCCTGCCTTACTATTTACTTTCCAGGACTTCTGTTCGAATTTTTTATTGACTTCTATTAATTCTAGTTTGTTATCAGGATATGTTAATTCTGTTTCATTGGCATTTTTAATTTCAATCAATCCTGTATATAGATAGTCAGACTTTCTATAGAAACTTTCAAACATCTGCAGAATATAATAATGATTATTCGGCAATTTATAAATGCGAGAAGATCTGGATGCGACATCCATACCTGCTTCCGTTAAATTGTTTTCCATATCACTAATAGTATCACCATAACTTCCTAAAACACCCACATCACCGTACAGTTTAGTCTCATCAAACTTATTACCTAACACATAATTTTTCGTATCCAGTATAGCACCTAAGGCAAGTATCGCGATCAATATACCCAACAATATCTTTTTCATCATCCATCTCCTATAGGTATTTGTTATTTTTACCATTAATTCATATTAGTACTAAATTTCATAAAAAGTCAATACATGCTAATAATCCTCTCAACTTTTATTTTAATTAAATTTGATAAATACATTTCTAAAAAAATGCAACAAACTTAAAAAAAGATGAGCACAAAATGCACTCATCTATTATTATTTCTCTAAAAATGACTTTAATTTCTGTTTATCTTTACTTAAATCTTTAACATCCATATTAAACTTTTTATTTATTTCATCAATGGTGTATTCATAATCTTTACCCTCCGCATTAATATGCATACGCTTTAGGTTACCCACTAATCCCATCGTTACTGCTGCTAGTTTCTCAAGCTGGGCAGGTTCCATATCTTTAACGTTCTCATAGTTCACTTTCAAACCATACGGCTTTTTATCAGATTCAATCTCTATCTTGTAATCACCAATATCTTTAGCACCAGCTTCACTTAATATGTTAATCACCTTGCTATTATCCCCGACATATTCCGTTTTGTGCTTCCAAAGAATATCTACATTATCAACTTTCTGCTGACCACAAGCGGATAATAAGAGAATTGTAATTGCAATTAATAATTTTTTCAAGGGAGTACCTCCTCTTTTGATTGCTTTTGTTTAATCTCCTTAATTTCTTGTTTATCAGCTGATGCTTTGAGAAATGAACCAATAATCGTTCCTAAAATAGTAAATGACATTCCATTTAATCCGGGAGAATGAATATCGTTCGCATTATAATATAGATGTAGTAATAAGCAACATATCGTGACAAAACCAATCATCATATATTCATATTTTCTTTGAGACACTCTTTTTTCAAGACCAGCTAGTCGGTTCGTATTTAATAGCTGTCTCAATCTTGTTTCTCTCGGGATAGCTAATAGTGTTCCAACCATTATTAAACAAATAAAAGCTACTAAAAACGGCTCTTTATACAGGTCAGAATTGGAAAAGCCCCAAATTAATATTCCGATTAGAATAACATAAAACAGATAATTCACCCAAAGTTTACTCGACATATGGCTCCTCCTTTGTTTTTAATAGTTTTTTCAATGAAGTAACTGACAGTATTCCTGTAACTAAAACCATAGCACTCTCAAAAAATAACAAGAACCATGATGCATCATATATAATCATTGCTGTAAATAAAGCAACAGCGTATATAAATAAGAATAATTTAAATAAAAACATTCCAATTTCTTTGTTACGTGGCAGTCTACCATTTAAATCCGGCCATAAAGCAAGTGCCAACATCGGTACAGACAAACTATAAAAACCACTTAATGTATCAGCAGGATTGTCGCTACTTAAGTCTGAATAGATATTAACAATCGTTGAAATGATAAATACAGAAATAAATAAAAATAGTAATACAACTCGAATATTCATAATGACCTCCACTATTTAATTTGATCAATATCTTCAAAATCATAATCTTTATATAGTTGATCGCGATCGGTCACTTTGTTTTTAGAATTTGCAAACCACGGGATGAGGATGATACCTAGCACAGAAATCGTACTTGGGCTTTCCATGATAATATTTGCGTAATAAGAATACGCGTAGATTAATGGTATGCCAATAAATCCTGCTATCAAGTATATTGCTGGTGACTTCTTTAGAAATCTGAACCGCTTAATCTCTGTAGATAAAGTCGACAAATATATTGACAGAAAGATTAATACAATGAAGTTGAAATTTTTAAACTGTTCAATCCCTTCTAATCGTTCGATTTCTTTTAAAGGAAGATCTGTATAAACAGGATCGCTAAATATATTTTCAAAAATGTAAACCATAAATATGATTAGAAAAAAGAACGACCATATTGCAGAAACTGAAATTAACCTCTTATATAAATGGAATGGCAGTTCACCTTTAAAATTGAATATATTCTTAAAGAAATAGCGTATTGATTTTTTATATCTTTTCAAGTCCATAATGCACCTCAAATACCATATTAATACTATTGTATTACAATTACTGTAAGATGGAAAGTTACACTTCGAGTTGGTGATAATAATGGAAAAAGCCAATCAATGAATTGATTAGCTTTATGAATGAATATTATTATATGTTTTATTTTTATACATTGTCTCTTATTTCTAAATGTTTTTAACTCTAAAAGTAAGATAATTCACACCTTTGAATGAAATTAGTTTCACTTCAAATTTAAACTTTATGATATATCTAACGAAATTTCACTTGAACTTAAAACTTTTAATATATTTTTACTAGTTTTAAAATTATTATAAAGTCATCTTTTCCGGATAGTCCGAGTATCCGGAAATGTTGAGTCCTTATTTATACAAAATAAAAAAGTAGTGTTTCATACACTACTTTAACTTAACCACCATTGGTCATTATGATATGTACTTAAATATCCAACTTTTTCACATAATATTTTCCCGGAAAGACTTTTTACAATTAACTTATCATAATAATGATAGCCATTGGTATATCCATTATTTTCATCGTCATAGCCTTCTTCAATCCATTGATTGATATACACTTTACCCTCATCAATTGTTACTACACTTTCACTCGGCTCTAACGTAAGTCTTATTTGTTCAGGATAATAACAACGAAAGTCATTTTCCTGGCTCACAATCTTTAAATCATCATCCATAATCATAATGTTACCCAGGTCAACTTCATCCATATTTAATGATTTATATATACGTGCACTTCCTCCCGGAAAGCATTCAACAGCATTGATTTTCCTTGTTTCAAAGTCACATTGTATAAAATAATATAATGTATTGATGTATACAGGATAACCGTATACTACATTCTTTTTTAATTCAAAAGGTAAGTAAACACGACCTGTTTTATAATCATAGAATGAAATTGTATTCCCTTTATAATATCCATTAACCTTTATAACTTCCTCCACTTCATAAAACTCAATTGCATCACTATGATTATATCCGAAACGACTTTGACCATGTAAATCAAGCACTTGACTGCCATCAACTATTTCAAATCTGTTAATAAGAACCATCTGTTGTCACCCTTTATTTAAATTATTTTAATCGTGATTTAGCTCAACCACCACGAACCATCTTTATGTTGCTGTAACATGCCTATCTCTTCACTCAATAGTTTTCCAGCAAAATCTTTAATCAATAATTTGTTATACCAATTATAATGCATTTGACCATCTTCTAAGATTTCTTCCTCAATCCATTGATTGATATACACTTTATTCTCATCAATCATAACAACTGTATCATCAACATCGATGTCAATTTCAAACTGTTCAGGATAATAGCTGATAAACTTATCTCCATGATGGACTATATTAACCGAGGCCCCTATTAACATTAATTTATTTAACTGAATATCTGTCATGCTTAGGTTTGTAATAACTTTCTTAACTTTTTCAGGATAGAAACTTATTAGACGTACAACTTTTTCGTTAAAATCTGCCTGTAAAAAGTAAAATAAACCATCATGAAAAATCACGTCACCATAAGTTACATTTTGAATCAGCTGAAAAGGTTCATACACCTCACCCGTTTCTAAATTATAGAATCGAATTGTCATCCCTTTGGAGTAACCTTCTCGATCTATGATTTCTTTTATATCAGAGAAATCTCCATCACCTCTGTGGCCAAAACCAAATTGTTGTTGCCCGTTTATGGTCGTCACATAATGCCCACAAACTATACTGAATTTATGTATTTTCATATATACTCCTTTTTTCTACTATTTGTAATTATTCTATAGTAATCCAACAATAATTTCCATTTTATATAATCTTCATTGCATATAAAAAGCCATTCCGAATAATTTCCGAAATGGCTTATAAATTTAATATTCTTCCTCTATATACTCTTCATCGCCTACGTCTTCTGAATAATCATATTCTTCATAATAATAGTCTTCGTCAGAGACATCTGATTCATCATAAGTTTCTTCCGTTTCCTCTTCATAGTAACTATCTTCGTAACTGTCATCAATATCTTCTTCATAATATTCTTCTGGCTCTTCTTCTAACGATTCATCCTCTACATATGAATCGTCATAAATGTCATCACTATTTTCATAATCATATGAATCATCATAATCAGTGAAGTCATTTTCTGTGTAATGATTAATATTTTCTTCTGACAAATCATAATACTGATTGATATCAATATTATTTTGTGATTCATAATATTCCAGATATGAAAGTAATCCCATCAACTGAAGATATGCGATATATTCTTCAAGTGCTTCACTTGATATTTTACTTTTCTCTTTTATCTTTTGACTAATCTCATTGTATTTCTCAGGATCTATATTTTTTGTTTGATTATTTTCTGTTTTAGAGACTTTATCTTTAAAGAAGATATACTTTTCTGCATCCTTTATATCTTTCAAACGTTTGCCTTCATACATTTTCAAGAAATCTTTATACAAAGGATTTGTCCATTTCTTACCTTCAAAGTCAACATAACTCACAACAAATGGTTTAAAGCTATGCACTCCAATTGTACTATCAATACGGTAGCCTTTATCTTCTCCAAATGTGCCATACCCTTTAATGTTTGCCGCATCTGCTGTTACGCCTCTGAAATAACTCTTTCCAAAATCGATATCACCTTTAATTTTTATCGGTAACCCATTTTTATCCCACGCTACAAAACCATATTGGACGTCTTTTATATCTTTATCTGTGTTATTTTTAATCGTCGCCTGTAAATTATCAGGATACAACGATTTAAATTCATCGTGCAGGACAACATACTTTGCATCTACAGCATATAGATCTTGTTTCTTAATAACCCGTTCAAGGCGCGCTACAGTATATTTTTCTTTCTTTTGTACTTGTTCTTCATCTGATTTTGCCGCTACTGATGCTTTTTCACTGTTGATTAAATCTTTCTCCCCTTTTACATATGGTAATGAGAGTAAAAAGGAAATTCCAAGTAAAATAACAGTGATAAATGTTGCAAATATCCCCTTAACCTTCATGAGATGCCTCCTCTTAGATGTTTTTAATTTAAATACATGTCTAACAAATATTATATAATCGTTTTTCTTAAATTAAAATATTAATTTATAGAAATCTTTTCCGGATAGTCCAAGTATCCGGAAATGTTGCCACCTATTTCACCATTTTTATCTCCATTTTTCCCGGATAGTCCAAGTATCCGGAAAAGTCTACTCTAAATATCTAAACATCATCACAAAATAATCCAGTACACGCTCGTGTACTGGATTTTTTAATTTGTTTGTACGAATCATCATGGAATCGTGACAGTTTGGTTGGTTTTGTCATGACATGAGCTCAACTTGTGACACTATCTACATTAACTTTCCGGTTGCATACTCGTTTATCCTAACGGTTAAACTCTTCATTCTTCTTATAGTACACAACTGTTGAATAGATGAGTACTGCAGCAATTGAGAACATTGCTAAATACTGATTTTCACCTGTAAGTGTTTGATATATCCCGAGCAACATGAGTATTACTGAAAGCATAAGAATCATTATCTCATATGTCTTTGAAAGTGAACGTAACATCACTAAGCGTTCGCCTTCATCAATGCCATCAATCACTTTCTCCATCAAATTTGTATCTCCGAATTTAATCGATACGTCACTGTTTGTTAATGTTGGATATGCCGCTAACACTTTAGCCGTCTGTTTACTGATGAATGTATAAAATATCGCACAAACAATAAAGTATGTAGCGAATATGATGATATGTGACGTTACAGGTTCAATTAATATCGTCATACTTAAACAAAGCGATAATAACAATACATGATAAGCATTCACTGCATTTGCTGATGCTTTGTTATGTTGTGTCACTTGGTATATAAATCGATCATCTTCAGATAAATTGATATCACGGTTCATTGCTTTAAATTGCTGCAATGACTTAAAGTATAAGTATAAAGCAATCACAAATAATATCGGCACGATATACCAAAGGATTCTTATATTAAATGTTGTCTGAAGTGATTCTACCGCATCGTAGAGTGCAGGAATACTATACCCTAATATAGAACCGAAAGTCACTCCGATAATAATCTTAAAAAATCCACTATCCTTTTTCTTACTCATAACTCATCCTCCTCAAATATAAATACATTTTCTACTGGTTCATTGAATATTCTTGCGATGCGTACTGCAGTTAAGATGGATGGCATAAAGTCATCGCGTTCGATAAGTGAAATCGTTTGTCTTGAAACATGCGCAAGTTTGGCAAACTGGGTTTGGTTGTATCCATCTCTTGCACGTAGCTCTTTCAACCTATTTTTCAATATGCACAGCTCCTTTCAATTATTTATAGTTATATTGTAATTTATTATAGTCATTTTGACAAGCATATTAGTCAAAATGACTATAATAAATCCCACATGACATTGTCATGCGGGATTATTTTTATCATAAGTTCTATATTCATTTGTAATTCCTTATAGATTATAGAAAGCACATAATATTGCTTCGTCCTTATAATTTCCCCTTTTGTTTTTTCTCCATTTCTCTAAACTGTTCTTCCAGCAATCCATCTTTTTCAGCAACAAGTTTCAAAGTCATCGGAAAGAATACAATCACTAATGCAAGTGCAACGATCATAAGGATAGTAAGTAATGGAACTGGTATATTAATCATCGGTGCAAGTAATATAATAATGAGTTCCAAAAACATCATTAATCCATAAGATTTCGCCATGCTTTTATTAGATATATATTGTTTTTGCCCACATTGCGGACACGTTACTTCATTATTCATCGTTGGCTTCCAACCGGCTTTCATACGTTCCTTGAAACTAAATTTATAATTACAGTGTACACACTTCATCATGCGGCCTCCTCAATTATATTTATAGTTTTTTTATCATAATATAATCAATTTGTTTTTCGTCACCCATATAAAATGCATGTTGATCAACATTCTCAAACCCCATCTTCTTATAAAATTCAATTACGTTAATATTTTTCTCCCATACACCTAGCCAAATGCGTTTGCAGGACAATGATGCAGCTTTCGTAAGCGCATGTTGATATAACTGTTTTCCTAGCCCGTGCTTCTGGTATTGTTTTAGAATATAAATTCGTTCTATTTCCATATCGTCATCGTTGTACGCTTCTGTCTGCGATCCTTTAATATTTAACTTTAAATAACCCGCAAGCTGCTGGTCAAAATATATAAAATAAAAAAACGATTCAGGATTTAATAGTTCTCGTTCTATTTTTTCGTCTGTAAAAGCTGTTTTTAAATAATTGTCGATGTTCTCTTTTTTATTTTGTGCTCTGAACGTTTCATCGAAAGTCTGATACGCGATTTCCTGTAAAGCTAACTTGTCATTTATTGTGCATGCTCTAATCATCTTCCCATCCCTTTTTGAAAAATATACCATATACTTCGTGAAAATAGGAAGTTTGTTTATGTGATTCAATATAGAATATTTTCATCTCTTTGTTCCTTTTATTGTAAATCCATTCATGATACGATAGTTTTGAAATAAGAATAAAGGAGACTTACCATGAAAAAACTATGTTTAATGATGTTGTGCACTGTAATGCTTGCAGCTTGTGGAAACGCGAAAGAGAAAGAAGCGCCTGACACAACTGAGAAAGATGTTAAGAAATATGATCTCGTATATGCTGAAGTATTGAACAATGGTAATGAAAGCAAGATGTCTATGGAAGTAGGATATAAGGATGATAAGAAGTTAAAGTCTGAACGATTTGATACAGAAAATGTTACGGAGCATATTCTTAAAGATGAAAGTGCTAAACCATATATTTTAATTAAGAAAAATGATGTTCATATTTTCAGGCAGCCATATATCATCTTTGATAATGAAGGTGAATTTGATGCTAAAGTCGAGAAGAAATCTGTTGTGGAGTAGATCAATATGAAAACTTTAAAAATATGCGGAATATTATTATTGCTACTTATGATACCAGAAACAACTGATGCTGGCGGTACACAAAGTTCGTCAAGTTCGAGCTCATCGAGTACCAGTTCGAGTAGTTCAGCACGCGCTTCCACTACATCAAGAGCTGCAGTAAACGCCTCACGTATCAATACTATGAGTCGAATGAATAATACGTCACGTATGAATTCTTCACAAAACTTACAGCGTGCAAAAACAAATTCGGTAACACTTACACCACCTGTACGCAACAAAATGACACAACCATTGAAGTACCAGGCGGCACATAATCAGTTTGTGAACAATCAAATATTTTATGGCTCAATGTATGGTCATTCTACTAATGTTAATAAACAGCAGGCATTAATTAGACGTCAACTCGGTAACCGTAAAGCCTATACCATCAGCGTGAAACGTAACGGGCAAGAACGATTGTATGTTGTATCGAAAGAAATATACGACCGCATCGAAAGTGGCGATACTGTGCATATTAAAAATGGTGTTGTGACTTTGAAAGAGTAAGTTTGGTGTGGAGGGGGGGTAACGTGTTGAGGGTGTAGGTGGCGGACTTTTGGATAGTTCGTCACTTACAAGTCAGCCATACACCACACATTATGATTCTTATAAATACTCCTCAATCAACTTGTTCACTGCTGGCGCTATTTTTTCTTTTTCATTAATATCTATATACTTCACATCAGTAATTTCGCTGTTCATGTGAATTTCTCCAATGTCACCGATATAACGATAACAACGTAATTCTACCGTTTTATCTGTATCTGGATATGCTGGACCAATCACGGTATATAAGTACTGCATGTTTTCTTTATCAAGTTGTAAACTCAACTCTTCTCGCAACTCTCTTTCTAATGAAACGTGGTCATCTTCGCCCGTTTCAATCTTTCCTCCTGGTAAATAATAATGCTCATTCTCTCTAACTTTGACGAGCAATAACTTACCATCTTTCATATGTACTAAATTTGCGCATGTGTAATGTATCATCGTCACCCTCCAATTATTCAAACGCTTTAGAATAATGAACTATGCCCTTTATATCACTAACATTTTCAGTCAAAAATTTTACCATAAAATAAGAGCTTGGTACTTCAAATGGTGGATAAATATTATATTTTGCAGCTTCTTCAAAACCGAATTTTGGATAATATGTATCATGTCCTAACACTATGATAGAAGTAAATCCTAGCTGTTCTGCAATCACTATCGATTTTTTGATTAATATACTCCCTATTCCACGATTTTGAAATTCAGGTATTACTGAAACGGGTGCTAGCGCCAATGATTCTATACGATCTTCATCATCTTTAATTGTAATTTTCGACAGCATGATATGCCCTAAAATCCTCCCATCTTCTTTTGCGATTAATGATAGTTCAGGTACATATGCTTCTGAATCTTTAATCTTAATCACTAGATGATGTTCGTTATGATCGCTCATCTCTTCACTTTCAAATGCTCGTTGCACTACACGTTGAATTTCTTTATAATCTTCATTTGTTGCTGTATTAATTTCTATCATAATTTGCCCTACGTTTATTATGCAAGTTGTTAATCATTAAAAAAAGAGCTTACTAAACAATAAATACAAACAGCGTAAATGGGTACGGATATTTATATATTTATAAAGTATATGTTTAGAATGCAGGATCAGGTAATTATAACAAATCTTTTTGTACGGTGATGATGGAGATTAACTTGCCTCATGTTTTTATTTTATGAACCAACTTGAAGGTAGAACAAGATGCCAACCGCTTCCCCTCCATATACATCGCATCCCACTCACATAAAAATACCAACCATCAATCTTGATGATCGGTATTGTTTAAATTACATCAACCCTGGCATACCGCCCATACCCATATCAGACATAGCTGGCGTATCTTCAGGCATTTCTGCTACTACCGCTTCAGTTGTTAAGAACATTGCTGCTACTGATGCTTTTTCACTGTTGATTAAATCTTTCTCCTCTTTTACATATGGTAATGAGAGTAAAAAGAATATTCCTAGTAAAATAACAGTAATAAATGTTGCATATAACCCCTTAACTTTCATGAGATGCCTCCTCTTAGATGTTTTTAATTTAAATACATGTCTAACAAATATTATATAATCGTTTTTCTTAAATTAAAATATTAATTTATAGAAATCTTTTCCGGATAATCCGAGTATCCGGAATTGTTGCCACCTATTTCACCAGTTTTATCCCCATCTTTTCCGGATAGTCCGAGTATCCGGAATTGTTGCCACCTATTTCACCAGTTTTATCCCCATCTTTTCCGGATAGTCCGAGTATCCGGAAAAGTCTAACCTAAATTCCTATCAAAATTTCATCACAAAAAAATTCCGGCTACGCAATGTATCCGGAATCTTTAAAATCTTTTATTTAATTACATCATCCCTGGCATACCGCCCATACCCATTTCAGGCATAGCTGGCGTATCTTCAGGCATTTCTGCTACTACTGCCTCAGTCGTTAAGAACATTGCTGCTACTGATGCTGCATTTTGTAATGCTGAACGTGTTACTTTAGTAGGGTCAACGATACCTACGTCAATCATGTTTACCCACTCATCCGTTGCCGCATTATATCCTACGCCTGTTTCTGCATGTTTAATTTTTTCTACAATTACAGATCCTTCAAGTCCTGCATTCTCAGCAATTTGACGAATTGGTGCTTCTAATGCTTTTAATACAATTTTAACACCTGTTGCAACATCACCTGTTGCTTCAATTGCTGCTACTTTGTTGTAGATTGATACAAGTGCTGTACCACCACCTGCAACGATACCTTCTTCTACTGCTGCACGTGTTGAGTTTAATGCATCTTCAATACGTAATTTACGTTCTTTTAATTCTGTTTCAGTTGCAGCACCAACTTTAATCACTGCAACGCCACCTGCTAATTTCGCTAAGCGTTCTTGTAATTTCTCTTTATCAAATTCAGATGTTGTCTCTTCGATTTGTGCTTTTAATTGTCCTACACGTGCGTCGATATTTGAAGCATCCCCGCGTCCTTCAACGATTGTTGTATCGTCTTTAGTAACGTGAACTTTCGCTGCATTACCTAACATATCAACTGTTGCATCTTTTAAGTCTAATCCTAAGTCGTCAGTAATTACTTGACCACCTGTAAGGATTGCTAAATCTTCTAACATTGCTTTACGACGGTCACCAAATCCTGGTGCTTTCACAGCAACTGCAGTGAATGTACCACGTAATCTGTTTAATACGATGTTTGTTAATGCATCACCATCAACGTCTTCAGCTACGATTAAGATTGGACGTGATGTTTGAACGATTTGTTCTAATAACGGTAAAATGTCCTGGAATGAAGAAATCTTCTTATCTGTAATTAAGATGTATGGATTTTCTAAATCAGCGATCATCTTATCAGAATCTGTCACCATATAAGGTGAAGCATATCCACGATCGAATTGCATACCTTCTACTACTTCTAATTCTGTTTTGAATCCTTTAGATTCTTCGATTGTGATAACGCCGTCATTACCAACTTTCTCCATCGCTTCAGAGATGAATTGACCGATTTCTTCGTCAGCTGCTGAAATTGCTCCAACTTGTGCAATTTCTTCTTTGCTTGATACTTCTTTTGAAATTGCTGCTAATTCTTCTAACGCAACTGCTACTGCTTTATCAATACCTTGGCGGATTCCTACAGGGTTTGCACCACTTGTAACGTTCTTTAATCCTTCTTGAATCATTGCTTGTGCAAGTACTGTTGCTGTAGTAGTACCGTCACCAGCGATTTCGTTTGTTTTGTTAGCAACTTCAGCGACTAATTTTGCACCCATGTTTTCGTATGGGTCTTCTAATTCAATTTCTTTTGCGATTGTTACACCATCATTTGTAATTAAAGGTGCTACAAACTTTTTATCTAAAACTACGTTACGACCTTTTGGCCCTAAAGTAACTTTAACTGCGTCAGCTAATTTATCTACACCTGCAAGCATTGAGCGTCTTGCATCTTCAGAAAACTTAATTTCTTTAACCATTATCAAATTCCTCCATTGATTTTATATTATAGAATGTATTTATTATAATTTGATTATTCTTCGATAATCGCGATGATATCTTCTTCTTTTAATACGATGTACTTCTCGTCCCCAGCTTTCACTTCAGTACCACCGAATGGTTCATAAACTACACGGTCACCTACAGCTACCTGGATATCAATTTTTTCACCATTCTCAAGGATACGGCCTGTGCCAACTGCAATGACTGTACCTTCGTTTGACTTTTCTTTTGCAGAATCAGTTAAGACGATTCCACTTGCAGTAGTTTGTTCTCTTTCAGTTTTTTCGATTACAACACGATTTCCGTATGGTTTTATCACGATAATTTCCTCCTTGAAAAAATAAATTCATATTTTCTAGCACTCTATATGCTTAAGTGCTAACATAATTTTATAATAATCAAAGAAGGTCAAGAATGCAAATATTTTAATTTGATTTTTTATATTATTTTTTATCAATTCGATTGAGTTTTTATTACTACCAATTTATTGTACAATGTATGAAGTATTCAAATTTGAAGGAGAATTAAAATTTACATGAAACGTATATGGATCAACGTGCTTACTGTCTTAATTTACATCGGCTCACAGTTTTTCGTCTTAATTCCTAATATTTATTTTATGAAACAAGGTTTAAGCGAGTCAGATGCATTCTTAAAATCTATACCTTATTATGTAGCTTCTTTTATTGTTGCTTCTATTTTAGTTATATTTATCAACACACGTATTAAAAATAAAACAAAGTTAGAACGTCTTCCAAAGTCTGATACATTGGCTACAATCGGCTGGATTGTCGGTGGATTCTTTATCTCACTGTTTGCTCAGATGATCTTCGGTATGATTAATACCTATATTTTACATCAGCCACTGGAAAGTCAGAATACTAAAAACATTATGGATATCGCTAAAGCTGCACCAGTATTTATTATATTGATTGCTATTGTTGGTCCAATTCTAGAGGAATTCGTCTTTAGAAAAGTCATTTTCGGTGAACTATATGAAGTGATTAAAGGTCCTCGCTGGCTTGCTTTTACCATTGCTTTATTAATTAGCGGATTTATCTTCTCAGCAGCCCACAATGACTTCGACCATACATTAATCTATATGGGGATGTCGTTAGTGTTCAGTAGTTTATATGTTTTAACGAATCGTATCATTGTACCGATTGCCGCACATATGTCGATGAATGCTTTTGTTGTAATCATGCAGGTCGTGTTTGCAGACAAAGTACAGGAAGCACAGGAACAATTAAAGCAAACGACACAATTGATTACTCCAATTATAAAATCATATTTTAATCTATAAAGAAACACCGAGTGGTCGGATTACGTAATAATTCGACCACTCGGTGTTGTTTTTTATTTCAAAAAGTATGTGAGTGGTCGAAATATCTATTATTTCGACCACTCACTAAAACTATTATTACCACAATTTCTTAACGCCCCATAGACGCTCTTCACAAGCTGTTATAATTGTCTTCAGCGCTTTAATACGTGCTGCACGTTTATTATTCGCAGGGATAATTACCCATGGTGCATCGTCCGTTGATGTTTTATCAATCATATCCTTACTCGCTTCAAGATATAGATCCCACTTCTCACGATTGCGCCAGTCTTCATCGGTAATCTTCCACTGCTTCTCAGGTGTGACCTGACGTTCTTCAAAACGCTTTAACTGTTCATCTTTATCTAATACTAAGAAGAATTTAATAACGATTGATCCTTCAATTGTTAAAGCACGTTCAAATTTATTAATTTCATCATACGCACGTTGCCATTCATCAGTAGATGCAAATCCTTCAACACGCTCTACTAATACACGGCCATACCAGCTTCTATCAAATATTTCGATATGTCCAGAACGTGGTACGTCTGTTGCAAAGCGCCATAAATAATGATAACTCAGCTCCGTTTCAGTCGGTGCACTAATCGCGTTCACTTCATAACCTGTCGGATCAAGACTTTCACGTACGCGTTTAATATTACCGCCTTTACCTGCTGCATCCATACCTTCATATACAAGCATCATCGGTATTTTCTCTTGATATAATGCATATTGTAATTCACGAATTCTGTGCTGTAATTTCGGTAATAGTTCTTTATATTCCGCTTTTGACATATCATCTGAAGTATCGTCAAACATATCTGTTGAGAAGTCTTCAGTGAATGCTCCGTCTACTTTACGATGTTCTGTCTTTTTCTTTTTCTCTTTTAAAGCTTTCTCTAAACGTTTAATAATCGTTTCGTACATTTCATTCGCTGCTTTACCACGTTCTGTATAATCGATATGTGTCCAAGGTGAAATCTCCTCAGTCGCCTTCATTAAATCGATCATACCTTCCTGATAATCTTTCGTCGGAATGCCTGTTTCATATTCCTGTGCTTTCCATCGAGTTAAAGGATTTTTCTTTGTTTGCTGAATATGTTCAAGTCTCTTCTGCTCATTGACTGATAAATAGAATTTAATAATTTCATAGCCATCTTCTTTAAGCATCGATTCAAAGCCCACTATTTCCTGCGTTAATAAATCATAGTCTTTAATAATGTCTTTTTTCAGTTCATGGATTTCATAATCTAACTTCTGTGCATACCAGCTTCTGAAGAATAATGTTACGCCACCTTTATTCGGAATATTCTTCCAGTAAGGATATAAGAACGGATAACGTAATAACTCACTGTCTGGGCGTTGCGTCGCATAGAAGTTAGTATACTTTGCATCAAGTGTTAATAATAATTCGTTAGATAATCTTGATTTCCCTGATGCCGGAATACCTTCAAAGACTACCATTACCGGGATTCCCGCTTCATGTGTCTGTCTTACAAGTTCTGCTGTTTTGAGTGCTAAAGCTTCATCTACCTTTGTCATATTCATCCCCCTAATCTCATACATTAATTATACCATCTGAACTAAAATAAATATATTCCTTATTCTGTATGTTTAGAGTATTATAAGAATAGTAAGAAAAATTAGATAATACATAGATAAGGAGCATTTTAATGACTACTTTCAATGACTACAAATATGTGAGACCCGATTTAGCAGATGCAAAGGAACAATTTTTGCAGTTATACACTGACTTTGATCAGGCACAATCTGTAGAAGAACAGATTCAAGTGATTGATAAGATTAACGCTTTACGTAACAAGATTGATTCAATGTTTAATCTGGCTTATGTCCGTGCATCAATAAATACTAAAGATGAATTCTACGAAAAAGAACGTGATTTCTTCGATGATAACAACGGTGAAATCGTCTATTTCGAATCACTTTATTACAATGCTTTAAACAGAAGTCAGTTCAAAGAGGAATTGAAGTCTGTTTATGGAGAGCAACTTTTTGATTTAGCTGAACTTTATGTGAAACAGTTCGACGAATCTATTAAAGATCTATTAAATAAAGAAAATAAGATTGCTTCTGAATACTCTAAACTTGTGGCTTCAGCTGAAATTGAGTATAAAGGTGAAACGTATACTTTTGCTCAAATGGGTAAATTCCTTGAGTCTAGCGACCGTGAAGAACGTAAGTCTGCGACACTTGCTGTGCAAAATTATCGTGCTGGGTTAATGAACCAATATGATGATATTTATGACCGCTTAGTTAAAGTGCGTCACGAAATCGCAGTGAAACTAGGTTTTGACAACTTCATCGAGCTTGGTTACGTGCGTATGCGTCGTGTAGATTATACACCTGATATGGTCCAAAACTATCGCGAGCAAATTAAAACGCATGTTGTGCCACTTGCACAAAAATTATATCAGGCACAAGCTGAACGTATCGGCGTTGAGCGTTTAAAAGTTTATGATGAACCGATTTTATTTACAGATGGTAATGAGTCTCCAAAAGATGATGCTCAGACGATTTTAGAAAATGGTCGTAAGATGTATCGTGAATTAAGTCCTGAAACAGATGAGTTCTATCAGTTTATGATGGAGCGTGAACTCTTTGATGTGGAAGCGAAAAAAGGTAAACAGGCAGGTGGTTATTGTACATTTATCGATGATTACAAATCACCGTTCATTTTCTCTAACTTTAACGGCACAGACCATGATATCACGGTATTAACACATGAAGCTGGACATGCCTTCCAGGTATATCGCTCTCGCGAACTCAGTGTGCCTGATTATTTATGGCCAACACATGAATCATGTGAAATTCATTCAATGAGCATGGAGTTCTTCACTTACAAATGGATGGATTTATTCTTTAATAATGCGGATAAATTTAAATATAAACATATCGGAGATGCGATTCAGTTCCTTCCTTACGGTGTTGCAGTGGACGAGTTCCAGCATATCGTCTATGGCAATCCAGAAATGACACCGAAAGAACGACGAGAAGCATGGCAATCTCTAGAAACAAAATACTTACCACATAAAGATTATGATGGTATTGCGCCGCTTATCGATGGTGCATTATGGCATAGACAAGGACATATATTCGAATCTCCATTCTATTATATCGATTACACTTTAGCTCAAGTATGTGCCTTCCAATTCTTTAAACGCTCTAGTGAAGATTTTGAAAATGCGTGGAAAAACTATCTGCATATTTGTGATATTGGTGGATCTCTGCCATTCAATAAAATTGTAGAAGCTGCGCACTTAAAATCACCATTTAAAGATGGTACATTGAAAGATGTGATGATTTTCCTTGAGAACTATCTAGATCAGATTGATACTTCTAAATTTTAATACGTAAAAATACGCTTAGGCTATAAGCTTAAGCGTATTTTTTGTAATTATTTCTTTCTCACTAAAACTGAACCTGCTAATAGAAGTGCTGCGATATATCCAAATAAAGAAGTTACTTCACCTGTTTCAGGTAGGGCTTTTATCTGGTCTTTTTCTTTTTTCGACTGTTTCTCTTTGTCTGAATCTTTTTGTTTATCTTTAGTCGATTTTGTCTGTTTTGAAGTATTAGCTTTAGTTGAAGCCTTCTTCTCTTTCTTATCTGTTGCATGTACATCTTCTGTCTGTGGTGCATCATCTATATCTTTAGACTTTTCAATCTTTGTCGTCACAAGTTCCCCAACATGTTTGTCTAGTGCTGTATAGTATGCTTCTCCTTTAGCAGGCGTGAATTTACCGGGTTTATCTGTGTGCTCATGTTTGTCTTCATCTTTATTCCCATCGACAGGTGGCTTTGGTGCTGGTGGTACTGGTTTATCGTCCCCGCCTCCTGTACTTGGTATCCCTGGATTTGATGGTGTACCCGGTGTTGAAGGGTTAGTTCCAATATTATTATGATCTGTTGGAACATTCGGTCTTTCAGTTGTCACAGGCTCTGTTGGTTTTGTAACAGGGGCTGGAGCTGGTACTTGTACAGGTTGCTCAGTAGTCGGCCTTTCAGTCGTAACTGGTGGCTTTACACTTGGTTTGACAGCCTGATTATTCGTAGCAGGATTTGTTGAAGTGCTCGTCGTCTTAGCTGGTTCTTTTGCCGGCTTTTCAGTTACTTTATCATTCGTTTGAGATGTAACAATCGTCTTTTCAGTAGACTTTTTCTCCGTTGTCGGTGTTTCAGTCGTTCTTGCTTCTGTCGTAGGACGCTCTATAGTTGGTGTATCATTAGTAGATTGATTCATTTCAGTTGATACGATTTCAACAGTACTTGCTGGTTTATGTGTGATTTCATTAGCTTCTGCTGAGTTAATGTCTAATGCATTTAGACTTAACGTTAGAGCAGCTGTCGTTATAGCAAACGAATGTAGCTTTAGTTTACGCATTATACATTCCTCCAAATTTCCAATTACGTTCATTATAAAGCACATATTTATTATTTTCTATTAAGTGAGCGTATTGTTACATATATTTAACATAGTATATATAACTGCAATAAATTTATAAAAGTTGATATAATAACATTAAATCATTTTATTTTATAACGTTATATGATATATTAATTATATCATATATATAAAATATACTTAGGAGTCTTTAAATTATGGAAGCAAAATATTTTTCGAACGACACGCATATCGGTGCAATTCATTTAAATGTAAATTTTATGGAGAACAGTTTAGTTTTCTACAACGAAATTTTAGGACTGAATGTTTTAGAGTCAACAGATCAATATGCAGTACTCGGCACTAGAAACCGTCCTTTAATTTATCTGTACCAGACCAATAAAGAAAGAGTAAAATCAGCTGGATTATTTCATTTTGCGCTGTTGGTACCATCCCGTGAAGCATTAGGTAATATCTTTTTCCATCTCATCAAAACGGGTTATCCGCTTTCTGGAGCTAGTAATCATGATGTATCTGAAGCGATCTATCTACAAGATCCAGAAGGTAATGGGATTGAAATTTATCGTGATGTGCCATCTTCAAAATGGGAATTTGAAGAAAACGGCAATATCGTGATGGGTACAACTGAAATGGATTTTAGCGGTGTACTTGCTGCGAATAATAACCATCCTTTTAAAGGTTTACATCCTGATACAATTATGGGACATATGCATCTATCTGTCATCGATCTCGATAAAAGTATTGCTTTCTATAAGGATTTCTTCGGCATGGATGTTATGACTAAATACGGAACGAGTGCTGCATTTCTATCAGCAGCTGGATATCACCATCATCTCGGCTTAAATACGTGGGATAAAGCGACTGAACAACCTGAACAAGATGCACCGGGTATACGTCGTTTCGATATTCAGATGCCAAATGATGAAGATGTTGCCCATTTCAAAAAGTTATTGAACGAAAAAGGATTAACAATGCATAAAGACGGGAATTCTGAAGTTATAAAAGATCCAAATGGTATTGGTATCAGATTAATGATACGTAGTAATTAATTTTAAATAAAAGGAGAAATGACAATGAGTTTATTTAAAAAAGATTTAGCAAAAAGTTTTGAAGAGGCAATCGAAAACAGACGTTCAATTTATCACATCGAACCAAAATCACCAATTTCTGACGAAGAAATCGAAAAAATTATTTCTGAAACAGTAAAACATGTACCATCAGCATTCAACTCACAAAGTACACGTGTCGTTCTTTTATTAAATGATCAACATAAAAAATTATGGGATATTACTAAAGACAGCTTAAAAGAATTAATGGGTCCAGACCGTGATTTCAGTGAAACTGAACAAAAAATCAATAGCTTTAAAGCTGGTTACGGGACTGTATTATATTACATCGATACAAAAGTAACTGAAGGATTACAAGAAAAATTCGCTGCTTATGCTCCGAAATTCCCTGTATGGGCACAACAATCAAATGCAATGCACCAATTTGCAATCTGGACAGCATTTGCCAATAAAGGATTAGGTGCATCATTACAACATTATGATGGCGTAATCGATGAAAAAGTAGCAAGTGAATTCGATATTCCTGCAACTTGGGAACTTGTTGCGCAAATGCCGTTCGGTTCAGTTGGTTCAGAAGCTGGTCCAAAAGACTTCCAACCTGTAGAAAACCGCTTTATCGTTAAAAAATAACCTTATAAAAAAGATCATTGAAAAAATATTTCAATGATCTTTTTTGAATTACTTAACATTATTGGGCATCCTGAATATCTTCACGTGCATTGTTAACGTTTGTTAAACTTTTAATAACTACTTCACTTTGTATTGAACCAATTCTTAAATATACTGCATCAATAATAGCCAGTTGTACAAGACGAACCGTCATCGTCCCAACTTTAAAATCACTTTCTTCTTTCGCCATAGCAAGCGCGATATCTGCCATGCGTAAAGCAGGTGAAGGTACTTTTTGAGTAAGTAGGATAATCGTAATCTTTTGTTTCTTTGCATATTTAATTACTTCGATAATTTCTTTACTTCTACCTGATGAAGTTATCGCAAACAATACGTCGCCTGGTTCGAAGTTTGCAAGCATTGATACTGCGGTAAATGAATCATTTGCAAGATGTGCAAGTTTATCAATTTGCGCAAGCTTAAGTCGAAAGTCTTCTCCAACGACTTGAGCTATCCCTACTCCAAATATCATCATACGCTTTGCTTTAATAATTGCTTGTGCTGCATCATCAATTATTTTTGGCGATAATATTTTTTCTGTATTGTATAAAGCTTGAATTGAATTATTGAATACTTTTTCTTTTAACACTTCAACTGAATCTGTAAATTCTATCTTAGAAGGTTTTTTCTCAGTGTCAATCGTATGTAATTCTCTTGCAAGTTCTACTTTTACAACTTTGATTCCAGAGAGTCCTAGGCGCTTGCTGAACCGTACGATGGCAGCTTCACTGGTCCCTGCCATTTTCGCTATCTCTTTAATTGGTAAATTCACAACTTTTACAGGTTGATCTATCATCAAATCTGCAATGCGTTTTTCAACCGGTGTGAATGTGTCGTACATTTGTGTAATTTGGCCTAAAACGGAATACATAGCTAATAACCTCCAAACTTTTCATTAAAAATAAGACAATATTACAAAACATTAATTAGAAATTAATACTTATATATATTATATACTATATGTTGGGAATAATTTAAATAAATATTTAAATTTTTGATAAAAAATAATGCTTTTTATTAAAAAAAACTACAATTTTAGGAAAATCGTAGTTTTAAATCATTTATATTTGGTAAACTTTCGATGGCACCTTTACCTGTCGTTGTATATGCCCCTACTTGATTGGCAAATGCTAAAATATCGTAAGCATTTTCTTTTAGATAGCTAATTTGTTGTGTTTTATTTAACAATTGATAGATTACAGCACCAATAAAAGCATCTCCTGCGCCTGTCGTATCTTCTACCGTGACAACTTCTCCTGGTGCGTGAACGTTGTAATCTTTAAAATATACGGTTGCGCCTTTTGGACCTTCTGTATAGATGACCGCTTCTGTATGACCTTTAAACAGGTTTTGAACTGCCTCGTCTACATTACTAATACCTGTAATAAATTCTAGTTCTTCATCTGAAATTTTTAATATATGCGCTTTTGGCATGAAAGTCTGGACCGTTTCTTTTAGCAATGCTTTGTCCGGCCACAGTGGAAATCTTAAGTTCGGATCAAAGATGACTAAGCCACCTGCTTCATGGAACTTGTCTATCAATGTGATATGTGTATCTTTCATCGGTGTCGGAATCAAGTCAACGGATGAGAAATGCATAATGTCTTCCGGTTGAATCTGTTCCGGCAAATTTTCTGCTGTTCTTAACATATCTGCTGAAGGATTTCGGTAGAATGAAAAATCACGTTCACCTTCGAGCGTTAAGCTTACAAATGCAAGAGCAGTATTTGCTTCGTTTGAGCGTGTAATATAAGTTGTATTAACACCTGTATCTTCCAATGTATCGATGATTAAATCTCCGAATGCATCAACACCCAGTTGTGAAATTAAATAAGACTTTCCTCCTAACTTAGCGACACTTGCTGCAACGTTTGCAGGAGCTCCTCCTACTTTCGTTTCAAAAGATTTAACCTCTTTTAACTTCACACCTTTTGTCTGAGGAATAAAGTCAATCAATGCTTCACCGATTGCGAATAATGCGCTCATTCGTTTGCCTCCTTAAGGTCATATTTTGTAAATTTAAAGTACACCTGACCTGATTCAGTCGATGTGCGAATACCTTTAGCATCTTGTGATGTAAAGATACGTGTCGTCATTACCTTCTCTCCGTCATTGATAAAGATTTCTATAGACGAAGTATCTACGAATATCTGTAATTGATTTAAATCTTCATCTAATACAACTGAACGGCTATATCCATCAACGCCTTCTGGTAACTGTCCGCTATCAAATCGATCTAGCGTGATGCGTTTTTCTGCTTTATTATAAGTAATCATCGTACTTTCCTTCTTAGAGACGCGTAACTCTATATAAAATTCAGTCGAATCATTGTCAAGCACATCGACGATCAATTCATAATGCGTCCCTTCATAAGGATGAAGTTTTACATTCTTTTTCGTAGCATAACCTTCTGCCGTTTCTACGTTACCACGTAATGATTTAAGTGATTCCACCGGACGTTGACGTAACTTGTTATCTTCTATCGTTAATACGCGCGGAATTGTTAAACAGTGCGCCCATCCTTCTTTATCGGTTGGATAGCCTGTATCAGGTAATCCCATCCATCCAATTAATACTCTGTTTCCATCTTTATCGAGTGTTGTTTGAGGTGCATAAAAATCAAATCCATGATCCAGTTCTATAAATTCACCGTGTGTCATCTCGAATGTCTCTTTATCGAGTTTACCGAGCACATAACCAGACTGATAAATGTTCCAGAACTGATCTTCATATTTATCAATGCCTTGTGGACAGAATAATAATACATCCGTATTATTCAATTCAAAATAATCCGGACACTCCCACATATATCCGAAGTCTGTGTAGTCAGTTTTTAACTCAGAGATAAACGTCCAGTGCTTTAAATCAATAGATTGATATACAACAACAGTACCTGTCTCATCTGTTCTTTGAGCACCAATCACGGCATAATAGTAACCATTTTCAAACCAAACTTTCGGGTCGCGGAAATGATCTGTATAGCCAGGTTGTGGACCACTGATAATCGGTGTTTCATCTTTTGTAATTGTACCGTCTTTATGCATCGTTGCAATCATCTGATAAGGAATGCGTTCCCATGCATCTGTACGATGATTGCCTGTATAGATTAGTTTCAGCGTATCATCTACAACTAGTCCCGAGCCTGAATAAGCACCATGACTATCAAACTGAGTATCCGGACGGAGTGCAATTCCTGCATTTTTAAAAGTTGCAAGATTATCACTTACGGTATGATACCAGTATTTCAAACCATGTACCGGTCCTAACGGAAACCATTGATAGAATAAATGATACTGACCGTTAAAATAAGCAAATCCATTTGGATCGTTCAGTAATCCCGTGGGTGGCTGAATATGAAATAACTGTCTGTGAGGAGATTGTTTCGTCTGTTCTATTAATTTTAAATATTGGTCTTCTGGTAATGCTTCTAATCTTTGATATCGTTCTTCTCGTGTCCATTCAATCATATATATACTCCTTTTTGGTACCGGTTCCATTCTATTTAGTGTCATTTTATGCTTGTACTGCTTTTTTGTCAACGCTTTCTTTTTCTTCTAATTCAAACGACATTTCCTGAAGTAACGGCACCTCTTTTTCGTCAATTAAATCGAGCATTGATTTAGCTGCTAACTCACCTGTCTCAAAATACGGAAATTTAATCGTCGTTATCATCGGTGTCACAATAGATGTCGTTTCATAACCCCCAAATCCAGTGATCGATAGTTGCTCAGGTACTTTTACTTTTTGTTGTTGGGCTGCTTTCAATACGCCAAGTGCGATATTATCTGTCGCACAAATAAGTGCATCATATTTTTCTACTAACTGCTTTGCAGCTTCTGTTGCGTCTTGAAGTTTAAAGGTCGTTTCATATAATGGGACGGTTTGCCCAAACCCTTTGATTACACCTTGTTTTCTTTTTTGGCCAACTGCAATATCCGTTTCAGGCACACCAAGATAAGCGATATTTTGATATTCGAGATTTTTAAAATATTTACCGATCTTTATGCCTGCTGCATAATCATTCTGAATAATTGAGTGAATATGTGCATCTTGCTGACCGATAAGCAGAAAAGGTTTATCTAAAGATTCGATGTGTTCAATATGTTCCTCTGTTAAAGTCGTAGCTAGCAGAATGATGCCATCAACTTTACTCGTATGAAAAGTCTTAATCGCATTTAACTCTAAATCAATAGACAAATCTGTATTAGCAATTAAAGTTTGATAGTTTTGACGGCGTAGTGTCGTTTCAATACCGAGTAACGTTTCATTAGAAGCAAATGAATTTAGACGGGGTACGATAACACCTATCATATTCGTGCGCTTCGCTTTTAAACTTTGTGCAAACTGGTTAGGCTTGAAACCCGTTTCCTGCACAATTTTATCAATTCTCTGTCTCGTCTTCTCACTTACTGAACCACCGTTTAAATATCTTGAGACGGTGCTTTTTGAAACGCCAGCGAGATTCGCAATATCTAATATATTATTCATGTTGCCACCCCTTACATATTGACTTTATTTTAGCATGTTTTAGAAATTCGTGATATAAAGAGAGTGTATTAATCATTGAATATCTAACAGGAGACTTTATGATTATCAAAACAAGACAACCTTCCTCTTCTTTGCTTCAGTTACACCACCTCAAAGGACGCAGTAATCTCGATTTATCCGATTATGAATTAGAATTAAAAGGCTATTACGGCGAGCAACTGCTTGATCGTATTGTTAGTCGTGTAAATTTCGGAATTGCATTAGTCATTCAGGATTTAAGATTGTTAGATGGTAAGATTGAACGACAGTTCGATACAATCGTTATCGTGAATCAAAGTGCATATATATTAGACGCGAAATACTATACGAGGGATTCTCGTTATCAAGATGGCAAATTCTATCACGGTTATAAAGAGATTGAAAATCCTGATTTACAGATCAGCAGATCTGAAACTTTTTTAAGGAATTATATATGGAAGCATTTCGGCGTGAACTTTACAGTTGTGGGGTTTTTTGTATTTGTAAATAATGATGTGACGTTTAAAAATGACGGTAGACATCCACGCTTGTTACACGCAAACGAATTGCAGTCATCATTTCATGAATTAAAGATGCACCCTGTAATGGAAGTTGACTATGATATTGCAGAATCACTTGTGAAAGCTCATCGATCAGAATCAATTCATCGTATTGAACTGGATATTTCAGAAGCTGTGTTTAATAAAGGTTTGAAATGTCCGAAATGTGCTGTTGTGCAAGACGTAGTCTTATCTAATCTGATAAAGATGCCATGCTGTCATGAAATTTATAGTTTTAATGATGTGATGCACTATGCGCTTAAAGAATATTGTGCAATTCATAAAGTGAGCAGTGTGAAAGTTGGTAAATTTACGAAGTTTATCATGGGAAGTGATGGGAGAAACTACAAAATCGAGCGTTTTATCAGGAAAAATTTAAAACGTACAGATAAAGAGGGTACATATCAAATTTGAGTTGGATATTAATGGGTATAGATGCACACTTCTGATTTCATGTGGGCACTTGTTTGAAGTTTTTTCCTGTTCATGCACACTTCTGATTCCATGTGGGCAATTGTTTGAAGTTTTTTCCTGTTCGTGCACACTTCTGATTCCAAGTGGGCACTTGTTTGAAATTTTTTCCACTAAACATCAAAAAACTAACCACTTTCCAGAGTGGTTAGTCCATTAGTTCTTCTTCAATTAAACGTTGTTCACCTTTTAAAAATTGACGATACCCAATCTTACTAATTTGTATGCTCACTTCGTATAATAATATCATCGGGAGAGCAAACATAAAATAAGTTATTAAATCAGGTGGGGCAATTAGTGCTGCAACTACAAATAATCCAAAGTATGCGTATTTACGATTTTTCTTTAAGAACATCGGTGTTACAATACCAAGTCTTGTTAAAAACAACAACAGTATCGGTAACTGGAACAAGAATCCGAATGGAATCGTAAATCTCAGCATTTCATTGAAATACTCCCTGACACCGATCATCTGATTAACACCCATCTCACTCGCAAGTCCGACAGTAAAGTATATTAAATATGGGAATACTACCATATAACTAAAAACTAGTCCTGCTAAAAATAAAATAATACTAATTGGAATATAAGCAAGAGTTGCACGACGTTCTTTCGGATGCAATCCCGGCGATATAAAAGCCCAAACTTGATATAAAATTACAGGAGAAATTATTATAAGTGCAATAATCATAATCACTGTAATATAAATCGTTAACGGATCACTGACTTTAAAATAATGTAATTCTATTTCTTTAGGAACATCATCTTTTGTTAAGAATTTCGTAACAGGTTTACCAAAGTAAAATCCGACTGCCGTCCCAGCTACTAAACAATAGAGCACGACCATAATGCGTTTACGCAATTCATCCAAATGCTCAACAACGGTTAAATCATCTTTATTCATCAAAGGAATGGACCTCCTCATAAAAAAACGGCAAACACTGTCGCCGTTTTGAATTTCTAAATTATTTTACGTCTTTATTATCTTTGTCATGATCTTTCATAATACCATCTGTTGCATCTTTAAATTCTTTTAAAGATGTACCCATCGCACGACCGAATTCTGGTAATTTCTTAGGTCCGAAAATAATTAACGCGATTATACCCAAGAAAACCATTACTGGTCCTGTTAAGGCAAGTCCAACCGTATTTACAAATAACATCTATTTTACCCCCTAATGATTTTTCATAAAGAATATTAGCGACTGTAATTCAACACCTAAATCGATGTGATGCACGTGCACCCCATTTGGTACTGTTAAACGTTCTGGTGTAAAGTTTAATATACCTTTTATTTGTGCTTTTGTCACTCTATTTGCCACGTCTTGTGCTACAGCACCTGGTACTGTTAATATTACAACCTGTATACCAGTTTCTTCAACAACTTTTTCGAAATCCTTCATATCTTCAACTGTGATCTTACCAATCGTCTTACCGATTGAAGTTGAGCTTGTATCAAAGGCTGCTGTAATCTTCATGCGATCATTGATCGAGAAGTTATAATTAACAAGTGCAGTTCCCAGATTCCCTACTCCGATAATTGCAACTTTTGTAATCATGTCCTGCTGCAAAGTTGTCTTAAAAAAGTTTAATAAAAAGTTAACGTTGTAGCCATATCCTTTTTTTCCTAGCTCACCAAAATAAGAAAAATCTCTTCGTATTGTTGCCGAATCAATTTGTAAGCCTTCACTTAGCTCCTTACTACTGACTCTTTCCACATTTGAATTATATAACGTATTCACAAAACGATAATATAAAGGAAGTCTCTTTAGTGTGGCTTTAGGAATCTTTATTTCGTCCTTTGACATCCTACTCACCTGTTTCAAGTAAATTTGTGATAGATTTCACATCACTTTTGATTATAACACTTAACATATTAATTGACTATGTGAAATTTCACAAAACTGATTAAAACATTCCCACCTCATCGTCCTTCATGTACAATGAAAGTGAGGTGAAATAACTTGATATTATTACAAGCAAGCAACTTAACTAAATCCTACTCAGGTGAAAATATATTTTCGAATGTGAAATTCGAAGTTAAATCTAACGACCGTATTGCTATTGTCGGTAGAAATGGTGCTGGAAAGACTACTTTAATGAAGATTCTTGCAGGTACTGAAGATTATGATTCAGGTAATCTTTCAATGTCGAAAAACATTAAACTAGGTTATCTTACACAGCAAATGACTTTGAATGCAGAAGGAACCGTCTACGAAGCGATGAAAAAGCCGTTCCTTCATCTGGAAAAAATGCAGCAGGAATTAGACAAAATCGCTTTGTATTTAAGCGAAGAAAGTCATAATGCACACACGGATGCATATCAGGAAAAATTAACGAGTTATGAGAAATTACAGCAACAATTTGAAGCTCAGGATGGCTATCTTTATGAAACAAAAATAAAGACAGTGCTCACAGGTCTCAACTTTAAACCTGAAGATTTTGATCAAAAGATTGATACATTTTCAGGTGGACAAAAGACACGTCTTGCTCTTGCTGAAATGCTACTTCATAATCCTGACTTACTACTTCTCGATGAGCCTACTAACCATCTCGACATGGATACAACTACCTGGCTCGAAAATTATTTAACGACGTATGATGGTGCCATCGTAATTATCTCACACGACCGTTACTTTTTAGATAAAGTTGTTAATACAGTATACGATGTTGCATTAGGACAAGTTCAGAAATATATAGGTAACTATTCAAAATTCATTGAACAACGTGATCAATTTTACGAGAAGATGCAGGCACAGTATGAGCGACAACAGGCTGAGATTAAACGTTTGGAAACCTTTGTCCAAAAAAATATTACACGTGCGTCAACGAGTGGTATGGCGAAATCACGTCGTAAAGTACTTGAGAAAATGACTAAGATAGATATTCCGAAACAAGACGATCATTCTATGAATTTAAGATTTAATATTCAGAAGGAAACAGGAAATGACGTATTACGTATCGATGACCTTGCTATCGGCTATGATACGCCACTTGCTGAACATTTAAACTTAGATATAAAAAAACAGGATGCCGTCGCATTTATCGGTCCAAACGGTATCGGTAAAACAACGCTTATTAAAACCATCGCCAAACAGTTAACTGCACTACACGGTGACATTAAGTATGGTGCTAATCTTTCAATCGGCTATTACGATCAAAAGCAAGCAGAATTTTCTTCAAATAATACTGTACTAGAAGAATTATGGCAGTACTATCCAACAATGCCTGAAAAAGATATTCGTACTGTACTGGGTCGCTTTCTATTCGTTCAGGATGATGTGAAAAAGATCATCAATGACTTATCAGGTGGAGAAAAAGCGAGATTACAACTTGCTAAACTTAGTCTTGAAGAAAACAATGTGTTAATTCTTGATGAGCCGACTAACCACCTCGATATCGATGCAAAAGAAGTGCTGGAGGATGCACTTATCCATTATCCAGGAACCTTGTTATTTGTCAGCCATGATCGTTATTTCATCAATAAAATAGCGACAAAGATATTCCAGATGACAGATAAGGGTGGAAAGCTATTCCTCGGCGACTATTCATATTTTATCGAAAAAGAAGAAGAACGATTAGCGCATGAAAGCTTAATCGAACAGGAGTCAAAGCAAATTACTAAAGAAACGACTAACGATGACTTTAAAGCGAACCAAAAAGAAAGACGTAAACTAGAACGTCAATTAGAAAGTACAGAAAAAGATATTCAGCACCTGGAAAGTCAAATTAGTAGTATAGAGGAACGACTTACGCAACCAGAAGTATTTAATGACCATGAAAAATCTCATGCTTTAAATGAAGAACTTATTACATTAAATCAAACACTCGAACAAAAAGTCGAACAGTGGACAGAATTAGAATTGACATTAGAAATTTAACCGACATAGGCAGTTATTTTTGTACACAAAGTTATACACAATAAAAATCCTTTTATTACACTAATCCACAGAGTTATCCTAGTTATCCACAGAAAAAGGGTATTATATTATGATTAATTTTGTGTAATACTCCCTATTGACATTAAGTTATACACATTTTGTGCACAACTTGTGTACAAGTACATGTGTTCGCGTTGATAAAATACAGACAAATTGATAAAAATAAATGCTTAATTTTATATGTAAGTGGTATATATATTGTAGAAATTTTATTCAATCAGACACCATCATATTTTAAGGGGTATATATATGTATCGTTTTCCACGTAGCTGTTTAGGAAGTATTATTCTATCGGTTATTCTTTCAATCATTTTAACTGTACTATTAAATGGTTGCGTCGCTATAATGCATTAAAAAGAGGACAAAGTTTTCACTTTGTCCTTTATTTTAATTCAATATTTGATCTTCCATTTAAATTCATTCCAGCAAACTCAGATTTAATATACTGATAATATGCTGCTGCACCAATCATCGCTGCGTTATCTGTACATAATTCAAAGCGAGGTATCATCAATTTAATATTCTTTTCTGCACATAGCTGCGTCATACGTTCACGTAATCCTTTATTTGCCGCTACACCACCACAAATCAGTAATTGTTTAATATTATATTCAGCTAATGCATCAAATGTTTTCTCTGATAACACATCAATGACACTCGCCTGAAAGCTTGCTGCCACATCTTCTGCTTTATAGCTTTCACCTTTTTGATTCTTATTATGCAATGTATTAATTACGGCACTTTTTAAACCGCTGAAACTAAAATCATAGCCTTCTAAAATTGGACGTGGTAATTTTAAATTATCCTCACCAATGGCGGCTAATCTATCAACATGAGGTCCTCCCGGATAAGGTAGATTAATAGTTCTAGCTACTTTATCGTACGCTTCACCGACAGCATCATCACGTGTCTGTCCAATAATTTCAAAGTCCATATGGTCTTTCATAACAACCAGTTCTGTATGACCTCCTGACACCACTAAAGCTAATAACGGAAAAGCTAATCGTTCTTCAATATGATTCGCATAAACATGCCCTGCGATATGATGTACAGGTATTAACGGTTTGTTATGCGCTAGCGCTAATGCTTTTGCTGCGTTGATGCCTACAAGCAATGCACCGATTAGACCTGGTCCTTCTGTCACTGCAACGGCATCAATGTCATTCCAACTAAGATTCGCTTCATCAATTGCTTCTTCAATAACGATTGTAATATTTTCTACATGATGTCTGCTTGCTACTTCTGGTACAACGCCACCAAATCGTTTATGAGATTCTATTTGACTGTTAACGACGTTGCTCAGCACCTCATATCCATTTCTTACAATACTCACTGCAGTTTCATCACAACTTGTTTCTATTGCTAATATTGTTATATCGCTCATTTTAATTTCACCCACATAACTTTCGCATCCTGATTCGGACCATAATAGTCACGTCTAACTCCACCATATGTAAAACCGAATGATTCATACAAACGACGAGCCGTTAAGTTCTCTTCTCTCACTTCCAGACTCATCATTTCACAAGTAAGACGTGCATAATTCATAACATACTCTAATAATAACTTACCATATCCTTTGCCACGCATTGCTTCATCTATTGCAACCGTAGTAATTTGTGCCTGATCAATAACTATCCACATACCGAGATATCCTATTACTTTATTATCCTGCAACATCGTAAAATAATGCGCAAACTCATTTTTTTCGAGTTCATGATAAAAAGCATCTAAATTCCATGAACCTGATGGAAACGCTTTTTGTTCTATCTCATATATTGCCGGAACATCTTCAAGCAACATCTTTCTAATTGTTAAGCCTGATTGTTCTGCCAATTACGTTCAGCCTCTGATATTCTCAAATACGTAGGTTCAAACGTATGTGCATTGACTAAATACGATTCATTAATGAGTCTTCTCATTTCAGCACTGCGAGGAATACAATAGTAAGATGGACCTTTTAACTGTTCTGCCAGTTTCTCAGCATCCATTCCAATAAATAGATACGGTAAATGTTGTTCTTTTAATTTTTGATTTAATTCATCAATTGATATATACGTATCATCTTCAACAAGTTCTAATTTAACACCCTTGTATCGATATATGCCCGCATATACGTGGTTACGTCGGGCATCAATAACAGGTATCAATAAAAATTCATGCATTCTCACAGTTGCAGCAATGGCAGCTAAACTAGATACAGCATATAAGGGAATATTTAAAGTATAAGCAAGTGTCTTTGCAGCTGTAACACCTATACGTAACCCTGTATATGAACCTGGTCCTTTTGCCACTACAATGCCTTCAATATCTTTCATTTCAAGTTTTGTATATTCTAAAAGAGATTCAATCTGAGACATCATTGTAATTGAATGGTTGATTCTCATTCCACTATTAAATTCTGCTAACACTTCATTACCTTCAGTAATAGCAACAGATAACGGTTGATTACTCGTATCGATATGTAGTAGTCTCATACTCAATTTGCTCCTTTAAATTTGTTGAACGATTACCATGTGACGAAAGTTTAAATAAACGTCTCGTATCATCAATACGCTCTATTTCAATTTGCAGATAATCATCAGGCAGAAAGTCAGCAATCATTTGTGGCCACTCTACTAAAGTAACACCATCACCATAAAAATAATCATCAAATCCTAAATCATCTTCCGCACCTACTAAACGGTAACAATCCATATGATGAAACGGGATGCGCGCTTCATAAGATTTAATGATATTAAACGTTGGAGAACTGATAACAAATGCTACACCTAACGCCTGTCCAAAATATTGACTAAATGTTGTTTTACCCACTCCAAGATCACCTTTTAACAAAATAACTGTTTGTGGCTTTGAAAATTGGGCAATTGTTGTAGCAAGTTTTTGCGTTTCTTCTATTGAATTAATTAGTAATTCCATTTTTCTTCACCTATTTTTCAAATATATATTATTGTATCATGAAATGTTTGTATTAATGTAATTGATTGATGGATAATAATACTTCTTTTGTTTGATGAGTGGGCTGCATTGTTGTGTTGCAGCCCACTCACTTTAAATACTATGATTAGAAATCGTGCGAGTGGGCGAAAAGTAAGATAATTCGACCACTCAGTTTCCCTTTTGATTATGGAGAAGGGCTCAGTGGGCGAATTACGGTACAATTCGACCACTCGATATACTTTTTTGTAAAATTTATATGCCGAGTGGGCGAAATAGTTATTATTTCGCCCACTCATATAAACATATGATTAAATATATAAACAAAAAAGAGACCCCGAAGGATCTCTTATGAATTGCCCGGCAACGTCCTACTCTCGCGGATCGTAAGACCAACTACCATCGGCGCTAGAGAGCTTAACTTCTGTGTTCGGTATGGGAACAGGTGTGACCTCTCTGCCATCGTCACCAGACAAATGAAAGATAATAATATTATACTTTCAAAACTAGATAAGTAAGAAGAAAATTTAGATATTACTCGGCAATACCGAATAAAAAATCTATAAAATTGATTAAGTCTTCGATCGATTAGTATTCGTCAGCTCCATACATTACTG